>NZ_JBIRCY010000146.1:0-2914 GCF_044326205.1 Mesorhizobium sp. IMUNJ 23232
GCGGTGCTGGCCATCATGGATCCTTACGGCAACGATGCGGCGCTTGCCGAGATGGCGCGGGCGGGCGTCACCGGTTTCGCGATGGAACTGATGCCGCGTATCACCCGTGCGCAGGTGATGGACGTGCTGTCCAGCCAAGCGAACCTCGCCGGCTACCAGGCGGTGATCGATGGAGCGGCTGAATACGACCGGGCGCTGCCGATGATGATGACGGCGGCCGGCACCGTGCCGGCGGCGAAGGTCTTCATCATGGGCGTCGGCGTCGCCGGCCTGCAGGCGATCGCCACGGCGCGGCGGCTGGGCGCGATCGTTACAGCGACGGACGTCCGCCCGGCGGTGAACGAACAGGTCGCCTCGCTCGGAGCAAAATTCCTGGCGGTCGAGGACGAGGAATTCAAGGCGGCCGAGACGGCGGGCGGCTACGCCAAGGAGATGTCGAAGGAATACCAAGCGAAGCAGGCCGCACTCACGGCCGGCCACATCGCCAAGCAGGACATCGTGATTACCACCGCGCTGATCCCCGGCCGGCCCGCGCCGAAACTGGTGTCGGCAGCGATGGTCGCGTCGATGAAGGCGGGGTCGGTGATCGTCGATCTCGCGGTCGAGCGCGGCGGCAATGTCGAGGGCGCGGTGGCCGGCAAGGTGGTCACCACCGACAATGGCGTAAAGATCGTCGGCCATTTGAACGTGCCGGGTCGCGTCGCCGCGTCGGCCTCGCTGCTCTACGCGAAGAACCTGTTCGCTTTCCTGGAGACGATGGTCGACAAGGCGGCGAAGCAGATTGCCATCAAGCGCGACGACGAACTGGTCAAGGCGACCATGCTGACCGACGGCGGGAAGGTCGTGCATCCGAATTTTTCCGGCGCGGCTGCGCTCGTCACGGCCGAACCGGCCAAACCCGCGGCGGCCGGCGAAGGCCCGGCCCGCCATGTCGAGCCCGTCGAACCTGCGAAACCCAAGGTGGTCAGGAAGAAGGGCGCGGGCGCGGCACCTACTGACGGCCCCTACAAGCATGTTGAAACGCCGGAACCCGCCAAGCCGGTGCGAAAGAAGGCGGCCAAGAAGACCGAGGGAGACGCATGATGGAACAGTCGGCTCTCCAACAGGCTCTTGAGCAACTCGACAAGGCGACCGAAGCGGTCAAGCTCGCGGTGCAGGATCTGGCCAATGCCCCGGCGGCAACCGATGCGGCGGGCGACGCAGCACACGCGCTGTCGGGCGGGGCGATCGACCCCTTCGTCTTCCGCTTCGCCATCTTCGTGCTGGCGATCTTTGTCGGCTACTACGTGGTCTGGTCGGTGACGCCGGCCCTGCACACGCCGCTGATGGCCGTCACCAACGCCATCTCCTCGGTCATCGTGGTCGGCGCGCTGCTGGCGGTCGGCATATCAGCATCGGGGGCAGCGACCGGCTTTGGCTTCGTCGCCCTGATGCTGGTGTCGGTCAACATCTTCGGCGGCTTCCTGGTGACCCAGCGCATGCTCGCCATGTACAAGAAGAAGGAGAAGTGACGTGAACGAGAACGTCGCCTCCTTCCTCTACCTCGTCTCCGGCATCCTGTTCATCCTGGCGCTGCGTGGCCTGTCGCATCCGACCACCAGCCGCCAGGGCAATCTTTACGGCATGGTCGGCATGACCATCGCCATCCTGACCACGCTGGCGCTGACCCTCGACACGCTGACCACCGGCGGGGCCGGGCTGATCCTCGTCGGTCTCGTCATAGGTGGCGGCGCCGGCGCCTATATCGCGCGGCGCATCGCCATGACCGCGATGCCGCAACTGGTAGCCGCCTTCCACAGCCTCGTCGGCCTTGCCGCCGTGATGGTGGCGGCCGCCGCGATCTATTCGCCGACCAGCTTTGGCATCGGCACCGCCGGCGACATCCATAGCCAGGCGCTGGTCGAGATGAGCCTGGGCGTCGCCATCGGTGCCATCACCTTCACCGGTTCGGTCATCGCCTTCCTCAAGCTCGACGGCCGCATGTCGGGCAAGCCGATCATGCTGCCGGCGCGCCATGTCATCAACGTCCTGCTCGGGGCTGCACTGATCGTGCTGATCGTCATGCTGGTGACCACCGAAAGCACGACGATCTTCTGGCTGATCGTCGTGGCGTCGCTTGCCTTGGGCGTGCTGCTCATCATCCCGATCGGCGGCGCCGACATGCCGGTGGTGGTGTCGATGCTGAACTCCTATTCGGGCTGGGCGGCCGCCGCACTTGGCTTCACGCTGGGCAATCTGGCGCTGATCATCACCGGCGCGCTGGTCGGCTCGTCGGGCGCCATCCTCAGCTACATCATGTGCAAGGGCATGAACCGGAGCTTCATCTCGGTCATCCTCGGTGGCTTTGGCGGCGAGACGGCGGCGGCTAGCGACGACGGTGTCGAGCGCACGGTCAAGCAGGGTTCGGCCGACGATGCCGCCTTCCTGATGATGAACGCCCAGAAAGTCATCATCGTGCCTGGTTACGGCATGGCGGTCGCCCAGGCACAGCATGCGCTGCGCGAGATGGCCGACAAGCTGAAGGCGCACGGCGTCGAGGTGAAATATGCCATCCACCCGGTCGCCGGCCGCATGCCAGGCCACATGAACGTGCTCTTGGCCGAAGCCAACGTGCCCTATGACGAGGTGTTCGAGCTCGAGGACATCAACTCGGAGTTCGCGCAGGCAGATGTCGCCTATGTCATCGGCGCCAACGACGTCACTAATCCGTCGGCGCGCGACGACAAGAACTCGCCGATCTTCGGCATGCCGATCCTCGACGTCGACAAGGCGCGCACCTGCCTGTTCGTCAAGCGCTCGCTCGGCTCGGGCTACGCCGGCATCGACAACACGCTGTTCTACAAGGACGGCACCATGATGCTGCTCGGCGACGCCAAGAAGATGACCGAGGAAATCGTCAAGGCGATGGATCACT
>NZ_JBIRCY010000147.1:0-2900 GCF_044326205.1 Mesorhizobium sp. IMUNJ 23232
TTTGTGGCCGGCAACCTCGCCGACGCCCGCAGTAAGATAGGAACAGCCCCGGACGCACAATCGGGAATGCGGTAGCCAACCCGCGCATCAGAGCTCGATCACCGACGTCCTTCCGTTCCGCCTCCACCCATGTGCGATTATCCGAATGAGCAGCCGTTCCCCGGATCGGACGGTCTCCTGCGCTCCAAACCTTGACAGCGGACATCAGAGCGGTGTTTTCAGGCCACGGCCCTGAGCTCGGGAGCCTGGATGTAGGCCCAGGGCAACAGGTCGTCGATCTGGCTGTTGGGGTGGTTGTTGACGATCCTGGTGATGACATCGGTGAGGTAACCAAGAGGCTCGACGCTGTTGAGTTTGCAGGTTTCGATCAGCGACGCGATGACGGCCCAATGCTCGGCGCCGCCGTCCGATCCGGCGAAGAGTGCATTCTTGCGATTGAGCGCGAGCGGACGGATCGAGCGCTCGACAGTGTTGCTGTCGATCTCGATGCGGCCGTCGTCGAGGAAGCGCGAGAGGCCGTCCCAGCGCGAGAGCGTGTAGCGGATCGCCTCGGCGAGTTTTGTCTTCTGGCTGATTAGCCCGAGTTTCTCGCGCAGCCACGGTTCGAGATCAGCGACGATCGGGCGGCTCTTTTCTTGGCGCACGGCACGGCGCTGCTCGGCGGATCGTCCACGGATGCCGTCTTCGACGCGATAAAGTTCGGCGATCCGTCTCAGCGCCTCGCTGGCGATCGGGGTGGGACCGGCTGCGGCGAGCTCGTAGAAGCGCCGGCGCACATGTGCCCAGCAGAAGGCGAGCGTCACGCCGCTCTTGTCGGCGAGCACGCGATAGCCGCCATAGCCGTCGACCTGCAGGATTCCTATGAAGCCGGCGAGATGAGCGATCGGACGCTCCGCCTTTCGGTCGGGCGCATAGACATAGGCGACGCCCGGCGGGTCGTCTCCCTGCCATGGCCTGTCGTCGCGGGCATAGGCCCAGAGCTGGCCGGTCTTCGTCTTGCCGCGGCCCGGATCGAGTACCGGCGCGGTCGTCTCGTCGGCGAAGAGTTTTAGCGAGGACTTTAGCGTCTCCAGCAGCCGCTGGTGGACGGGACGCAGATGCCAGGCGGCACGGCCGACCCAATCGGCAAGTGTGGAGCGATCGAGATGGATGCCCTGCCGGGCGCAGATCTGCGCCTGGCGATAGAGCGGCAGGTGATCGGCATATTTGGAGACCAGCACCTGGGCGACGGTCGCCTCGGTCGGCAGGCCGCCTTCGATCAGCCGCGCGGGCGCTGGAGCCTGCACGACAACGTCCTCGCAGGCACGGCAGGCATATTTGGGCCGGTGCACCACGATCACGCGCAGCTGCGCCGGAACGATGTCGAGCCGCTCGCTCACGTCCTCGCCGATCCGGTGCAGTCCATTGCGACAACACGGACAGGCGTGATCGTCGATGTCGACGATCGTTTCGAAGCGTGGCAGATGCGCGGGCAGCGAGCCACGGTTTGCCCGGCGCTTTGCTGTGCGCTCGCTGCGTTCGCGCGGGTCGGCACGTTCGGCCTCTTCCTCGCCGGCCGCCTCGATCTGCTCGGCTTCTTCCAGACCCAGCAGCAACTGGTCTTCCGGCAGCGTCTCGGCGCGGCGGCCGAAGCGGTGACGCTGGAGTTCCCTGATGATCTGGATCAGTCGGGCGTTCTCGACGTCGCGCGCCAGGACCATCGCCTTCAGCGCATCCGGATCGTCGGGAAGCTGGTCCGCCGTCATCGCCATGAGCGGATCAGACCATATTCGCCGACGCCGGGCGACAGTGGAATCCGGGCTGATTCACTTGGTCGCGGATCAACCCGCCTGCGCCGGAACGCGCGTCCGGCGCGCTTCATGAACCCGTCGCCAGTCGAGACCTTCGAGCAGCGCCGACAGCTGCGCTGCCGTCAGCCGCATGATCCCGTCCTGGACCTTCGGCCAGCGGAACTCGCCGTCCTCAAGACGCTTCGCATAGAGGCAGACGCCGGTGCCGTCCCAGAAGATCAGCTTGATCCGGTCCGTCCGCTTGGCACGGAACACGTAGACCGCGCCACTGAACGGGTCCGCGCCCATCGTCTCGCGCACCAGCGCGGCTAGCCCCTCCGCGCCTTTGCGGAAGTCCACCGGCTTCGTCGCCACCATCACCTTGACCGCACCCGTCGGCCCGATCACGTCGCAGCCTTCAGCGCGCGGATCACCGCCGCCACCGTCCTGGCATCGGCGCCACGGCCGACCCGCATCGCAACGCCGTCGATCTCCAACTCGATCACGCCGGCGTCTCGCGCGGCCTTCCGCTTCCGCGTCGATCGCGCGCGCTTCCCCGACGGTTCGAGCTCCGGCGCCGCAATCACCGCCGGAACAAACAATGGTTCCCGCGCCGGCGTCTCTTCCAACGGCAAGCGCGCGGCCCGACGCCAGGCGAACAACTGCTGCGGGGACAATGCATATCGCCGGGCCACCGCGCTCACCGTCTCGCCGGCATCGTAGCTTTCCGCCACGATCCGAGCCTCTCCTCCGGCAACCATTCGCGCCGCCGGCCAGAACCCGTGAAAACCTCAAACCGCTGCGCGGGCTCGGTATCGCTGGACTTAAGCGTAAGCTCTGAAATCGTCATGTGTCGAAGCCCTCAAAGGCTCCCAACATCGTCGCTCACGACCACGCGCGAAAGGTGGCACCGGAACAGCGCTCTGATGTCCGCTGTCAAGGTTTGGAGCGCAGGAGGCCGTCCGATCCGGGGAACGGCTGCTCATTCGGATAATCGCACATGGGTGGAGGCGGAACGGAAGGACGTCGGTGATCAAGCTCTGATGCGCGGGTTGGCTACCGCATTCCCGATTGTGCGTCCGGGGCTGTTCCTATCTTACTGCGGGCGTCGGCGAGGTTGCCGGCCACAAA
>NZ_JBIRCY010000148.1:0-2549 GCF_044326205.1 Mesorhizobium sp. IMUNJ 23232
GCCCTTCCCGGCTTGATGGCGCTGCCGAGGCCGAGATCGAGCGATTGCGCCGCGAGCGGCTGTCGGGACCGATGATCGCGCGCCGCCTCGGCCGGCCCGTCTCGACGGTGGGCAGGGCGCTGCGCCGCCGGTTCCGATTCCGCGGTGCCTTGGGCCGATCCCTGCTTGGGATTTGGCGCCTCGGCTGAATCCTCGTCGGTCGGCTGGCGCTGCTTGGTCTCGGCGGAGGCCTTTGCCTCATCCTTCTTCGACGGATCGGCCGCTCCGGCCGCGTCCTTCGAAGCCGGCTTGCGTTTCATCGGGTCGGACGCAGCCTCGCTGGCGGCCTTGCCTTCACCGGAGGTTGCTTCTGGTCGGGCGAAGCTTCCGTGGCTTTCTGGTCCTTCGCCCCGGCCGAGCTTGAGGTCTTGCCTCCGGCGGCGCCGTTGCTGTCCGCCGATCCCGACTTGCCGCCGTCCTTCAGGATGGGCGGTTGCGCATCGGGGGAGGCGCTTGCCTGGGCCAGTGCCGGAAGTGCGACCATGGCGGAACCCGCAAGCAGGGCCGCAGCGAAACAATTGAAGCGCGTCATTGTGTTTTCCTTTCGTCTGACACATCCAGGCTTCCTGATGGAAGCTGCTGGCTGAACGGGACGGCTCGGATGGCGTTCCTGCATAGGACTCATGCCGCGCGATGCGGACTTCTGCCGGAGGCGGCTGGGCCTTTGGGCCTATGCCGGCGACACAAATGGCCACCGCCACAAAACCTGTTGGAACACAAGGGCGAACTGGCGGTTTCCGAAACTGGATCGTCTTGGCGGTTCCCGCCTTAGGTCCCGTCGGATCCGAGGGGTACACCTTTGGTTGTCTCAGTCAGGTAGCGGCGGCGGCCATGAGGTTATCGTCGCCGGAACGGTGGCGACGAATGGACTTGCGATTCTTCTCGGCCTTGAGACCGGCGGCGCAAACAGCATCGCGGTGCAGGCCACCGGCCAGGTTCGCGCATTCGATAGCGGTGACGCCGTGGTGCTGTACGGAAACGAGCAGCGGCTCGTGAATCACGGGCTGATCGCACACGAAGGGGCGACCAGTTCCGCAGTCTACTTCCTTTCCTCCAGCGCCGCGCCGACCACGGCCTCGAGCCTCGTCAACACCGGGACCGTGGACGCCAACAAATACGGCGTCTGGCACGGCCTTTCCGCCGAAACGCTCACCGTACAAAAATTCCGGCACGATCACAGGCGGGACAGCCTCATTCTTCTCCACCGGAACATCCAAGGACGAAATCATCAACACCGCGCTGAATGCCTCCACCAATGTCGACACGATCACCGACTTCAATCGCGTCGACGACACCGTCCAGGTAGACAACGCCTTCCTCATCGGACTGACAACTGGGGTGCTTGCTGCGGGCGCCTTCCAGGACATCGCAATATCAGCCGGGGATGCCAGCGATCGCATCCTCTACAATTCAGATACCGGCAATCTTTGTTACGACAGGGACGGCTCAGGCAGCGCCTACGCGGCCATCAAATTCGCATCGCTCACCGGATCGCCGACCATCACGGCAGCCGATTTCGTCGCGATTTGACTGTGAGCCCGGCCCCGCTTCCGCAGCCAGACCTTTCCCTCATTTCTTGGCAGGCCTACGCTTCTGGGGGACCGGAACCGACTCACGGCCGAGGCCTATGTCCTTAGCAAGTTCGGAGCGGCGGGCTGAATAGGTCGGCGCCACCATAGGATAGTCCGGCGCCAAGCCCCATTTCTTGCGATAGGCTTCGGGCGTCAATCCGTGGCTGGTCATGAGATGCCGCTTTAACGAGATGAACTTCAATCCCTCCTCCAGGCACACGATGTGGTCGTCATGGACTGATTTCCTTGGATTTACCGCTGGCGTTTGCGGTTGCTCCGGCTCGGGTTCAATAGTGTCGGCCAGGGATGCGAGCGTTGAATGCATAGTGCGGATGAGTTCCGGGAGACTGGCAGCCGGCACCGGATTGTTGGCGACGTATGCGGCGACGATATCCGCTGTCAGTTCAATAAGTTCTTGGTTGTCAGCCATTGATCCCTCACTTGATTCCCCCCGCTTGGGATGGAGCAAAAAGCGCGCCACAACTTTCAGTTCCAAATTGGCACAGTTTGAATCTAATTCGAGACAATGGTTCGCCTGTGCCGGTGCAGGTTCACCGAGAGCGCGAAGAAGATGGACATCCTGCTTCAGTGAAGCGGCTTTGGCGACGTGGCCAGGCTCCCTTGCTCAGGCCGGACAATCGTCATGTCGACACAGCGGTTGCGCGCCGCTAGGGTCCGCTGCAACGCGGAGGAGCAACAAAAATGCGAGTGGTCAACACGTTTGTGGTATTGGGCGACTCTCTCACTATCAAGATGAATTGCGTCGGATTGACCTATGCATTCGACGATTTCTTTGGGGGAGACTATAGCATTAGCGTCCGTTGACAAAGGTTGACTGGAGAATCCGGTTTTGATTCAAGGCTTCTTTTTGGAGGCAGCCTTGGGCGAACGTGTTGGTCTGACGGACGAGGAATGGGAACTGATCGGGCCTTTGCTGCC
>NZ_JBIRCY010000149.1:0-2509 GCF_044326205.1 Mesorhizobium sp. IMUNJ 23232
TGAGCGCGGCGGTGCAAAAACCGGCCACGGTAGCGGCGGGATAGTCCGGCTGCGGGCGGCGTAAAAGTCGTCCACCTATTTTCCTCCTGGGGTTCGCGCAGGAGGGTTAGGGGATCTACACCGTGGAACTTTATCTGAAGGTCCGTCTGGCTTGCTCGGAGGGGATGACGCAGCGGCAGGCGGCGAAGCATTTCAACATATCGCGCGACAGCGTTGCCAAGATGCTGTCGTATTCGACCCCGCCCGGCTACCGGCGGCGGTCACCGATCCGGCGGCCGAAGCTCGACGCGTTCGTTTCGACCGTCGATCGATGGCTGGACGAGGACGTGAAGGTGCCGCGCAAGCAGCGCCACACGGCCAAGCGGGTGTTCGACCGGCTTCGCGACGAATGCGGGTTCACCGGCGGCTACACGATCATCAAGGATTACATACGCGAGCGTGAGCAGCGTCGCCAGGAGGTGTTTGTGCCTCTGTCGCATCCGCCGGGCCACGCGCAGGCCGATTTCGGCGAGGCACTGGTGATGATCGGCGGGGTGGAGCGGAAGGCGCACTTCTTCGTGCTGGATCTGCCGCACAGCGACGGCTGCTATGTGCGGGCCTATCCGGCGGCGGTGTCGGAGGCTTGGGTCGATGGCCACATCCATGCGTTCGCCTTCTTCGGGGCCGTTCCGCAATCGATCGTCTACGACAACGATCGCTGTCTGGTGGCGAAGATCCTGCCCGACGGCACACGCAAGCGGGCAACGCTGTTCAGCGGATTCCTATCGCATTACCTGATCCGGGATCGGTATGGCCGGCCCGGCAAGGGCAACGACAAGGGAAGCGTCGAGGGTCTTGTCGGTTATGCCCGGCGCAACTTCATGGTCCCGATTCCGCAATTTGCGACATGGGATGCATTCAACACCTGGTTGGAAGAGCAATGTCGTAAGCGTCAGCGCGACAGGCTGCGTGGTGAGACCGAGACGATCGGGGAGCGCTTGCTGCGCGATCTCGCCGCCATGCGTCCGTTGCCGGCGTCGCCTTTGGAGGCGTGCGACCAGGCCAGCGCCCGTGTCACGGCCCAGTCGCTGGTGCGATACAAGACCAACGACTACTCCGTTCCGGTCGCCTTCGGCCATCAAGAGGTCTGGGTTCGCGGCTATGTCGACGAGGTGGTCATCGGCTGCCGTGGCGAGATCATCGCCCGTCATCCTCGAAGCTGGGAGCGGGAAGACGTCGTCTTCGATCCGCTGCATTACCTGCCGCTGATCGAGCGGAAGATCAACGCGCTGGATCAGGCAGCGCCCTTGCAAGGCTGGGACCTGCCTGAGGAGTTCGCCACGCTGCGCCGCCTCATGGAGGCGCGTATGAACAAGCACGGCCGGCGCGAGTATGTGCAGGTGCTGCGGCTGCTGGAAAGCTTCGAACTCGCCGACCTGCATGCGGCGGTGAAGCAGGCCCTTCAGCTTGGCGCAATTGGCTTCGATGCCGTCAAACATCTTCTCCTGTGCCGGGTGGAGCGTCGGCCGCCGCGACTGGACCTGTCCATCTATCCCTACCTGCCGAGAGCAAATGTCGAGACGACCTCGACAAAGGCGTACATGCGGCTTCTGTCGGCGGATGCAGGAGAGGCGGCATGAGCACCGAAGCTCCCGAGATCCTGCTCTCCCACTATCTCAAAACCCTCAAGCTGCCGACCTTCCAGCGCGAGTATCAAAAGCTTGCCCGACTATGCGCCACCGAGAGCGTCGATCATGTCGGATATCTCACCCGACTTGCCGAGCGGGAGATGATCGAACGGGACCGCCGCAAGGTCGAACGCCGCATCAAGGCGGCAAGGTTCCCGGTCGTCAAAAGCCTCGACAGCTTCGACTTCGCCGCCATCCCGAAGCTCAACAGGATGCAGGTGCTGGAACTGGCACGCTGCGAATGGATCGAGCGGCGCGAGAACGTCATCGCCCTTGGTCCCAGCGGCACGGGTAAGACACATGTGGCGCTCGGCCTCGGACTTGCGGCGTGTCAGAAGGGCCTGCCCGTCGGCTTTATCACCGCCGCCGCCCTGGTCAGCGAGATGATGGAGGCGCGCGACGAGCGGCGATTGCTCCGCTTCCAGAAGCAGATGACCGGATACAAACTCCTCATCATCGATGAACTCGGCTTCGTGCCGCTGTCCAAGACCGGCGCGGAGTTGCTATTCGAGCTGATCTCGCAACGCTACGAACGCGGCGCGACGCTGATCACCAGCAATCTGCCTTTCGATGAATGGACAGAGACGTTGGGCTCCGAGCGTCTGACCGGCGCACTGCTCGATCGCATCACCCACCACGTCAACATCCTCGAGATGAACGGCGAAAGCTACCGTCTCGCCCAAAGCCGCGCCCGAAAGGCAGGCTGAAACCCTCAAGGGAATCGCCGACGCCGCAAGCGGCAAACTGTGGTCGGGCTACGCCCTCCCGCCGTTCCCCGCTTGCCGGCCCAAGTGGCCTACTTTTGCGCCGCCCAACGGCCTGGTTTTGCGCCGCCATTGACA
>NZ_JBIRCY010000150.1:0-2484 GCF_044326205.1 Mesorhizobium sp. IMUNJ 23232
TCCGCACAGCGAACCGCCGCAATGCCTGCATGGCTCGGCGATTACAACAACCGCAGACCTCACGCCGCCCTCGGCGGAAAACCACCCATAGCTAGATTGATCAAGGACAACGTCCTTGGAAATGACACCTAGGTGGCGTGTCCATGGCGTTCCGACGTGTCGCCGCTTGATCTGTAGCCGAGACATCGGGCGGCTGTCGGTCAGGCTCGCTCGATGTCTTTGAGGATTGGTTGTGCGAGGGCCAGCCGGCTGGCCGTCAACGGAACCCGGTCCGTGGCCTACTGCGAAAGCGTGGGACGCGCTCGCGCTCTATCATGGCGGCCTGCATGGCCAATCAGCCAGCGAGACCACGGCATTGATCGACCGTCAGGCCAACTGCAGCGTGCTTAAGATGCGAACTGGGGGCCAGGAAACGCAATCAACAGCATCAAACCTCAACGTAATCCGTTCGAACGGCTGGCTGGTAAGTTCGAGCACTTGGTTGCGGTGAGCAATGTCAACGGTCGTCGCAAGCGTTAAGTGCGGCGTCCATTGCAGAGGTCGATAGTGTGGGTCGCAGAGTTGCGGGTCGATAGCCTCGTGAAGCTTACCATGCAAATCGAAAAGGCGCTGATCGGGAAGGGGCGACAGCCACAAGACGATTGGATCAATGTCAAAAAAACTGATGCGATCGAATGTCAGTAGAAGGCCATTTTGGTCCCGAAGTCTGCTTGCCGCTTCGAGTAGTAACTTGTCCGACCCCTCAGAGTAGCGCGCTAAAGTGATATGTGGTGCGTAACCAAGCGCCTCCATTGACGGACTGCGCTCGAGTGCGGAGGCCCTTTTCACCAGTCGCCAAAATAGCTGCGCGTCGGATGAAGTGCGGATAGTGATACCGAACATAATCAGGAGGACCTCAGCGCGACCTCGATCGCGTATTTGGCGCTCTCTCCTGCCCCCAAAGTGATTGAGTCAGGCGAGTTCCCCTCCGGATCAAATCGCCGGGACTGGCTCCAGCGCGAAAGCATAGACCCCCGACTGAAATGCTCTCCAAACGCCAAAACTCGGAAGCTCATTCCGCGAAAAGGAAAGTCGGACGTGCATTCCTCCGAGCAAGGTTCTGTTCCGCAGTTCGACAGACGCGGTTGTCCGATCGGAAACGACAGGCACCTCCTGATAATAGTCGACGAAGTCGTCACGTGGGCGCTTGTCCTCGCCGTTGAAGGCTGAGACGATCTCGCCACTCAGGTCGCCTGAAATCTCAGTCGCCTGATCGAGAAACGGATAGCCGAAGTTTACGTGGTGAGGATCGCATGCGGTGTCGGTCGGAATCCCCGGTTCTCGACGACGTCGTAAATTAGGATCGCTTGACCGAAAACATCGACTGATACGCGACGCCGCAGGATAAGGTTCTCGCCGAACACCGAACTTTGCCTGACGACACCTTCCGCCCAGATGACCGGGACGTCGGTGCTCCAGTCGATGCCATAGCCCGCAAGAGTGGCCCGCTGGCTGGAGATCCTCCCATGCAGGGGATTGAAAACCTGCTTGCGATGTTTGTGGATATAGCGGTCCGCGTCACCCTTTCGGGCGCCACCTATGTGGTCGAGGCCGCAGGTGACGATGAAGCCATCAAAGTTCCTGTAGAAGCCAATGCCCTCTTCAGCATCGACCGAATTGAGCGGCCACGGCATTCCGTTTGCACTGTTCCACCCGATGTTTATTCCACGCCAAGTCGCGCTGGAAATATCGAAGCCTCGGTCCACTGCAATCTCAAATCCGATGCCAGCCGCGTTTCGAGCGACAAGCAGCCGCTGTCCTCGACCTGGACCATCTTCTGCCTGCAGCAAGCGGATGTCTGCGACGCCCCTGCCGTCTACGGTGCGCTGCCGCAGTTCTGCAGGCGACATTTCATGAGCTCCGCGGACCTCTGCCTGGGCGTCGCTAACCATGGGCAACTCCGCTCGACATCGGGCTGTCACCGACACTCTCCAGCAGAGGGCGCACCTTTGCCAGGAACTCCTTGCTTCCGCATGCGAACCGTAGCTTTGCGTCCAGGTGGGTGCGGTCCCAGTCGATAGTGTGGGATACACCCAGATTGCCGAGTATCGGCAGCCCAGCCATCACGTCCCAGGTCGAATCTCCCAGGGCCACGTAGCCGTCAGTCTCGCCCATTGCCACCTCGATTAGGGAGAGGGCCGACGACCCGCAGCAACGGAAGCTGATGCGCAGTTCATCAGATATGAAGCGCAGCACTTCCAGCCGATCTGCGGTGACGACGGAAGGATGCAGACCGATCCCCATGGACGCTTGTGATAGATCGAGGGGAGGAAGAGACGGCATCGGCTTGCCGTTCAACAGAGTCTCGACGGACTCCCTGTTGATTTCCACTGAGAAGTGACCCAGTCGACGGAGGTTTTTCCATCGAGAATTGACCCATGTTTGAAGCTCCTCCCACACGGCACGTGTGGGGGACATCGGAGTGATCGACATGGGGTTATTGAG
>NZ_JBIRCY010000151.1:0-2322 GCF_044326205.1 Mesorhizobium sp. IMUNJ 23232
ATCGAGAACGCATAGCCGGGAAACCTCTGAAGGTGAGGTTCCGTTGATACCACGCATTGGCCACAAAGCGCTGATTCTGTTGGCCCAATGGATGGCGAATCGGGATGAGCCAGAAGCGAATACACATCCGATGGACGGATTTGCCGGCAGATCGGCGTCGACGCCTCGTAGCGCTGATCAGCAGCCTCATACAACGGAATGTGTCGACGGATCGGGAGATCGGTCATGAATGCAGAACCGAGCCTGCTCACCTTCACGTTGCCGGAAAAGATCCACAGCCGCCACAATGATCGCCAGGCCATCGTGTACGTTCGGCAGTCGACGGTTCGACAGGTCGAGCACAACCGCGAGTCAACGCGGCTTCAATACGCCTTGGCGGATCGGGCATTGCGGCTGGGATGGCGTCGTGACCAGATAACGGTGATCGATGACGATCTGGGCCGCTCGGGCGCATCGGCGCTTGATCGGCCGGGCTTCCAGCGTCTCGTCGCTGAGGTTGGGCTCGGCCATGTCGGAATGGTCATTGGCATCGAAGTCTCGCGCCTCGCACGATCGTGCCGTGACTGGCATCAACTTCTGGAAATGTGCGCGTTGTTCGATACGCTGATCGGCGATGCCGACGGCATCTACGATCCGAGCACCTACAATGACCGGCTGTTGCTCGGCCTGAAGGGCACGATGAGTGAAGCTGAACTCCATATTCTAAAAGCCCGGATGCACGAAGGGCGCAAAGCCAAGGCGCGTCGTGGCGAACTCATCCTTGGTCTGCCGCGCGGTTATGTGCTGAAGCCCTCAGGAGAAGTAGCACTGGACCCGGACGAGGAGGTTCAAAGGGTCATACGCCTGGTCTTCGCTTTGTTCGAAAGGCGTCGCTCGATCAGTGGCGTCCTGCGATACCTCGTGGACCACGACATCACGCTTCCCGATCGTATACGGAGCGGCCCTGAAAAGGGCGACGTGTGCTGGAACCGACCTAATACCGCGACGCTCGGCGACATGCTTCGTCACCCTGGCTATACCGGTGCGTATGTCTTCGGGCGCCGTCACCATGACGGACGCCTCCGGCTTCCCGGCAAACCGCATAGCGGCCGACGCCTCGTTCGCGATCCGCAAAAATGGATGGTGCTGCACCAAAACGCACATCCAGCGTACATTGACTGGCAATCCTATGAGCGGAATCAGGAACTGATGGCGGCAAACCGTTCGCGATATACCGGTGTCCCGCGTGGTGGCGCAGCACTGCTTGGCGGCTTGATCGTCTGCGGCGTGTGCGGCCGTAAAATGGTGACTGGCTACAATGATGACGGACGGGAAGCGCGCTATAGCTGCAGCTATGAGGCCACCACCTACGGCGGTCCACGGTGCCAGTCGATTAGCGCTCGTCCGGTGGACACATGTGTGACCGCGTTGATTCTTGAGGCCCTTTCGCCGGCCGCAATCGACGTCAGCCTTCAAGTTGCCGAGGATATCGAACTCGAACGACAGCAGCTCCACGACGGCTGGAAGCAGCGACTGGAACGCGCGGATTATGAAACAGCACTCGCACGCCGGCGCTACGAAGCTGTCGATCCTGCCAACCGTCTGGTCGCGCGGACGCTTGAACGAGATTGGGAAGCAGCAATGGCGACGAAACAGGCGCTCGCGGATGACCACCAGCGCGCCCTTGCGCGACAACCTGAGCGGCTAACGGCGGAGGAAAAGGACACGGTCCGCCGGCTGGCAGAAGATGTGCCTGCCCTGTGGAGGGCGCAGTCCACCACATCACGCGACCGGCAAACCATCGCCCGAATGATGCTCGATCGCGTCGTCATCCGGGTGTTCGGAGAAACCGAGCGTGCCGAGGTAAAATGCCACTGGGCCGGAGAGATCGTGACGACGCATCCGATTGTCCGAACCGTAAGACGCTTTGAACAGCTGGAGCATCACGACGAAATACTGGATCGGATCGCAGCGCTCCGTGCTGAGGGGGCTACCGCTCGACAGATAGCAGACGATCTCAATGCAAAAGGCTGGACGCCTGCGAAGAAGCCAATGTTCGACGCGTTGATCGTCCAGAAGCTTCTGGTACGAAAGGGACTTGGAAAGAAGCGACCCATCTGGTCCGGCAACGTTCCCCGTCGCAATGACGACGAGGTGACCCTGCAGGAACTCTCCGAACAGCTCAGCGTCCATCGTCAGACCGCCTACGGCTGGCTCCGACGCGGAAAGCTCAAGGGGCGCATCGCAAAAGTGGGAACACAACGTATCTGGCTCGTCAGCCTATCCCACGCCTCAACAGGAATCCGGACAGGAGAGTCATCATGAAAACACGATCGAGATGGC
>NZ_JBIRCY010000152.1:0-2292 GCF_044326205.1 Mesorhizobium sp. IMUNJ 23232
GGAACACGCGGTACGACGCCTGACATGGTGCCGGCAGTCGGTCTGTTGTCGCGTGGGCAAGCAATGGGCAAATTGCGGTTGCTAGATTCGCGACAATGGCCGGTCGGGCTGCTGATCAAAGTCGCTGTGATGATGTGGGTAGCCGCCATCCTGTTGTCGGTGTTTTGGCCAGTTTTCTATGGACTGCGGTAAAATGACCACAATCTCACTCCTCAAACCTTTCACACGACACTCCGCGACACTTGATAACCCTCTTTTGACAATGTGGTATTGAAGTGATGTTGCGTCAGGGAATGGGAACGCTGCCGGAGGCAATATCTACCTACGCCTGGAAAGGGACCGTTTCCGCAGATGAATCTGATAGACGATCTTTGCAGCAGTTTTTCAGAGAAAGAGGAGATATTAGGGAGGACGATCATGTAGTAAGGATCGCGGTGTCCGAACAGGCCTCGTCACGCGGGCGCCCTTGGGTGCGCATTGTAGTGACCGATAGAACAGAATGCGCCGAGGCCGTCGCTCAACTTTTGCAGCCGCGGTCGGCTAAGTTCATGGATATTGAGATAGAGCTTACTTTAGGGGAATTTTTTCGTCTCTTTAAGCGGTTTAACATAGTACTCGACGTGCCTGGCTTGATCCTTGCAGGCGGAGAATACGAGTTTACAACTACTTCGTAGGTTTATGCGAACGTCACCGCGCAGGCAAAACCGCCCGCAAGGGTCTAGCGTCGATTTCGTTCTGGCGATCCAAAAATGCCTTGCCAGCGGTGCCAGAAGTTAGTGCCAAGAATAGTCTATCGCCGAAAATCGGCGGCGGTCAGCACATAGGAGGTCTGGTGGCCATGGGCGTAGGCTTTCCGGGCGACGTCCTGGATCGAGCCGCGCGCAGAATCGAAGGCCGCGAGGTAATCCGCTTCCGATACCTTTGTTGCGTGCGGTTTAAGGCCGGTTTTTGCCAGAGCGGCCGCCTCGATGAAGAACCGCACCTCGAACATGCCGTCGTGGCCGATGAAGCGGATCGCATTCCGCTCGTCGTCGAAGCTGCGGCTCGGATTAGGGAAACCCAGGGTCATGATCTCAGCACTTCGATTTCATGGGCGCTCGGGCCGGTTGGCGACGCGAGGCTGCGTCGTTCAGTCCTGCGCCCTTCATTGTGAAGATTGAGGGCGATCATCCTGCCGGTTGCCTCCGACCGGCTAAGGCCGGTCATCGGGCGGCCGTCGGAATGCGCGGTATCGCCAGTGAACACGTGATAGACGCTCCACGAACGGTCGGCTTCGACGCGGCGGCCGTAGTGATGATCCATGGAATCGCGTCCGGGAGCACCGCCTTCGTTCTCCCAAGCGGAGATCGCGCGGGTTTCGAATGCCCGCTGCATTTGTTTGCCAAAGATGGTCATGATGTCGGCCTTCCTTCAGGAATAGGGGCAGGGTCGAGGGCGCCCGAATAAATGGTTCCCCCGGCAGCATCGATGATCGTCACGGCGTCCGGGCGCTGCGGCATGTCGAGCGTCGCCGAAAGCGATCGCGCTATCCTGATCGCGTCGTCGACATCCATCGCTTCGCCGGCCTCGCGGCCGACGACGGCATGGGCGTCGTCCTGATGCCGGGTACGGTAGAATTCGATCACGATCTTCAACGGCGTCCGCCCCTTCGATCCCAGATAAATGTGACGCCTAGTTCTTGCTCTTCGCCCGCGGGGCGTTGGTAGCCAGCTTGATCTGGCTGCCGAAATTGCTTTCAGCATTCGCCGGAGCCTTCTCCTGCTTTGGCTTTAGGATCTCGCGGCGGCTAAGCTTCTGTCCCTTGGCCATCGCCGAACGTCCTTTTGATGAGAGTTGCGTCGTCTCCGAGGCGAGACATGTCGACCAGTTCCAGGCTGTCTTCCGCCGCCACCCGCTCGTGACGCTCTGCGTCGTTACGGATGCGGTATTGGGGAGAGTCGCCCCTGGGTGGCAGTTTGCCGGTGATCCGATAGATGTCGTTGGCCTTCGCTGGCATTCCCATTCCGCCTTTCAGCCGGACGGCCTGCCCGATCGAATAGAGATGGCTGGCGGCTTCGTGCCGGATCGCGCGGAACCTGCGCTGCATAAGGGTGGTCGCGGTCATGATTGTCGGAGGTCCTGTTCGAGTGCGGCGTCTAGGTCCGCCGAGTTGATCGGCACCATCTGTTGTGTCGGCCGCTGCGCCGAGATCGCGGGCAGGTGGATGAAGCTTGCAACGCGCCGCCAGGCGAGCCGCGAGACCGCTTCGATCGGCTCTTCATCGTGGTCGACGCGGTATTCGCCGGCCGGCTG
>NZ_JBIRCY010000153.1:0-1693 GCF_044326205.1 Mesorhizobium sp. IMUNJ 23232
TGTTCAACAAGCTCAAGAACTGGCGCCGCGTCGCCACCAGATACGACAAGACAAAGGAGTCTTACCTCGGCTTCGTCACCATCGCAGCAGTCAAGCTTTGGTTACCCTTTGTCCACGAGGCCTAGGTATTCGGCGAGAACTGGAGCTGGAATGAGGCGCGAGGGGCTTCGGTAGCACAAGTCTGGCGGGGGTGTGCGCGTGGCTGGCGACAGCGATTTACGCGGCTTGGTGATGCGTCTGATTTCTTACATCGAACGATCGAAACGAAGCGCTTTCTTCAACCTTCGACGCTATGAATCCCGGCTCCAAAGAGTATCGCAATTCGCGCCGCGACGCTTTCGCGAACCAGGCCTTTTGAAATTTGGCTCGGGATGATGCCGAAGTCTCGACAGTGATCGTCAAGCGCTTGAGCTCGTATTTCCAGTTCCTTGTCTCGAATTGAGTTTCGCTGCATCGCGTTCCCCTTTGGACGAAAGCATGTCGGCGCCCTCAAGCACCGGAATCCATCTGGAACCGGTATCACAGGCCTTGGTTCCTCACGGCCTTATTTCCCAAGGATTTGCTCGATGTTGTGGCCCGACTTTTGGCGGTAGGCGCGCCGGGCCAATATCATCTGGTCCCAGAACGCTTGCATTGCCCCGTCCGGCGGGCCGTCCAGCAAGCGGATCGGAGTGTGATTCGGCATATCGAAATTTGTGACTGTGGCTTCGCGCAATTCGTGAAACCGAATTCCGCGCGATCTAAGAGCAGCGAATGTTGATGTAAGCACCTTAGGCTCCCCTATACGTTCAGCTGGCGAGCCGAAAATACTCGTGGTTAATTGCTAAGCCGCATGCCGCCGCCAACTCAGGATTGGGTTTGTCCTGCCCCAGCGGCGTCGCCCAACCCGCCTTTTGGACCATCCCAGGGCGTTCGAAGGCTCTCGCAATTTTCATGTCCGCAAGAATTTCCACCGAGCGGGGATCGGTCTTCGATCGCTCCATGCAGTAGGGTGTCAAACTCAACGCGACGGCCGCGGCTGCGCCATCTCTCACCATCAGTTTCGCGGAGCGGTCAGTAACCCAGCCGCCCCAGGTGAAACCCACGACGGTGAGGGCAACAGCTCCCACTCCCGCGCCGAAGAGGACGGGAGCGATCCATATTGGGGCGTGCATCTATGCGTCCGATCTGAATGGAGAGGCGCGCCGGTTGTTGCGCGCAAGTAGTCACCGTAGCACGATATTGACCTGCGTCGCTGACAATTCGTGTCCGCCCTGCCGAATAGCCTCGCTATCGGATTGTTGTGCTGGTACATCGTAAATGTCGGTAGCCGTTTTCAGGGCGCTATCGATTGAGGGCGGCCATCGAGCCCTAGCCCCAACGAAAGGAGGACATCGTTGTCTTCCGTCACATCACGCCAACATCCAACTTCTGCTGTCACCTCGTGAATTACCTTGAACGGGTAATTGCCGAGCCGGCGGCGTGGCTGCTGTTCATACTCGCAGTATGTGTCATCGGCGCGATCTTATATCTCGCGCTGGTAAGTATCACATTTTGAAGCCTGCCAAGCCAATTCGAGGAGCCTTTGGAACACGCGGTACGACGCCTGACATGGTGCCGGCAGTCGGTCTGTTGTCGCGTGGGCAAGCAATGGGCAAATTGCGGTTGCTAGATTCGCGACAATGGCCGGTCGGGCTGCTGATCAAAGTCGCTG
>NZ_JBIRCY010000154.1:0-1643 GCF_044326205.1 Mesorhizobium sp. IMUNJ 23232
AGCGCGGCCTTTTCAATGACCGCGGCGACTTCCTTCGCGTGGACGATGAGCGAAGCATGGCTGCCGGCGACTTCCGTCGTCTGGGCCTTCATTTCGGCGGCGAAAAACTTCTGGGCCTCGGGTGCGATCACCTTGTCCTTGGTGCTGATCACGTAGAATGTCGGCTTGTCGCGCCAGGCGGCCGTATCGACCGGTGCCTCGAACGCCGTGTGGTTCAGCGGAAGCTGATGGTTTGCCAGGGACTCGGCGATCTGCGGGGGCAGGTCAGCGGCGACCGCCGAAGGAAACACCTTGGGATTGATGGTGAGGTTGCCTTTGTCGTCAGGACGGATAGCCGCGGCTCCTTCGGTTGCCGGACCGCTCGTGGCCAAGGTCGCCAGAGATTGTCCCACATCCGGCGCGAACGCGGAGACATAGACCAATGCCGACACCTTGGGATCGTTGCCTGCTTCCGTGATCACGACGCCGCCCCAGGAGTGACCGACGAGCACGGTCTTGCCGTTCTGTTTCGCAAGTGCCTGCTTGGTTGCATCGACGTCCGCAGCGAGTGAGGTGAGCGGGTTTTCAACGAGCGTGACGTTGTATCCCTTCTTCGTGAGGATGTCGGCAACCGGCTTCCAGCTCGTCTGGTCGACGAAAGCGCCATGGACGAGCACGATATTGTGAGCCGCCCCTTTGGGCAGTTGAGCCGATTGGGCGGGGGCGGCAAATGTCGCTCCGGCCATGAGGACGGTGGCGACCGATAGTAGAAGATTTCGCATAGTTTGCTCCTGTTGGGATGGCGGACGAATTGGGTCCAGAGAAGGGCAGGCGTCGGCAAAATCGCGGTTCTTCCATCAGCCATTTTGCGAAATGGTATGCTGCGCGACGTGTTGGCTCGACCTGAGGTGAAGTAGGACGTAGAGTTCTCGGACGTTAGGCTCCAATCGTCCGAATATTGTGTCTGACCGTCCGCCGTATTAGCGTGGAGCGATGGACATCCTTGCCCAAGTGCTCGATCGCGTCCGCCTCGGTGGGACTCTGCTCTTCCACTTCGAACTCGGCTATCCATGGAATCTGGCATTGCCAGCGCGCCCTTACGCTCTGTTCCATTATCTCAGTCGCGGCTCAGCTACCCTCGTGCTTGAACAGGGACGAGAACTCCGCATGACTGAGGGCGACTTTGTCGTCGTCACGCGCGGCGAGCCGCACCTGATTTATTCGGACCGCCGGGCGACGCCTTTACAGATCCTAGACCTCGATCGACCGTCTGGACGCCTTGGCGTCGTTCGTCATGGGGGCAGCGCGCAACCTCTCTCGACGATGATCTGCGGCAATTTCACTGTGGAGCGGCCCTCGCGCGGCAGCGTCTTGGAATTGCTTCCACCCCTGCTTCTCCTGAAGTCGACAGACGGCGGCGGAGGACTCGAGGCGATTCTGCAACGCATGGTTAGCGAGTCGGCGTTTGCGCGTCCCGGCCAGGACATCGCACTGTCGCGGCTGACAGAAGTACTCTTCGTCGAGGTGTTGCGGAGCTGGATCAAGTCTCTCGACTACGGAGAGGGCGGGTGGCTCGGGGCGATGGCGGACCCGCACATAGGACCGGCGCTTCAATTGATCCACGAACGACCTGATAAGCCATGGACCCTTGGCGACCTTGGGCA
>NZ_JBIRCY010000155.1:0-1616 GCF_044326205.1 Mesorhizobium sp. IMUNJ 23232
GCGCAATTTTCGAGAGGGAATCAGCGCGATGGAACGGAGATTTGGGTCGACGAGACTGGCGCCGGCAGGCTTCGTCGTCGAGCATACGGAGATCGACACGGATTGCGTATTTCTTGACGTGCGCGCCGCGGCGGTTTCTGCAACATGCCCGTGCTGTGGGGCCTGCTCCCGTCGAACCCAGAGCCGGTATATACGACAAGCTGCCGATCTGCCCATCGCTGGCCGACGTGTTGTCTTGCGGGTGACGGTTCGTCGTTTCTGGTGCGGCGCCGTTCTTTGCCGCCGCCGGATCTTTGCTGAGCGTTTTGGCGACACCGTATTGGCTCCGTTGTCGCGGAGGACCGGACGCCTTGAAACCATTGTTCATCATTTGGGGCTGGCGTTGGGCGGCAGGCCGGCCGCGGCCTTTGCCGATCGCCTGACGATGCCGGTGAGCAACGATACCCTGTTGCGTGTCGTGCGTCGGCGGACTGAGCAGCTGGGTGACAAGCTCGCCATCATCGGCATCGACGACTTCGCATTCCGACGCGGCCAGCGATACGGGACAATTGTCTGCGACCTCGAACGGCGCAGGCCCGTTACATTGCTTCCAGATCGGGAACAGGACACCTCGCGGGCCTGGCTCGCAGGACATCCGTCGATCTCGATTGTCGCCCGCGATCGAGGCGGTGGATATGGCGAGGCCGTCGCCAAAGCGCTGCCTCATGCCGACCAGGTAGCAGATCGATGGCATCTGATGGAGAACGCGAGCCGCGCCTTTCTCGACGCTGTCGGCAAATCCATGCGTCAGATCCGAAAGGCGGTTGGCAGCTCCGTGATCGACCCCAAGCTTCTGACCTATGCCGAACACCTTCAATATGAAGGCTTCCTGCAGCGGCAGGAAACGAACGAAGCCATTCTGGAATTGTCGAAGCAGGGCATCCCGATCAAGCAGATCGTTAAGCGGACCGGGCATAGCCGCAAGCTCGTCCGCAGCGTCCTGCGCGGTCAGCGCTCCGATGTGTTCCGTGTCCGCCAAAGCTCGATCGAGGAATGGCTCCCTTGGCTCGACAGCCGTTGGGCGCAGGGCGCGCGCAATGCATCGGCATTATGGCGCGAAATGCGCAAGAAGGGCTTCCGCGGCCAGATCGGCGTCATCTCTGAATGGGCGCGGCGGCGACGGTTGGCCGAAAAGGCCGATCAAAGCGCACTTGCCCGTACGCCCTCGGCGCGAAGCATCGCCAGACTCATGACGCTGGCGCGCAACGACCTGTCCAAATCTGACGCCGTGCTGGTCGCGGCAATCGAGAGCAATGTTCCTGACCTGACCACCGCTCGAACGTTGATCGACGACTTTCAGACGATGATCCGATCGAAGGCGGTTGAAAAACTGGATAGTTGGCTGACGGACGCAAAGACAAGTCTCGTCGGATCGTTCGCGAACGGCGTGGAAAAGGATATCGACGCCGTCCGCAACGCCATCATCTCTCCGTGGTCGAATGGTCAGACCGAAGGCCAGATCACCAAGCTCAAACTCATCAAGCGGCAGATGTACGGCCGCGCCAAGATCGATCTGCTCCAGGCGCGTCTCGTCGGCGCGACCTGAGCCAAAGATGCAGCGAGTTTGCGTCAGACCC
>NZ_JBIRCY010000015.1:0-146273 GCF_044326205.1 Mesorhizobium sp. IMUNJ 23232
CACGGCAAAGCCGCTGCCTAAAAAGCCGATGGTTTCCGTCCAGAAGTCCACGATATCTCTCCTGACAAAAGCGGCCGCGACATAGCGGGCGCCGGCATTTCAACGGGATCTTCGCCGCCTGCCTGCTACGCCGTGGCCAAGCGTGACCGGGTTTTCGGGCAAACCTCCGGCACCGCCTCCGCGGAGGATGGAGCCGCGGGCACGCCTTGCTGACGGTGGTTTGGATCGGCGCCGGAGGGGCGCTTACCCGGTCGACGATTTCAAGAACTGCGTTTGCTCTTGTCTCTCTGTGTTCCTAGCTTCGATCGGCCCAGACCATGGCAACGCCAGGCCGGGCTGCGTAAAACACCCGCCAGTAGTTCCCTTCAGCCACGGCTTCTACCTCTGATGGCGTCCCTGCATTAGCCGGCATAAACTGGATTCACCGTGCAGAATTTTGCATAATGCCCTATGCGCATCGATGAGATCACCGTATTCGTCCGCGTTCTGGAGGCCGGCAGCTTCGCTGCGGCTGCCCGTTCGCTCGGCATGCCGACGACCACCGTCAGCGCCAAGGTGGCTGCGCTCGAGGCGCGTCTGGGCACGACGCTTATCCAGCGCACGACACGGCAATTGCGGGCGACGCCAGCCGGAGAGCTTTATCTCGACCGCTGCCGCACCGCGCTGCAGGAGATCGAGACCGCCGAAGCGGAACTCGCCTCCGACAATGACGAGCCGACGGGCACGCTGCGGATCACCGGCCCGACCGCTCTGGGCCGTACTCTCCTGCCCGAACTCATCGCCGGCTACCGGCAGGAATTCCCCGCCGTCAAGGTCGAGGTGCTGGTGATGGACCGGATCGCCGACCTGGTCGCCGAGAGCATCGACCTTGCCATCCGTGTCGGCCCGCTGAAGGATTCCAGTCTGATCGTGCGGAAACTCCTGGACGGTGACGGCGGCTTCTACGCCAGCCAGGCCTATCTCGATCGGCACGGCACGCCGCAGACGCTTGACGATCTCGCCAATCATCAGATCGTCGGCTTCGCCCGCGGCGGCAAGATGCTCTATCGCGGCGAGATTGTCGAAGTGACGCTCGACGCGCCGATCACGACCAACGACTTCCATGTCAGCCGCGCCTTCATGGACCTGGACCTTGGCATCGGCTATCTGCCGTCGCCGTTGGAAAAGGCCTGGCGCGGCCAGCAGGCGCTGGTGCGCGTCCTTCCGGAATACTCGACCCCGCCGAGGTCGTTGTATTTCGTCTATCCGCGCCAGCGCTTCGTGCCGGCGCGGGTGCGGAGCTTCATTACGTTCGCAACGGCGAGGGCCGAACTGCTGATCTCGTCGCGTTGACATGACTCTGCTCCAATAGTGCGTGGCATAACCGCCGTCTCGTTCCGCGCCGTCCTGGTCAGCCGCGCGCCAGCGCGGCGGCCTGCTCCAGGCTGATCTTGTTGACGAGCGGGTCGGCGTGCCGATGCGCCAGTTGCCATACCTGCCCATTGCGGCGGTAAACCTGGGTGACGCGCAGCGACCATTCCTGATCGGGCAGTCCGCCGACCTCGCCATGCTGCCGCTCGATCATCACCAGGACGATCATGTCATCGGAAACATATGACTTCTCCACCTCCAGCGTGCCGCCACCGTTGCGGAAATAGGCGGCAAGTTCGGCGAGATGCTCCGGGCTGTCGTCGAAGCCATGGCTGGCGGGGCCGCCGAACGGCTGCATCAAGGTGAAGTCGTCGGCGAGGCGTATGAGGCCCATCCATCTCTTCATGTCTCCCGACATGAAGGCGTCGGCCTGTTCCTTGGTCCGCTGGATGATATCCGCAAGGGCTGCGTCTCCATCTGCCTCTGACGAAGCCTGAGCGGAATGAACGGACAGTGGCGCGGCCAGCGCCAATGTCATGGCCGTGCGTCGCGAAATCGTTTTCGACCGGCGCCGCTTCGTTTTGGTATCGAGTGTCGGAGCGTCCGCGACAGTGAACATGGGAAATCCTCTTTGCGTATAGATCGTGCGGGCCAGTTGCCCGATGGCCGTCATTCCCATTTCCCATTCACTGAATCCAGTGATATGATTTCAGCAATATGCTGCATGAAATCGATCTATCCAGGATTGACCTCAATCTGCTGGTGCTCTTCGAAATTGTCATCGAGGAGCGGCATGTCGGACGGTCGGCGCAACGTCTCAACCTTTCGCCCTCGGCTGTAAGCCACGGGCTCGGTCGCTTGCGCTCACTCTTGGGTGATCCGTTGTTCTTGAGGACGCCCAAAGGCGTCGTTCCTACCGAACGTGCGGAAGGACTGGTCGAACCCATCGCCGATATCCTGTCGCAGGTGCGCAGCGTGGTTGCCACTGCCGGGCCGTTCGATCCCGCGACATCGACACGCCGTTACACGATCGGATCGCCCGACGGCGTGTCGTCCGTGTTTCTGCCGCCGCTCCTTGAAAAACTGGCCCATGCGGCGCCTGGCATTGCCGTCAGCATCCGGCAACTGCTGCCGCGCCAGGGGGAGCCGACACCCGGTCTCGCCTGGCAGGATGCTGTCGCCGATCTGGAAGCGCGCGTGATGGACGTAGCCATCATCCCTCACGACGACTTTCCGGTCCGTTTCTTACGCCACCCATTTTATGACGAGGATTTCGTCATCGCCGCGCGCGCCGGACACAAATTCGCCGACGAACCCAGCCTTTCGAATTACTGCGGCCTGCAGCACCTCGTGGTTTCGCAGGCGGGCGACCCGTATGGGTTTGTCGACAATGTTCTGGCCGAGCGGAGCCTATCGAGGCGTGTGGCCCTGACAGTGCCGAATTTCATGTTTGCGCTTGCGGTGCTGTCCGCAAGCGACTTCGTTTCCGCATTGCCGCGCCGCTTTGTCGAGTTGCACGCGGCTCGCTTCGGCGTCGTTGGCGTCGAGGCGCCGATTCCGCTGGGCTGCTTCAGCCTGAATGTTGTCACGCCGCAAGTTGCAATGCGGGACGCCGGTATCGCCTGGCTTGTCTCCCTGCTCGAGGAAGTCGGCTCCGCTCCATGAAATCGCGGCGTTGAACTTGCTTGGTGCAGGTGGCCGGCGCTGATGTCGAGCAACTGGCCACCACTTGCGGTCAAGGCTGCCGACCGGTCGAACCCATCGGCAACACTTATCGGACCAGACGGGGGAGTGTCACCGCGCCATACCGGATCGGCCAGCCGTCGCCGCATGACGCAAACGAAACAGCCCCGGAAAATCCGGTGCAGCTCATGCCGCTCGCCCTGTCGATTGTCAGACTTGACGGCTTGATCGAGGCAATTCAGATCAGTCCCAATTCGACCGGGAACATCACTTCCTGCCGACGGCGGAAAATCCCTCAGATATAGTTCTGCATGAACCGGACGCCGGTTCTGTCCACATATTTGCGCACCAGCGCTGCCGCCTCCTGGATGTCCTGGTTCTGCGACCTTGCCGCGCTTTCGAGCTTGTGGTCGCTGTCGAGGAGCGGATAGCCGAAAAGCGAGTTGGTGTATTGGACCTGCGCCATCAGCCGCCATTCTGTTTCCGGCTCGGCACCCTTGTGCAGCGCCCGCGTGTCGACCAGGAACAGCGTGCCGGCCTTGCCGGTAATCCGCACCTCCTTCTCCAGCAGTCCGTCGCGCGCCACATCCTCGTCCGAGTGGCGTCCATCCTTCCATAGCGCGGCAGGGCGCTCAAGATGCGTGCCGGGGATCAGCGTGTGCGGGCCTGAGCCGGGTCCGACATCGGTCAGGTAGACGAACAGCTTCACGAAGCTCAGCCGGTGCATGTCGTGGTGGTAGAGCTGCGCGGTGTCGGAAAGATCTTTTTCGGTCCTGGCCTTGGCGGCGGAGTTGAGGAAGGAGACCGGCGTGTTGAAGATCGGCGGCACGCCCATGTAACTCTGCATGATCGACAGCAGGACGGGATCGGCGGCAAGCTCGTACATTTCCTCGAACGTCAGCAGCCAGGAGGATTTCGACTTGAACTGGCGTATCGCGCCGGCCGTGCCTTCGATCGATGCCTGCAGCTTGGCGGCGTCCTGCTCGGCCCCGAACTTGCCCATCACCTTGCTTTTCAGGCTTTCGACAAGGCGCTGGGGGGCATCGAACTTCGCTACCCAATAGCCATGGTTCTTGAGGTGATGAAGCGCGGTGCGGCGGATGTTGTCCCAGTATTCGGCGTCCGGCGGCCGCTTGGCTGCGGGGGTCTTGAGGTCGTGGCGCGAAAACATGGTGCTGGAATAGTCATACTTTTCCTTGCGGATGTAGGACGCGATGACGTCGGAAAATACTTTGTGGCTGCGGCCCTCGGTTTCGCTGAACGCGACGCGCAGGTTGTAATAGTCGTCGTTCTCCGTGTTGCCGTTGAGAATATAGCGTTTGTAGCCTTGGACCATCTGGCGGGTCGTCCACGACGGCGGCAGGTAACTGTCGATATTGTATTCGAGGTCGAGTGCGGCCGCCTGTTCGAGGCGCACCGAGTCGATCCTTGCGTCTATCAGCAGTTTGTCCATACGGCGTCCGTCCCCGATGCGAATTGCGGTCCGCCAGCGTTGGCCGGCCCGCGGACTGCTACCGTAATTTCCGTTCCGCCGCAATTTTCGCGCTGGCCGATGCCGACGGCGCACCGCCGGTCGCTATCACAGTGCAGGCATGGCGTACCGGGATAGGCCGGGGTGTTGTCCGCCGACCTCCGATCGGTTGACATTGGGCCGCCTTTTTCTGCTATCAGCGCGAAGCCGGGCTCAAATACGGCTGGGGCAGGACATGACGATCTCTCTCGGACGCTTTTCATGACCAATGTCGCGCTCACCGGGCTAGGTCGCGAGCTTGCGGCGCGCGCCGACGCCGGCAAGCCGGTGCGCATCGGCGTCATCGGCTCCGGCGAGATGGGCACCGACCTCGTCACCCAGGGCATGCTGATGAAGGGCGTCGAGGTCTGCGCGATCTCGACGCGACGGCCGCATACGGCGCGGGAGGCGATCCGCATCGCCTATGGCGACGATGCGATGGCGGCGGAGGCGGATACCCAGTCAAAGGTGACGGCGGCGATCGAGGCTGGGAAAATCGGGATTACCTCCAACGAGATGCTGGTGAAAAACCCGCTGATCGACGTGGTGATCGACGCGACGGGAAAACCCGGCGTCGCCGCCGATTTCGACCTGATGGCGATGGAGCACGGCAAGCACGTCGTGATGATGAATGTCGAGGCCGACGTCACCATCGGCCGCTACCTGAAGAGCGCCGCCGACCGGCTGGGCGTCGTCTATTCCGTCGGCGCCGGCGACGAGCCGTCCTCCTGCATGGAACTGATCGAGTTCGCCAGCGCGCTGGGCTACACGATCGTCTCGGCCGGCAAGGGCAAGAACAACCCGTTGAACCACGACGCGGTGCCCGACGACTATCGCGAGGAAGCCGAGCGCCGCAACATGAACCCGCGCATGCTGGTCGAGTTCGTCGACGGCTCGAAAACCATGGTGGAGATGGCGGCGATCGCCAACGCCACCGGGCTGGTGCCGGATGTGCCGGGCATGCACGGCCCCAATGCCGACCGCGATAACATGGTGAAAGTGCTGATCCCGCGCGAGGATGGCGGCATCCTGTCCAGGAAGGGCGTGGTCGACTACACGATCGGCAAGGGCGTGGCGCCTGGCGTCTTCGTCATCGTCGAGGCGACGCATCCGCGCATCATCGAGCGCATGGACGATCTGCATGTCGGCAAGGGGCCGTATTACAGCTTCTTCCGGCCCTATCATCTCACCTCGCTGGAAGTGCCGCTGACGGCGGCGCGCATCGTGCTGCATGGCAAGCCCGACATGGTGCCGCTGCCCTATCCGGTGGCCGAGGTCTGCGCGGTGGCCAAGCGCGACCTCATGGCTGGCGAGACATTCGATGCGATCGGCGAGACCTGCTACCGCTCCTGGACGATGACGGCGGGCGAGGCGCGGGCGAAGAACGCTGTACCGGTCGGCCTGCTGGAAGGCGGCAAGGTCTTGAAACCGGTCCGCAAGGGCGAACTATTGACCACCGACAATGCCGTGCCGGACAAGACGACACGGCTCTATGCCCTGCGCAAGCTTCAGGATGCGATGCACCCCGCTGGGGCGGCTGGGTAGGGCAAGGGGGGCAGAAATGGCCAGCGCTTTTCCCGAGATTTACCTCGTCCGACACGGTGAGACCGAATGGAGCGCGTCCGGGAAGCATACCGGGCGGAGCGACATTCCATTGACACCAGCCGGCGAGCAGGCCGCCCGGCAACTCGGCGATCGCCTGCAAGGCCCGTCATTCGCAGCCGTCTGGTCGAGCCCGTCTCAACGCGCCTTCAACACCTGCGTGTTGGCCGGCTTTGGCGAAGGCGCCCTCAAAAAGGATGACCTGGCCGAATGGGACTACGGCGCCTACGAGGGACTGACGACCAAGGAGATAATGGCGCAACGTCACGGCTGGCGCCTTTTCCGTGACGGATGCCCGGGCGGTGAGCAGGCGTCCGATGTCGGCACCAGGGCGGACCGGATTGTCAGCCAGCTCCGCGAGGTCGAGGCCAACATGCTTGTGTTTTCGAGTGCCCATTTCCTGCGTGTGCTCGCCGCGCGTTGGCTTGGCCTGCCGCCTGAACAAGGCGCCTGCTTCGTTCTCGACACCGCCAGCATCAGCGTGCTCGGCTATGAGCATGATCTCAGCGAGCCGGTGGTTCGCAGATGGAACCAGCGATAGCTCCTGGTCAGTTGCGGTCACAGTCGTCGGTGGCAAGGACGACGACGTTTCGCGACACGCTCCACTGAGTTGATCGGCGAAAGCCCTACTTCCCCAACTCCACCGACCGTACCCGCGCGGCATCGACAGCCTCGGTGAGCAGCGTTTTCAACCGGTCCTCGCCCATCAGCACAGAGAGAGCTGCAGCCGTTGTACCGTTCGGACTGGTCACCTGCTTGCGCAGCACGGCAGGCTCCTCGCCGCTTTCGGCCGCAAGGCTGGCGGCGCCAAACACCGTCTGCATCGCAAGCAGCTTTGCCGTCTCCGCCGGCAGGCCCGCGCTCTCACCGGCAGCGGTCAGGCATTCGATGAAATGAAAAATGTAGGCAGGGCCGGAGCCGGAAACCGCGGTGACCGCGTCCATCAGGCCCTCGTGGTCGATGGTTGCGACCGCGCCGCTGGTGGCGAGCAGGTCCTTGACAAAGGCAAGGTCGGCCTCGGCCGCGCGCGGATTGGCGAACACCACCATCATGCCCTTGCCGATCGCCGCCGGCGTGTTCGGCATACAGCGCACGAACGGCACGGGGCCGAGGATTTCTTCGAAGGTTTTGACCGGCGTGCCTGCCGCGATGGAAAGGAACACCGTCTTGCCGCCGGCGAAGCGTCGGTAGCCGGCGGTGACGTCCCGGATGACCTGCGGTTTCACCGCGAGGATGACCAGGCGTGGCGCGGCGTCTTCGGGCATGTTTTCCGCGCCGGCGCCGGTCGCGACGCCGAGAGCCGCCGCACGGGCGCGAAGCTCGTCGTTCGGCTCGACCACAAAAACGTCGGCTGCAGCCAGCCGGCCCGATTTCAGCCAGCCGGAGAGCATCGCATAACCCATATTGCCGCAGCCGACGAGCACCGCCTGGATGGTCATGAAGTCGTTCCCCGATTTGCCGGACCGCCGGCCTGGATACGCCGCCATAGCGCGGCGCCGCATCGTCTAGCGGGGATTCCTTGCCGCGCCAAGCGCTTGCGGGCGAGCGACCGGAGGCAGCTTCGCGGCAGCGGCTGTCTCGGGCCGCGATTTTACGGCAGGGAAACGGGCGGCGAGCCTCAGCCCGATGACGGCAAAGACGAAGAACAGCCAGACCGGATCGGCACGACGGAAAAAGAAGCTCTCCAGAAAGGCGTTCAGCGCGGTGAACAGCAGGATCATCATGAACAGGTCGCCGAGCAGCACGTTTTCCCGGTAGCGGGGAATGCGCAGATAGTCGACGACGGGCGTGATCAGGAATGCCCAGACCGCCACGCCGAGCCCCGGCAGGCCCATCTGGAGCGCGATGTCGAGATAGCCATCATGGCCGTGGACGATGGTGCGGATGTCCCAGTCGCGGTCGAAGGGCTGGCTCATCGATTCCAGAAACGGGGTTCCCCAGAAGCTGTCATAGCCGTAGCCGACCCACGGCCTCTTCATGATCATCTCGCCGGCGAAGTCCCAGAGCGTCGTCCGGCCGGTGAAGGTCATTTCGGGAAAATTCCAGGAAACGAACTGTTTCAGCGGATCGATAAAGACAGTGCCGAGCGTGGCGACCGCGGTGCCGGCGATGGCGATCCAGAAAAGGGCGGCGGCGATCGAGCGAACGCCGAAGAGGCCGGGCGCGGCGACCACGATCATCGCCACCGGCACGAGGCCGGCGGTGGTCTTGGAGCCGGTATTGGCCATGAAGATGAAGGCCGAGACGAACAGGATCGCGCCTGACCATTTGCGGCCACGCCGAAAAAGATAGAGCCCACAGAAGGACAGGCAGGCCATGACCGGACCGGCGACGTTCTTGTGCGAGAAGACGCCGCGCCACAGGCCGGCATGCTGGGGCTCCATCGAGGCCGCCGTATGTCTCGCCACGTCCGGTAAAAGCACCAGGCCGATGTAGCAGATGGCGACGACGGTGAGACCGGCGACCGACAGCACCGTCGAGAAGGCGTCGGCGTCGCGCGGGATGGCGAGTACGGCGGCTACGACCAATATGCCGATAAGAGTGAACGAGAATGCCCGCATCGCGGCCGACGGGCTGGTGGCGTCCGCCACCGAAAGCATCGCGAAGCCGATCATCAGCAGGAACGAGAAACTGAACAGCGCCGAGACGACGCGCGGCGTGGCGAGCCAGCCCAGCGAGAAGATCGAGATTGCTCCCAATGTGCCGAAGCCGAGCTGATTGATCATGTTGGCGCCGAGTTCCGGCTCGTTCCCGCTGCCAGAGGGAAATGGCTGGAACGAAATCATCAGCATCGTCAGCAAGCCGGTGGCGATGACCGTCGGCAGATGCGCCGAGGACAGCAGCGAGGAAAAGGCGACCGGGTTAGTTCTTCTCGGGCTGACGGTATTGCTCATTGGCGTATCCGAACTCGGCCATGACGCGTCCGGCAGCAACATACACCGGATAAAGGCCGACCGAAGGCGAACCCGTACGAAGCAGGCGAATTGTGCCGCGCAGTGGCGACGCCGCGAGCAGCGCCAGGCTCTTCAGGAGGACTTTGGTATTGGCAAAGGGAGTCCCGGCGCGCTTCTTCTTCTCGACCAATGTAGAAATGACGCCGTTGCGCAGGCTGCGGGCGCGGATCCAGTCGGCTTCGACGCGCCGCGCAGGCACCGTTTCGCGCACGATCGCTTCCGCGCACCAGGCAAGCTTGAAGCCGCGCTGCGCGGCCCGGCTGAGGAAATCCGAATCGCCGCCCCCCATGAAGTTGAATTTCAGGTCGAGGAAGGGGCGCTCCATCGCGTCTAGCACGCTCCGCGAGACCAGGAGATTGCCGGAGGAAAAAAGCCCCGGCACCCTGCCGCTGACGCGGTAGGGCGGAGCGAACACCGGATGATCCGCCCATTGCTGATGCGACGATTGTGCAAAAACCGGCACTTGCGGCCCACCGACGATATCGGCGCCGAAATTGGCCGCGGCATCGCACAGGCGCTCCAGCCACTCCGGATCGGCGATCTCGTCGTCGTCGATCACCGCGATGGCCTTGAGATTGGGGAAGCGCTCCAGCGCCGTCTGCCAGCCGGCATTGTAGGCACAGCAATTGCCGCGCTCATGCGCGATGATGACCATGCCTTCAAGAGAGCCCGACAGGAACCGTGGCGCGGCGGCATCGACACCCTGCCGGCCTTCAGCGTCGTTTTCGATGACGACGATGGCGAAGCGGCGGCTGGTGCGTTGCGCGGCAATCGATGCGAGCGTATCGAGAATCTGCTGCGGCCGGCGGAACGTCGGCACGGTGACCGCGACCTCGACGGCTTCGCAATCGAGATCGGGCGAGATCGCCTCGATCGTTATAGTGGGGGTGTCAGGCAAAGCCGGTGTTTCCGACGCGGTTTGTGGAGCGGGGTGAGATTGCATCGGCGGTTATAAGGATTCGTTAAACACCTTGGGCGATGTCGGCTACAACCGCTCGCAAGTAACCGATCATATGCGTGTTTTATCAAAATTTCATCGGCATCAGCTAGCGTGTCGATCAGGAAGCGGGAGCATCCGCAGGTCTGGAATGCATCTTTTGTTCGCCAAATCAGCGCAGCACAATATCCCTGCATGAACAAGCGTTTCCCGTCCGCAGACCCTACCACATCGGCGGCTCCGGCCGTCGAGGACCCGTCGAGGGCGGCGATGGTGACGGCGAGCTATGCGCCGGACTTCGAGCGCTGCCGGCTGCTTTGCGAGACCGCTGACAGCCATGTCACTGGAATCGCTCATCATTACATCCTCGTGGAAGGCCGCGACGTCGCCCTGTTCCGCCAGTTGGAGACACCGAAACGCACGGTGGTCGATGAGCGCGATCTGCTGCCTAAGTGGCTGAAATGTTTCGACGATCCACTGAGCGGCTTCAAGCGCCGCATATGGCTCAGTTTTCGCACGCAGCCGCTGCGCGGCTGGCATGTGCAGCAGTTGCGCCGTATCGCGATTGCCGCGCATGTCCCTGAAAACGTTCTGGTTTTCTGCGATTCCGACGTGGCTTTCCTGCGCCCTTTCGATTTCTCCGTCTTCCGGCGGGACGGCAGGACGCGGCTGTTCCGCCGCGACCATGCGTTGCGCGAGGAGGGCCTCGACGGCCACATCCAGCAGCGAATCTGGTCGACCAATGCCGGTAAGGTACTGGGATTGCAGGCGAAAAACGATGTCGGCCACGACTACATCACCACGCTGATCGCCTGGGACCGCGAGACGGTTTTGGCGATGTGCAGGCATATCGAGGCGGTCAATCATCGCCATTGGGTTGCGGCGATCGGGTCGGCGCGCAAATTCTCCGAATGCCTGATCTACGGCCGCTATGTCGACGAAGTGATTGAAGGCAAAGGGCATTTCCACGATTCTCGGGAGTTCTGCAACGTCCTCTGGTACGGCACCGCGCTGTCGGACGACGAGTTCCGCGCCTTCGTGGCGGGCATGTCGCCGGAGCAGGTGGCCATCGGCATGCAATCCTTCATCGGCACGGACGTGTCGCGCATCCGACGCCTTGTTTTGGCTGCATAATTTCCCGAAATCCAATGCGGACCGATCTCGTGTCATGCTTGGAAAATGAAGCGATATCATCGGGTTGCCGAAGAGCGACCGGAGTACGCTGCGTTACGGCATGACATTGACCCCTCGGAAGCATGACAAAACAGCTTTTGAGCCGCGTTTCAGCTGCCTTCGCCTGCCGGAAGGCCTCCTTGGCGCCGATGCGCCGACGTGCCGTGGCCGGTTCCGGGTTGCAAAAAGAATATCGCTCAGATCTTCTTCGCCCGCATGCGCAGTGCCGAATAGGTGAGGGCGGCCGATGTCAGGTACAGGATCGCGAACATAGGGTTCAGCGACCAGATCAGCTCGGCGGCCTCCGTCGTATGTTCAAGCAGGATGACGAGCAGGATGGCCTTGGCGGCTGCCAGCAGGGCAAGGTTGATGGCGCGCACCCCCGTCTGGCCGCGGGCGAAAAGCAGTTCGGCCTGGTATTCGACGAGATTGCGCGCGCCGGGGATCGCCAGCGCCAGGATGACCAGCCCGGCGGCCTGGGCGATGTTGCGGCCGAGCGCGTTGGGGAAGAAATACAGCACCAGCGCCAGCGCGCAGAGCGCCGCGGTCGAGACGGCGAAGACGCCCAGCTCGATGCCGGCGCGCAGTCTCAGGCTGGACAGCATGGCGGGAGAGCGCATCATGCGCTGCACCAGCATCATCGTGAAGGTGCGGATCGGGATGGCGGTCAGGTCGACCAGCCGCATGATGACGGCATAGATGCCGGCGAGATGCGCGCCGCCGATGGCCAGGACGACGAGTTTGTCGAACTCCATCTGCAGGTAGAACAGTATCTCCGCGCCGGCGACGTAGAGCGAATCGGCAAGGCGTCGCCAATAAAGTCTTGGCCGGAATTTGATCCGCTGGCGCGGGTAGAAGATGCCGAACGCGATCAGGAAGACGGCGGCGTTGGCGGCGAGGTAATAAAGCGCCCAGTTGGCCAGCGAGACGTCTGCCTGCAGCATGAAGACGCCAGCTGCGAGCGCGCGCATGGCGGTGCCGAGGATGGTGAGCAGCGAGGCCTTGCCGAACCGGCCGAGGCCGTTGTTGACGATGATTGCCAGTTCGACCGGCCGCCACAGCAGCGCCTCCGCGGCAATCACCATCGCGAACACTTTGAGCGGCAGCAGGCCGTCGAAGAACAGCGCGAAGGTCAGCAACGACGCCAGCGCCAGCACTGGCAGCGACAGCGCCGAAAGCAGGATGAAGCCGCCGGTGAAGGTTCCGATCAGCCGGGGCCGGATGGTGGCGACGCGATAAAGCGCCGAGATGAAGCCGAAGCCGAGGATGCGCGACAACATGACGCCGGCGGCCGAAGCGGTGGCGAACACGCCGAAATCGGCCAGCGACAGCGTGTTGGCGAGGAAGATGAAATAGGCGAGCGAGAAGACCAGCCGCCCGCCGGCGCCGCTGACCGCCGCCATATAGTCGCGCAGCAGGCCGCGACGCTCGGAAAGGAGCGCTACCAGCCGCGAAAGCGGGCGCTTTCGCGAGGTATCGGCAGGGTCGGCCATGATGCCGACACTAATCTGGAATGATTAATTCGCCGTTCCGGGCGGCATCGCAACAGCAATCCAAAGTTGCATAAATTCAACCAGATCGCCATTGACGGTTGTTCGGAATTAACCTTTTGTTTCCCATGTCGGTTTAGGGTGCCTTAACGGATCGATCCTTGCCGGCAGGCCAAGCGGAATAAGCGCGCATTTCATGCTGCAACCCGACGACAATGATGCCTTGGAGCGTGAGCGGTCCCTGCTGTCGCTGGGAGATGCGTTGCGCGATGAACCAGCGCCGGAACCGTCTCGGCTCGCCAGGGCGATCGCCGAAGTGCGTTCGGAGAAGGATGCCGGCATACAGCCATCCAGGGACGCCGCCGCGCGGCATCGCCTTGCGCGGTCGCGCAGGAGCGTCCGCGAGACGCCGCTGCTCAATGCCCTCCGCCATGCGCCGGAAGCGTCGGTAGCCGAGAGCCAGCCCGAGCCGGAACCTGTGCCGCAGCCGGCGAAAGCCAGGGAAAATCTCGTCGCGGCGGCTATGCCCGACATGGTTGACGAACCGGATTTCCCGTCAACCGAAGAGGCCGCCGAGCGTCGCTATGAGGAGCCTGTCCGGTCGCGAGAGACGCGCCGGGAAGAGGCCGCCACATCGATGTGGGAAGAGCCCGCGCCGCAGCGCCGTCCAGCCTATCGCGAACCGCCTGCGCCATCGGTCGAAGAGGTCGCCGAGCGCCGTTATGAAGAGCTTGCCCGGTCGCTGGAGACTCGCCGGGAAGAGGCCGCTGCATCCACGTGGGAAGAGCCTGCGCCGCGGCAACGTCCGGCCTATCGCGAACCGCCCGCCCCATCGGACGAAGAGATCAAGACAGCCGAGCGCCGCGCCGACGGGCCTGAACCACCGCAGCCGCCACGCCAGGAAGAGCCCGTCGGATCGATGTGGGACGAACCCGTGCCGCAGAGCAGCCCTGTCTATCGCGAACCCGCCTACCGTGAACCGGTTGCTCAGGCCGCCGCGCCCGGTGACACTGGCGGGCTGTGGAATCCGCTGATCGATCCCGGCACGGTGGTCGCCGGCATCATCCGCTCGAAATGGATCATCGTGGCGACCACGATCGCCGGCGCTCTGCTCGGTGTCCTCATAGCGTTGAACACGCCGAAGAAATTCGAGGCGTCGACGGAACTGCTGGCCGATCCGCGCGACCTCAATCTCGTCGACCGCGAACTGACGCAATCCGGCATTTCCAACGAGGCGACACTCGCCATCGTCGAGAACCAGGTCCGTATCCTTACCTCCGGCACCGTCATCTCCAAGGTTGTCAATCAGCTCCACCTTGCCGATGATCCGGAATTCAACGGCCAGGGACCGGCTTCCGGCCTCAAGGGCATGCTGTCGCCAATCCTTTCTGTGTTCCGCGCCAAGGATGGCGAAGACGACCCGAACCGCCGCTACGCGCTGGCAGCCATGAATCTCGGGCGGGCGCTGTCGGTCGAGCGCGGCGGCAAGACCTTTGTCATCGTCGTCAGCGCGACGGCGAACAGCGCCGACAAATCGGCGTTGATCGCCAACACCATGGCCGACGTGTTCCTGCAGAGCTACGGCCAGTTGCAGTCGGATACGGCGGGCAGGGCGGCGACCGAGCTGTCCTCGAAACTCGACGAGTTGCGCAAGGGCGTCGAGGCGGCGGAGCGCAAGGTCGAGACCTTCCGGTCCGAGAACGATCTCGTGGACGCCCAGGGGCGGCTGATCTCCGACGACGAAATCCTGAAGCTCAACGAACAGCTCTCCATAGCGCGGGCACGCACGCTGGAACTCAACGCCCGGGCCGCCTCGACGAGAAGTGTCAGCACCGACGCGGTGCTGGCGGGCTCGCTGCCGGAGGAATTGGCGTCGCCGTCCATGCAGGAACTGCGCGCCCAGTATTCGGCGCTGAGGGGCGAGGCGGACCGGCTGGCGGTGCGGCTCGGGCCGAGGCATCCGCAGCGCCTGGCGCTGGAATCGCAGCTCAGCGGCGCGCGCGGGCTGATCGATGCTGAACTGAGGCGGATCGTTTCGTCCATCCAAACCGATCTCAAGCGGGCGGTGCAACTGGAACAGGAATTGTCCTCGCGCCTGGCGCAGCTCAAGGCCAGGCAGGCCAGTCTCAGCGACAAGCTGGTCTCGCTGCGCGAACTGGAGCGCGACGCGACGGCGAAGCGCGCGGTGTATGAAGCCTATCTGCTGCGCGCCCGCGAGACCGGCGAACAGCAGGGCATCAACAGCGCCAACATCAGCGTCATCTCGAAGGCCTATCCGCCGCTCGAATCGGAACCGCCGTCGCGCAGCCAGATAGCACTTGCCGGCATGCTGCTTGGACTGATGGCCGGCATCGGCATTGGCGGCGTGCGTGGCACGATGGACAGCCTGCGCGACAGGGCGGGTGGAAAACCGCCAAAGCTTGCCTGGCGCCTGCGTCGCCGGCCGGTGGCGACCATGTTCGGCCAGGACAACGGCATGGCGGACGCCGATGACGCAATTGCCGAAACCGCTGCCGAAGGCCCGGCGGAAAACCATGCGGAGCAGGGGTCCGAACCCGCGCCGAGCGCATCCCATTCCCAATTCGCCTATTCGTCCGAACCCCCGAAGGACACCTCCATGCAGCATCCGTTCGCCATGCAGCCGCCGCCGTTCGATCCGAACCAGCCGCAGCCTCCTGCCGGCTATACCTATGCCGCGCCCGGCCAGGCGCAGCAGCCGATGCCGCAGGCTGCCTATCCCCAGCAGCCGGCGCAGCCCGCCAGCTATACGCCGCAGCAGCAGCCCAGCTACGCGCCGCCCCAGCCGGTGCAGCCAGCCGCCTATGCCCAGCAGCCTGTACCGCCAGCGGGTTACCCACCGCAGCAACCTTCCAACTACGCGCCGCAGCAGCCGATGCCGCAGGCAGCTTATGCGCAGCCCTATTATCCGCCCTATCCGCAGCAGCAGCCGCAACCGATCCAGCAGACGCAGCCCGGCTATGCGCAGCCTTATGGCTATGCCCAGCCGGCGCCGCCTCAGCAGCATCCCTATGCGCAGCCGGCGCAGGGCTATTGGCAGCCGCAGCCGTTTCCGCCCGCGCCGCAGCCCTATGTGCAGCCAATGCCGGCGTACCCGCAGGGCTACGCCCCCCAGCAGCAGATGCCGCCGCAGCAACCGGTGAATCCTCAGCCACAGCGGCCAATCGCCCAGAGCCTGCAGCCGACCGAGGAAACGCCGATCGAGGAGATCCGCGCCAGCCTGCGCGAGTTCCGCGACGCCATCCGCGATCTGGCAGAGTCCCGTTCGCGCCGCCGCTATTTCTGAGTGTTCGTTCGTACCCTTCGAAACCGAAATCGGCTGCCGTGACGGGTTTGCGGCAGCGTGCGACGCTCTGGCGGGATTGCGCCTCCGAATTTTGATGACTATGCCGACCCGACACGCATGCCGGGGAGCAAATCATGGCTGACATCATCGACGGCAAGGCCGTGGCGGAGGACGTGGTCGCGAAAGTGAAAAACCTTGCGGCCGCGCTGAAGGCCGACAAGGGCATCCTGCCGGGGCTGGCGGTCGTGATCGTCGGCGAGGATCCGGCCAGCCAGGTCTATGTCGCTTCCAAGGGCAAGAAGGCCAAGGAGTGCGGTTTTCACTCGGTGCAGCACACGCTGCCGGCCGAGACCGGCGAGGCCGAGCTGGTCAAACTCATCGAGACGCTGAACGCCGACCCGGCGATCCACGGCATTCTCGTGCAACTGCCCCTGCCGGGGCATATCGATTCCGGCCGCATCATCCAGACGATCTCGCCGGACAAGGACGTCGACGGCTTTCATTTCATCAATGTCGGCAAGCTCGGCACCGGCGAGTTGGAGACGGCCTTCGTTCCCTGCACGCCGGCCGGCTCGATGCTGCTGATCGAGCGGGTGCGCGGCAAGGATCTGTCCGGGCTCAATGCCGTGGTGGTCGGCCGCTCCAACATCGTCGGCAAGCCGATGGCCAATCTGCTGCTTGCCGCCAACTGCACGGTGACCATCGCCCACAGCCGCACCAAGGACCTCCCCGCGCTGGCGCGCACCGCCGACATCCTGGTCGCCGCGGTCGGCCGGCCCGAGATGATCACGGGCGATTGGGTAAAACCCGGCGCCACGGTGATCGATGTCGGCATCAACCGCATACCGGCGCCCGACAAGGGCGAGGGCAAGAGCCGCTTGGTCGGCGACGTCGCCTATGCCGAGGCAGCGAAGAATGCCGGCGCCATCACGCCGGTGCCTGGCGGAGTAGGCCCGATGACGATCGCGCTGCTGATGGCCAACACCCTGGTTTCGGCGTATCTGCGCGCGGGGCTGGAGAGGCCGACATTTTAAGAGCGAATAGCGAATAGGGAGTAGCGAATAGGGATTTTTTCCGTTTCCTGCTACTCGCTACTCGCTACTCGCTACTCGCTCGCCTCCCGCCTTGCACCCGAAACGCCTTTCTGTAGAACGTCGCTGATGATGGACGATCCACAAACCGGCAGGCAGTTCGGCTTCCTGCTGGTCGACAAGTTCTCGATGTTCTCGCTCGCCGCAGCCATCGACGCCTTTCGCTCGGCCAATCGCCTGCTGGGCCGCGATTACTACGGCTGGACGACGGTCTCGGCCGACGGCGACGCCGTCATGGCTTCCAACGGCCTGCCGCTGAAGATCGACTACAGCGTCGCCGACCTCCCGCCGGTCGACGTGCTGTTCGTCTGCGTCGGGCTGACCACGGAATTTCCGGGCAAGAGCAAGGTCCTTGGCGCCTTGCGCAGCCTTGGGCGGCGAGGTGCGGCGCTCGGCGCGCTGTCGGTCGGCTCCTACATCCTGGCGGAGGCGGGGCAACTGGAAGGCCACCGCTGCACCATCCATTGGGAAAACCGCGCCGGTTTCATGGAAAAGTTTCCGGAGATCGACTGCACCGGCAACGTCTATGAGATCGACCGCAAACGCTACACCTGCGCGGGCGGCACCACTTCGATCGACCTGATGCTGGAGATCGTGCGCCGCGACCACGGCGTCAACATCGCCAATGGCGTCGCCAACCAGTTCCAGCACGAGCGCATCCGCTCGGCCGGCGACCGCCAGCGCGTCGGGCCGGAGCGGGACCTCACAGGCAAGTCGGAAAAACTGAAGAAGATCGTCGAGCTGATGGCCGACAATCTCGACGAGCCGTTTTCCGCTGTGCAACTCGCCAAGTCGGCGGGCCTGTCGGTGCGGCAGGTCGAGCGCCTGTTCCTGCGCCACCTGACGGTCACGCCCGGGCGCTACTACATGCGGCTGAGATTGGAGCGAGCACGCGAACTGCTGCGCCAGACCAACATGCCGATCCTCGACGTGGCGATCGCCACCGGCTTCACATCGCATTCCTACTTCGCCCAGAGCTACCGGCTGCAATTCGGCCGCCCGCCCAGCGAGGAACGGCGAACGACGTATTGAGGCTGACATGCTGACGGTTCGATCCGCCACGGACTCCGACGCGGATGCGATCTGGGGCATGCTCGAACCGGTGCTGCGGACCGGCGAAACCTACGCCTTGCCGCAGGATTGGACGCGCGGCGAGGCTCTCGCCTACTGGTTCATGCCGGGACACGAGGTGTTCGTGGCCGAGGCCGATGGCGGGATTTGCGGGACCTGTTTCCTGCAGGCCAACCAGCGTGGCGGAGGCGCGCATGTCGCCAATTGCGGCTACGTGACCGCCGGCAGCGCCGCCGGCAAGGGCGTGGCGACGGCGATGTGCGAGCATTCGCTGCGGCATGCGGCGGCGCTAGGGTTTAGCGCGATGCAGTTCAACTTCGTCCTGTCGTCCAACACCCGCGCCGTGGCTCTATGGCAGCGGCTCGGCTTCGCCATCGTCGGCACAATCCCGGCGGCCTTCGATCATCCGAGGTTCGGCCTGGTCGATGCCTATGTCATGCACCGTTTTCTCGACACAACCGGATCGTAACGGGTAGGCCGCTTCCAGTTGCAACGGCGGCGGACTAAACACTTGGCCCGCCGACCGAATCGCGAGGGATTCCATGCTTTCCAGCTTCGCCCGTGCCCTGCTGCCGCTGTCGTTTCTGACCGCGGCGGCAATGCCGGCCTCCGCCGCCGACCGCACCATCGTCGTTCTCGACGCCTCCGGCTCGATGTGGGGGCAGATCGACGGCCAGCCGAAGCAGATGATTGCCCGAGAGGCGCTGAAGACCGTTCTTCAGGGTCTGCCCACCGGCCGCGAGCTCGGGTTGATGGCCTATGGACACCGCGACAAGGCCAGTTGCGAGGATTTCGAGACGCTCGTGCCGCCCGCTGCCGGGTCGGCCGGTGCGGTCACGGCGGCGGCCGATCGGTTGACGTTTCTCGGCAGGACGCCGCTTTCGGCGGCGGTGCGCAAGGCGGCAGAGGAGCTGAATTACGTGCAGGACAAGGCGACTGTCGTGCTGATCACCGATGGGCCGGATAGCTGCAAGGCCGATCCCTGCGCGCTCGGCCGCGAACTGGAGCGGGCCGGCGCCGATCTGACGGTGCATGTCGTCGGCTTCGGCCTGACGGCGGAGCAGGGCCGGCAGGTCGCGTGCCTCGCAGAAAGCACCGGTGGCAGATATGTTCAGGCGCGCAATGCCGGGCAACTGGAAGAAGCCCTGCGGCAGACCCTGATCGCCGCGCCCGAACCGGCCGCGTCGCAGCCCGCGCCGTCAGCCGAAGCGCAACCCACGCCGGCATCCGAACCTGCACCGGAGCAGCCCGAGTTCAACTTCATGCCGACCGTCGTCATGGCCGAGGGTGGGCAACCGCTGACCGACGCCGGTCCGTCCTACGAGATCCATGCCGCGAATTCCGACGGCAGCAAGGGCGAGCGGCTGGCCATCGAGTTCAACCCGTACAAGGGCCATCTGAAACCGGGCGACTACATCGTGCATGCATCGCTGGGTGAGGCGGCGGTGGAGCAGAAGCTCAAGGTTGAGGCCGGCATGACATACCAGCCGGCCTACGTGCTCAACGCCGGTACGCTGATCGTCCGGCCGCGCACAAGCGCCGGCGGCGAGGTCAACGGCGCCGCGTCGATCGTGATCGACTATCCCGGCGCACCTTTTCCGGCGACATACTACGGCGAGGCCAAGGCCGTGCTGCCGGCGGGCGAGCAGAAAGTGACCGTCAAGATCGGCGGCGGCGAGACCAGCGAGACCGTCCAGCTTGCGGCCGGCCAGACCGTCGAGAAGGACATCGTGGTCGCCGTCGGGCAGATGCGGGTCAACGCCCTCTACAAGGCCGGCGGCGAAAAGATAGGCGTTTCCGGGCTGGCGGTCACCGTCTTCAAGGCCGGCGGATCGGGCGACGAGGCCGGCTACGGCTACGGTTCGGAAAGCAGCTACGAACTGCCGCCCGGCGACTACAGGGTGGTCGCGCGGCTCGACCGGGCGGAGGCCGAAGTTCTGGCGAGCGTCAAGACCAGCGAATCGTCTGACGTGACGGTCATCCTCGACGCGGGGACACTGTCCATCTCGGCGCCCGACGCCAACGAGATCGAGATCTTCGCCGCGGCCAAGGATGCCCAGGGCAACCGAAAGTCCTTCGGCAAGGCCTATGGCGACAGCGAACTGACGACGCTGCCCGCCGGCGACTATGTCATCTCGGCCGGATATGCGGAAACCGACAGGAAGTCCGAAGCGGCGGCAACGGTGAAGGCCGGCGAGCGGACCGAGGTTTCGGTAACGCGGCAGCAGCCCGGCTGACGGCGCTTCGCAGGCTCTTGCTTTCGGTGCGCCGGGTCAGCCGCTGAGGAAGCCTCCGTCGGCCGCCAGTACATGGCCGACGACATAGGCGGACTGGTCGGACGCCAGCCATACTGCCGCCTCCGCGACCTCTTCCGGCCGCCCCATGCGGCGCAGCGGCAGGCCGGCGGCGACGGTCTCGACACCGCCAATGAAGGATACGGCGGCCATCATCATGTCGGTGACCACGCGGCCGGGCGCGACGGCGTTGATGCGCAGACCACGCGGCGCGCATTCCATCGCCGCCGAACGCATGAGCGAGATCACGGCGGCCTTCGAGGCGGAGTAGAGGGAGAGGCCGGGATTGGGATTGCGCATGCCGCTGACCGAGGCGTTGATGACGATGCTGCCGCCTCCGCCGGAAAGCATGGCGGGGATCTGGTGGCGCAGGCACAGGAACACCGAGCGCACATTGGCGTCGAAAACGGCATCGAAGGTTTCGCCGGTCTGCTCCTCGATCGGCTTGCGTTTCTCCTGATGGCCGGCATTGTTGAAGACCACGTCGATCCGCCCGAAGCGCTCCGTCGCGGTTCGCACGAGCCTTGAGACGTCTTCCTCGTCGGTGACGTCGGTGCGGACGAACAGGCTTTCGGTTCCCGCTGCCAGGCACGCGTCGGCGGCAGCCTCGCCCTCTGCGACGCGGCGGCCGGCGACAATGACCGCCGCCGCTCCCTCGTTAGCCATCAGCAGGGCGGTTGCTCGCCCGATGCCGCTGCCGCCGCCCGTCACCAGGCAGATTTTGCCCGCCATCCGGCCTTGGACGGGGCGCGACGAGGTTTCGGACACTGCGGTCATCCTTGTTTCTCCTGCTCGGCACAGACGGCATCTTGCGATAATTAAGTTGTATGATACAACTATATTCTGGAAAGGAAAGCCGCCATGGACAGACCGAAAGACCCATCGCAGATCGAGAAGGTGCGTGATTCCTCGCGGCGGATCGTGCGCGAACTGGGCTTCATGAAACCCACCGTGGGCGCCACCGGCCTGCCGATCTCGGCCGTGCACGCGCTAATCGAGATCGGTGGCCGAGAACGGCCGACCGCGGCCGCGCTTGGCGACATCCTCAACCTGGAAAAATCGAGCGTCAGCCGCATGCTGCGCAAGCTTGTCGACACTGGCGAGATCGAGGAACGCGAAAACCCAGAGGACGCGCGTTCGAAAATCCTGTCGCTGACGGAGCATGGCCGAAACATGTTGGAGCGGATCGACCGTTTCGGACAGAGCCAGGTTGACGGTGCGTTCGGCCACCTGTCGCATGACCAGCGGCGAGTCGTCGTTGCCGGTCTCGACGCCTACGCAGACGCGCTGGCTACCGCTCGCCGGAGGGAGGACGGTCGCGCCACGGCGGCGGATGCCGAGATTGTCACCGGCTATGTGCCGGGCGTGATCGGCCGCGTCGCCGAGATGCACGGGCGCTACTATGTCGAGCCTTACGGCTTCGGTCGGTTCTTCGAGGCGAAGGTCGCCAGCGGTATCGCCGAATTCTCGCAAAGGCTGGACCGGCCAATAAACGGCCTCTGGGTGGCGTTGCGCGGCGGCGAGATCGTCGGCACGGTTGCTGTAGACGGCGAGGACTTCGGGCCGGGCATCGGCCATCTGCGCTGGTTCATCATGGACGATGCGGTGCGCGGGCTGGGCATCGGCCGCCGTCTCCTGTCGGAAGCCATCGGTTTCTGCGATCGCCAGGGATTCCGGCATGTCGATCTCTGGACGCTGCGAGGCCTTGATGCCGCGCGAAAGCTCTATGAGGATTTCGGTTTCACGCTGGCCGAGGAGTTGGTCGGCGACCAATGGGGGACGAAGGTGACCGAGCAGCGATTTCGGCGCGTGGCGCAGTAGTGGGCGTCAGTGCTCCGCCCTCAGGGCGTGGCGGCGGTAAGGTGTGTGGCCCCAATGCGATCAGCGCTGCCCTTGATGGGGAAATCCTGTGGAGGCGAAGCCGGGCTGATCAGATCTTGATCACCGGAAAGAAAGTGATCAAGTGCAGGCCGTAGGGCCGCTGCGCCATCTTTCGCGCGTAGATGTGGACTTGTCCCGCCGGAAACCGTCCGCGCTGGTCGCGGCACCAAAAGGCCGGAACCTCGGGATCCTCGATAAGATATTCGCCGTCGGGCCGCTCCGAGAAATTCGCCACGAATGGCGCATTGGCCATCGCCGTGACGGCGTCGCTGAGCACTTTCGCCGCGCTGTCGACGCTGAGGAAGGCGGAGCGCCAGAACACCTCCTTGCGGTCGTGCCGGCCAGGCCCGGCTTCCATGCGGGTGATCAGGCCAAGCCGGCTGATTGTGATGTGCTGGCGGATCGTGTGTCCGACATTGCGACCCTCCTGATCCGGCTTGTTCTCCGAATGCTGGATGACCGTCTTCGCCTCGGATTCGCTCAGCGTCAGTCTCGTCGCCATGGGCACTCCCAATGCAAGCGGTCAAGGTTGGCGGCGCCAGACGTATTGGAGCCGCCCCATCCGTACGCTAACCAGCCGGCTTTGCGCCTTGATGTCTTCCGCTCGCCGGTTTGTATCAAACAAAAGTGCGCGAAGCGGCCGTGATTGCATTTTGCCTTGGGCCGTATTATGAGCGCCCGCATCAACACCTCTAGAAAGGAGGGCTGCGCGATGGTTTTTTTCCGGCATATCCGCCAGTGTGGCCCGATCCAGGCCCTGCAAATGCGTTTGCAGGGCTGACCAGAGACGATCGTTCCTCGCATCTTCCGGTCTGCCCATTGTGGTGACGCCGTGCCGAGCCTTCGGGTTCAAGCGTAGGCGTGATGGCAATCCCCCGAACCTGTTCGCCCATAATGCATTCCCGCGTGAGCGGATGCGGGCGCCGGTCCGGCAGACCAGAGAACGACGATGGCACTGATCAACCTGCGATCCCTGGGCGTGACACTCGGCGCGCCGCTTTTCTCCAACTTGAACCTCTCCGTCGAACCCGGCGACCGCCTCGGCATCGTCGCCGCCAACGGCCGTGGAAAATCGACGCTGCTGCGCGCCATATCCGGCGCCTTCGAGCCGACATCCGGCGACGTGACGAGGGCGCGCGGCCTGCGCATCGGCCACGTCGAACAGGATATTCCGGCGGACTTGCTCGATGCGAGCTTCCATCGGACGGTGCTCGGCGCCCTGCCGGCGGAGCAGGCCGAAAGCGAGAGTTGGCGCGTCGACATCGTGCTCGATTCGCTCGATGTGCCGGAAGAGATGCGCGAGAGGCCGCTGTCGAAACTGAGCGGCGGCTGGCAGCGGCTGGCCATGCTGGCCCGCGTCTGGGTGACCGAGCCCGACATGCTGCTGCTCGACGAGCCGACCAACCATCTCGACCTCGCCAGGATCAGCCAGCTCGAGGATTGGCTGAACGCGCTGCCGCGCGACATCCCGGTGGTGATCTGCAGCCACGACCGCGCCTTCCTCGACGCGGTGACCAACCGGACGCTGTTCCTGCGGCCGGAAAATTCGCAGGTCTTTTCGCTGCCCTATTCGCGGGCGCGCGCCACGCTCGACGAGATCGATGCGTCCGACGAACGCCGATTCCAGAAGGACATGAAGACGGCGCAGCAGCTTCGCCGGCAGGCCGCGAAACTCAACAATATCGGCATCAATTCGGGCAGCGACCTTCTGGTGGTGAAGACCAAGCAGTTGAAGCAGCGCGCCGAAAAACTGGAGGACGCGGCGCGGCCGGCGCACCAGGAGCGCTCGGCCGGCGCGGTGAAACTTGCCAATCGCGGCACGCATGCAAAAGTGCTGGTTACGCTGGAGGACGCGCCCGTCGCGACGCCGGACGGCACGCTGCTGTTCCGCACCGGACGGCAGTGGATCAGGCAGGGCGACCGGGTCGTGCTGCTCGGCCGCAACGGGACGGGCAAGACGCGGCTGGTCAACATGATCCGGCAGGCGATCCTGTCGCCCGAAAATGCGCCCAGCGGCATCAAGGCGACGCCATCGCTGGTGCTGGGTTATGGCGACCAGTCGCTGTCCGACCTTCTGGACAGCGACACGCCGCTCGGCGTGGTCTCGAAACGCTTCGAGCTTGGCGAGCAGCGCGCCCGCACCCTGCTGGCTGGCGCAGGCATGGGCATCGACATGCAGACGAGCGCAGTCGGCCGCCTGTCGGGCGGGCAGAAATCGCGGCTGGGCATGCTGGTGCTGCGGCTCACCAACCCGAACTTTTATCTCCTCGACGAGCCGACCAACCATCTCGACATAGACGGCCAGGAGGCGCTGGAGGGCGAACTGCTGAAACACGAGGCCAGTTGCCTGCTGGTGTCGCACGACCGCAGTTTTGTACGCGCGGTGGGCGACCAGTTTTGGCTGATCGAGAAGAAGCGGATGATCGAGGTCGAAGGGCCAGAGGCGTTTTTCAGCGAGGTCGCCACGAGTGGCCGGTAGGCAAGTAAGGGCGGCATTGTGGCCAAATTGCTGGCCACAGATTTGATTTCCCGCATGTGTGTAAATACCGTCATTTCCACCGGATTCATCAGTTATGGTCGATGCCAAGTCGCCATGATATCGCGTGGGAACTCCTAAATGCAGTGCCCGGAATGCTCGCACCTCTTGTCGGATCAAAGATCCGGCTCAACTCTTGTGATAATCTGCGAAAATTGCGGATGGAATGTTGCCACAACAAATTATGAAACGCCGGGTTGGGACAGCACGCGCTACACAATTCACCTGACGGCTCCGGAATCCGTCAGGTCGAAGGTAATCGCGAAGCTTTCAGTTCTGTTGGGAATACGGGCAATTGAGATAAAGCAAATGCTCCACGCAAACCTCCCTATCGCCGGCAATCTGTCTGCTACCGACGTTCAACGCCTGAAGACGGTACTGATGTCCATGGATGTTGGTCTGAGTATTTCGCCGCCGTTTCCATGGGCTGACGAAGACTTCGGCTAAGCGAAATACCCGATTTCGACCGTCACGCCGCGAACGCACTCGCTCCCTGGTCCGCCCGCCCGACCATCTGCCGGAAACCGGCAAACAGTTCGCGGCCGAATCCGTACTCGCCGCCTGACAGGTCCGCCTCGGGAATGTCGCGGCCTTCCAGTTCGTGCGGCGAAACCAGCACCTGCAGCAGGCCGGCATCGGCGTCGAGGCGGATCAAATCGCCGTCGCGGATCTTTCCGATCGTACCGCCGTCCAGTGCCTCGGGCGTCACATGGATCGCCGCCGGCACTTTTCCGGAAGCGCCGGACATGCGGCCATCGGTGACCAGCGCGACGTGGCGGCCGCGATCCTGCAGGATGCCGAGCACGGTGGTCAGCTTGTGCAGTTCCGGCATGCCGTTGGCCTTCGGGCCCTGGAAGCGTACGACGGCGATGAAATCGCGGTCGAGGCTGCCGGCCTTGAAGGCGTCATTCAGCTCCTGCTGGGTGTCGAAGACGAGGGCGGGGGCCTCGACAATGCGACGCTCCGGCTTGACGGCCGAGGTTTTGATGATCGCGTGGCCGAGATTGCCTTCCAGCACCTGCAGGCCGCCGCTCGTCTGGAACGCCTTGGCGCAGGGCGCCAGCACCTTCTCGTCGCCGCTGACCGCAGGCGCCGCCTCGCGCACAACGCCGCCATCGGCGCCGAGTTTTGCCTCGACCGCATAGCTGCGCAGGCCTTCGCCCCAGATCGTCTGCACGTCCTCGTGCAGGAACCCGGCGTCGAGCAGCTCGCGGATCAAAAAGCCCATGCCGCCGGCGGCGTTGAAATGGTTCACGTCGGCCAGCCCGTTCGGATAGACGCGGGCAAGCAACGGCACGGCGTCCGACAGGTCGGAAATGTCCTGCCAGGTCAGCTTGATGCCGGCCGCGGCGGCCATGGCGATGAGGTGGATCGTGTGGTTGGTCGAGCCGCCGGTGGCATGCAGGCCGACCACGCCGTTGACGATGGAACGCTCGTCGATCATGCGGCCGACCGGCGTGTAGGCGTTGCCCAGCGCGGTGATCGCCAGCGCGCGCTTGGCGGCTTCGCGCGTCAGTGCGTCGCGCAGCGGCGTGCCGGGATTGATGAAGGAGCCGCCTGGCGTGTGCAGGCCCATGATCTCCATCAGCATCTGATTGGAGTTGGCGGTGCCGTAGAAGGTGCAGGTGCCCGGCCCGTGGTACGATTTCGACTCGGCTTCCAAAAGTTCGGCGCGGCCGACCTTGCCCTCCGCATAAAGCTGGCGGATTTTTGCCTTCTGGTCGTTGGGGATGCCGGACGGCATCGGCCCGGCCGGGATGAACACCGCCGGCAGGTGTCCGAAGCTCAGTGCCGCGATCACCAGGCCGGGCACGATCTTGTCGCAGACGCCGAGATAGACGGCGGCGTCGAACATGTTGTGGCTGAGGCCGACCGCCGCCGCCATGGCGATGACGTCGCGCGAGAACAGCGACAGTTCCATGCCCGGCTGGCCCTGGGTGACGCCGTCGCACATGGCCGGCACACCGCCGGCCACCTGGGCGATGCCGCCGGCTTCCTTTGCGGCCTCCTTGATCAGCGCCGGATAGGTCTCGAACGGCTGATGCGCCGACAGCATGTCGTTGTAGGAGGTGATGATGCCGAGATTGGGCACGATCTCGCCGCTGAGCGCCACCTTCTCGGTCGGGCTGCATACGGCAAAACCATGCGCGAGGTTGCCGCAGGAGAGCACCGCGCGGTTGGCGGCCTGGCCGGCGGCGCGGCCGATGCGGTCGAGATAAAGTTCGCGGGTCGGCTGCGAGCGATGGCGAATCCGCTCGGTGATGCCTTGGATGTCGTTCCTGGCGGTCATTCGGTCGGTTCCTTCTTCGCATCCGGCCTGATCGTGGGAGGCGAGCCGACCGGAAATGGTTCGTCGTCTTCAGGGCGCCCAGAACACTTCGACGGGTTCGTGCGCGGCTTCCAGCACGGCGCGGATGGGCAGTTTTTCGCCGGCGGTCACGCTGGCAAACACCTTGCGCTTAGCGTCGCCTTCGATGTGCAGGGCGATGAAACCGGCATTGGCGATCGCCGGCATGGTAAGCGTCAGCCGCGGCTCGCCGCCACTTGCGGCATGAACGGGCATGACCAGCTTCCGGTTCTCCGTTGCGAGCAATTGCGGCAGCGTCGTTGCATCCGGGAAGAAGGATGCGGTGTGGCCGTCGCCGCCCATGCCAAGCACCACGGCGTCGAGCGGCAGACCGAGGCCATCGATGACGTCGTTAGCCTCGCGCGCGGCTTCCTCGACATCCGGCGCATCACGGTAGAGGCCGACGAAACGCGCCGCCGCGGCCTTGCCCTGCAACAGGTTCGCCTTGGCCAATCCGGCATTGGATCGCGGCGAATCTTCCGGCACGAAGCGCTCGTCAACCAGCGTCACGACCACCTTCGCCCAGTCGAGATCGGCCTGCGATAGCGTGCGGAAGAACAGGCCCGGCGTGGTGCCGCCGGAGACGGCGAGCAGCGCGCGTCCGCGCGTCTCGATCGCCTCGCCAAGGACCGATGTGACCTTGGCGGCGAGGCTTTCCGCCACCGCCTCGTGTGACGGAAATTCCCGCAAAGTCATCGCAAGGTCGGTCATCGCCGGTCAGCTCTCGTGCCAGGTGCGGCCGTCGCGCTCGATCAGCGCGATCGACGCGGAGGGACCCCAGGTGCCGGCGGTATAACCCTGCACTTCCTGGCGGCTGTCGGCCCAGGCGTTGAAGATCGGATCGATCCATTTCCAAGCGGCCTCGACCTCGTCGCGGCGCATGAACAGCGTCTGGTTGCCGCGGATCACGTCCATGATGAGGCGTTCATAGGCATCCGGATTGCGCTCCTGGAACGTAGCGGCAAAACTCATGTCGAGCGCTATCTGGCGCAGCCGCATGCCGCCCGGGCCGGGATCCTTGCTCATGATCCACTGCTTGACGCCCTCGTCCGGCTGCAGGCGGATCACCAACTGGTTGGGCTGGATGCGCCCGGCATTGTCGCCGAAGATGGAGTGGGGGATCGGCTTGAACTCGATGACGATTTCGGAAACCCGTGATGCAAGCCGCTTGCCGGTGCGCAGGTAGAAGGGCACGCCGGCCCAGCGCCAGTTGGCGATATCGGCCTTGATGGCGACGAAGGTTTCCGTGGTGCTGTTGGGATTGCCGAGTTCGTCCAGATAACCCTTCACCGCGCCACCCGCCGAAGCGCCGGCGCGATATTGCCCGCGCACGGTGGATTTCGGCGCCTCCGCGCCGTTGATGCGCTTCAGCGCATGCAACACCTTCAGCTTCTCGTCGCGCACGGCGTTGGCGTCCATCGACGACGGCGCTTCCATCGCGACCAGGCAGAGCAGTTGCAGCATGTGGTTCTGCACCATGTCGCGTAGCGCGCCCGCCTTGTCGTAATAGGTGACGCGATCCTCCAGCCCGACCGTCTCAGCGACAGTGATCTGCACGTGGTCGATATGCGCCGAATTCCACAGCGGCTCGTAGAGCATGTTGCCGAAGCGCAGCGCCATCAGGTTCTGCACCGTCTCCTTGCCGAGATAGTGGTCGATGCGGAAGATCTGGTGCTCGCCGAAATCCGCGCCGATCTGGTCGTTCAGCGCGCGGGCCGAGGCAAGGTCGCGGCCGATCGGCTTTTCCACCACGATGCGCGAATTCGGTGTCACCAGCCCGTTTTCCTTGAGCTTGTGCGAGATTTCGCCGAACAAAGGCGGGGCGACCGCGAGATAAAAGGCGCGGATGACATCGTCGTTGCCCAGCGCCTTCTTCAGCTTCGAAAAACCGTCACCGGTAATTGCATCGACCGATACGTAGGAAAGCCGCTCGAGGAATTTCTTCAGCTCGCCTTCCCTGACGTCCGATTCCTTCACATGCTCGACGATCGCCTTCCTGGCGAATTCCCGAAACTCGGCGTCGCTGAGTTTTGCGCGCGACGCGCCGATGATCCGGGTCGGCTCGGAAAACTGGCTCTGCCGGTAATAGAGCGCAGGCAGCAGCTTTCGCTCGGAAAGGTCGCCCGTACCGCCGAAAATGACGAAATCGAACGGGTCTACGGGAATGATCTGGCTGGTCATAGTGGTTCCGTGAGTGGCGACAGCCCTAGCTGTCCATCATTTAATCTAATCGATTTAAGCTCGCCAGCGTCATGGTGTCACATGCGCTGTCCGGCGATTGGCTCATCTGCTGCCGGAGGGTTGCGCTTCCGGTTCGTTCGCGGTTGCACCATAGTGGCTAGGCACACACGAAGGCAAAGGAGTTTTCGTCATGGGGACTCATCTTTCGAGGACGATCGCCGAAGGTCGGGCATTCACGCAACTGGTCGGCGGGCGGGCGGTGGATTCGCTGTCGGGCGAGCGGATCGATGTGCTCAGTCCATCCGACGGCAAGGTCTTTGCGTCCATCCCGGCGTCCGGTGCGGCGGATGTCGATCTGGCTGTGCGGGCGGCGCGTCGCGCCTTCGACGACGGCCCCTGGGCGCGTATGCCGGCAGTAGAACGCGGCAGGCTCCTCACCAAACTCGGCCAGCTTGTCGAAAAGAACGGAACCGAACTGGCGGCGCTGGAATCGCGCGACACCGGCAAGCCGGTGCGGCAGGGCAGGGCGGACGTCAACGCGACCACGCGCTACTACGAATTTTACGGCGGCGCCGCCGACAAGATCCATGGCGACACTATCCCCTTCCTCGACGGCTATACAGCGCTGACGCTGCGCGAGCCGCATGGCGTGGTGGTGGGCATCATCCCGTGGAACTATCCGCTGCAGATTCTTGCTCGCGTGGCGGGCGCGGCGCTCGCCATGGGCAACACGCTGGTGGTCAAGCCGGCGGAGGACGCCTCCCTCACCACGATACGCATCGCCGAATTGGCGCTGGAGGCGGGATTTCCGGAGGGTGTGTTCAACGTCGTTACCGGCTACGGCCGCGATGCGGGCGCCGCTCTTTCCGGACATCCGCTGGTCGATTACGTGACCTTCACCGGTTCGCCGGCAACAGGTGCTGCAATCCAGAAAGCGGCGGCCGAGAACAATCGCGGCGTCACCCTGGAACTCGGTGGAAAATCGCCGCAGATCGTGTTTGCCGATGCCGACATCGATGCGGCTGTGCCGGTGCTGGTCAACGCCATCATCCAGAACGGCGGGCAAACCTGCTCGGCTGGTAGTCGGGTTCTGATCGAGCGGGCGGTTTACGACGAGGTGGCCGAGGCGCTGGCCGAGCGGTTCTCGGCGCTGGTCGCCGGTCCGCATGATGCCGACCTTGATCTTGGCTCGCTGATCAACCCGCGCCAGCGGCAGAAGGTGACGGGGATGGTGAGCGACGCCGAACGAGCCGGTTGTGAAATCCTGGCGCGCGGGTCGATCCACGCCGATGCGCCGGAAAGCGGTTTCTATTACGCGCCGGCGCTGATCGCGGCGAAAGACACAAAACTGGCCATTGCCCAGGAAGAGGTGTTCGGGCCGGTGCTGACCCTTCTCGCCTTCGACGACGAGGCGGATGCCATCGGCATCGCCAACGGCACTGAGTACGGCTTGGTCGCCGGCATCTGGACGCGCGACGGGGCACGCCAGCACCGGGTTGCCAAGCGAGTGCGCGCCGGCCAGGTCTTCGTCAACGGCTACGGCGCCGGCGGCGGCATCGAGCTACCCTTCGGTGGGTTCAAGAGATCGGGCCACGGCCGCGAGAAGGGTTTCGAGGCGCTATACGATATGAGCGCCACGAAGACGGTGGTGTTCAATCATGGGTGAGGAGCGGTCCGCGTAGCGGACGAAAAGCCAACGGTGAGCTTGCGAACGCTTTTCGAGCGACGAACGCCCAGGGCGAAAGCGAAGGGCCGGGATACGTTCGATCGTAGAGGTATTTTGGACCACGCCACCAGACATCGAGAGCAGGGAGGAAGAATGAGACTCAAAGACAAAGTCGCCATCATCACCGGCGCGGCATCCGGCTTCGGCGAAGGCATGGCAAAACGCTTCGCCGAGGAAGGCGCAAAAATCATCGTTGCCGATCTGAACGCCAAGGGCGCCGAGCGGGTCGCCGAGGAGATCGGCGAAAATGCCATCGCCGTCACCACCGATGTGTCATTGCGCTCCGAAGTCGAGGAGATGGTCTACGCCGCCAAGAGTGTATTCGGCCGCGTCGACATCATGGTCAACAACGCCGGCTACACGCACCGCAACGGCGACATGCTGAAGGTTGAGGAAGCGACCTTCGACCTGATCACTGCGATCAACATGAAGGCGATCTATCATTCGACGCTGGCGGTTGTGCCGATCATGGAACGCCAGGGTGGCGGCGTCATCATTACCACTGCCTCGACCGCCGGCCTGCGGCCGCGCCCAGGGCTGACTTGGTACAACGCCTCGAAAGGCTGGGCGATCACTGCGACAAAATCGATGGCGGTGGAACTGGCGCCGAAGAAAATCCGCGTCAACTGCCTGTGCCCAGTGGCCGGCGAGACGGGTATGCTGGCGCAGTTCATGGGCGAGGACACGCCGGAGCGTCGCGCCCAGTTCAAGGCGGTGATCCCGCTCGGCCGTTTTTCGACGCCGCTCGACATCGCCAATGCTGCCTTGTGGCTGGCCTCCGACGAAGCGGAGTTCATCACCGGTGTCGCGCTGGAGGTCGATGGCGGCCGCTGCGTGTGAGCGTCATTCGACCCGGATTCTGTCGCCCGTCTTTCGCTGCCGGAGCGCAGCGCGGTCAATCACTGTCGGCTGGTTGTGCTCGTCATAGGGATGCTTGAAGTCGAAGGCATGGGCGCTCGGCCCATGATCGTGGAGGTGCTCCAGCCGCGCGACGCCTTCCGCCCAGAGCGGCGTGCGGTCGGCTTCCACCCACCACAGCACGTAAGGGGGCCATTCCGGCTCGATGAACCAGTCTCGCGCATGCCGCAGCGTCTCTGCGTGAAAACCCGAATAGGAAAACGCCATCAGCGAGCCGAGGTCACGCCAGAGCGATAGCGTAGAAGGCGCCCATCCGTCGCCGCGCTCGACATAGAAGCGCGGATAGACCTGGATACCCCAGCTTTCAGGGCCGGGTTCGTCAGCATAACCTGACCGCGCGATAAAACCGTTGCTCTGCTCGGCGGTAGCGAAATTCCGGTCGTTGCGGTCGTGAAAACCCTGGATGTCAGGATGATCCGAACGTTGCCGGAACTGGCCGAAATTATAGATGGCAAGATTCTTGCCACGCATCGCGTCACCTTGGTGAAGTTCTTGTGAGGGAGAGAAAGGACCGAAAGGTGGGCGAACGATCGGCGGGCGGGCCGTTCTACCGGCCGTTGTTGCGCAGGAACTTTCGATAGACGAAGCCGCGCTTGCCCTTGTAGACAATCTCGCACCAGGAGGCGCAGGACACCACCTGCACGTCGGCTCTGCCCGGAACGGTGCCAAGCACCCCGCCACGGTCGTCCGGCTTGGCGCGCATGGTGACGGAGCGCGCCGTGCGCCCCGGACGTCCAGCGCTCGCCACCTTCTTCTCGGCGGCCGGTTGCTCTACGGCCTTGTCGGGTTGGCCCGCGTCCTGAGCAGGTTTCGCTGCGGGGATGGCAGCGGTCGCCGCGTTGTCTGCGCCTTCTTCGTCCTCCGCATAGGCGCTGGCCACAGAAGCGGGTTCGGAAGCGCTCGACGACGCCGCGGGAGGAACCGTCGCAGTCGCGGTCGCCGCGGCATGACCCGCGGTTGCGCTGATCCAACGGGGATCGGTCGGGTCCAGCGGTTCGATCTGCATGGGCTCCGGTATGGAGGTGGTGGACGAGGCCGGCGGCGGCGCCGAGGAGGCGATTTCGATGGCCGCCGTGCTGGCCGTTGGCTTCGGCCCATCGACAGGCTTCACCTCGGCGGCCGGTTGGCTCGGCTGCTCGGTTTCAGCCTGTTGCGCAGGCATCGAAGCGGCGGATGCCGGGGTAACGCGAGGCGCGGCTTCCACCCGGCTGACGATCTGCTCGGCGCTATCGGAAGGCAAGGCGAGCCAAATCGCGGTGCCGGCCATGCCGAGCATGGCAACGGAACCGACGCCGGCGACGATAAGATGCGAGCGTTCCGCGATCCTGTGCCAGATGGAAGGCCGCACGTCATAACGGAAATCCAGCGACGTACGCCGGGCCCTTGACTTGCCGGAGCCGAACCAGCCTTTCAACGCAAACCTCTCCGCGCCTGCCGATCTTCAGTACGGCTTCGCGCCTTGGAAAATTCACCCTTGCCGAACGCCGTCCGGCATAACAGAGAACCCAGCCGGAATCACCTCCCGTAGCCTGCTGGTCCTACCAGCGTGGACGAAGATTGTGGCATCTCTGCGCCCAAACCGTCATTTTCCGGCATTGGATGCCGGAAATGCCGCCCTGAATAGACCGAAAGACGGTAGAAACGCAACTCCGGCACGTGTTTGCACCAGCTTATGCCTGAAGGGCGGGCCGGAAACGGGATCGCTTCCGTGGCGGAATCCTCGAAGATCGCCGCCGTCAGATACGGTCCCTCAACGCAAACCAGTTGAGCGCCAGGAACAGCAGCGGAGACCGGAAACGCGTCCCGCCCGGAAAGGCCGGGATCTTCAAATCCTCGAACAATTTCAGCCGGTCGCGGTTTCCGGCGACGGTTTCGGCGTAGAGTTTGCCGACGAAGTTCGACAGCATGACGCCGTGGCCGGAATAGCCGCCCGCTGAAATGACGTTCGGCATCACCTCGCGCACGAACGGTTTTCGGGGCACCGTGATGCCGACATAGCCGCCCCAACCATGGGTAATCGGGATGTCCTTCAGCGCCGGGTAGAGTTCGGTGATCTGCCGGCGGATGTGGATATGGATGTCCTTAGGGTCTTTCACGCCGTAGATTTCGCGGCCGCCGAAGAGCAATTCCCGGGTCGGCATCCGCCGGAAGTAGCGAACGACGAAGCGCGAATCCGACACCGACTCGCCGCCCGGCAGCACCAAACTGCCGAGGTCGAGCGGCTCGGTCGCACCGATGAAGGAGCCGATCGGCATGATATGCGAGGCGGTCGACTTTTCCAGGTCGCCGGAATAGGCGTCGATCGCCAGCAGGCCTTTCTGCGCCGTCACGGTGCCACGCGCGGTCGACACGATCACCTTGCCGCCATTGGTCGTCACGCCAGTCGCCTTGCTGTTCTCGAACAGTTGAGCGCCGGCCTCGGCGGCAACCCGCGCCGTGCCGATCACCAGCTTGAGCGGATGGATGTGCCCAGTGCCCGTGTCGCGCACGCCGCCGAAATAATGCGTAGAGCCAAGGCGCAGTGCGGTTTCGTCCGCGTCCATGAATTTGAGATGCGGATAGTTGAACCGCGTCGTCATCGCCTCGGCATGTTCGAGGAATTCCGGCAGCTCGCGCTTTTTGTGCGCAACATTCATGTGCCCGGGTTGGAAGTCGATGTCGATATTGTTGACGGCGGCGAATTCCAGCAGGTGCGCCTTGGCTTCTTCGGCGAGGTCGAAAAGCGCCTTGGCACGCTCGAACCCGTATTCGGCTTCCAGTTCCTCCGCGCCGGCGCGCTGGCCGGTGCCGAGCTGCCCGCCATTACGGCCGGACGCGCCGTCGCCGAAGCGGTGCGCTTCGAGCAGCACGACATTCGTGCCCATTTTGGCGAGATGCATCGCCGCCGACAGGCCGGCGAAGCCTCCACCGACGATGACGACGTCGCAGGTCCGGTTGCCATCCAGAGCGGGATACTCGGGTCGCGGGCCAGCGGTGTCTTCGTACCAGGAGTAGCCGGGGGAGATGGGGGATTGGTAAGTCATGACAGTGAGCGAATAGCGAATAGGGAATAGGGAATAGGGAAAAATAAGCTGGCGATTGGCATTTCTTGAGGGTTCATCCTTCTATTCGCTATTCGCTATTCGCTATTCGCTATTCGCTATTCGCTATTCGCTAGTTTAAACATTCAGCAGAAGATACTCCCGCTCCCACGGGGAAATCACTTCCATGAACGTCTCGAACTCGGCCCGCTTGATCGCTGCGTAAGTCGAGGCGAACGAAGCGCCCAGCATATCGTGCAGGTCCTCATCCGCCTCGAACAGATCGACGGCCTCCAGCAGGCCGCGCGGCAGGTCGATCTCGTCCTCGTTGACCGTGGTGCCGACCGGTGCATCGGGCTCGATGTTTTTCGTCATGCCGATCAGCCCGCAGGCAAGCGATGCCGCGAGCGCGAGATAAGGATTGGCGTCGGAGGAGGGGATGCGGTTCTCGACGCGCCGAGCTGCAGGGTCAGATCGCGGCACGCGGAAGGCGGTGGTGCGGTTGTCGTAGCCCCATTTGGTGTTGACCGGCGCGGAGGCGGCCTGCGTCAGCCGGCGGTAGGAATTCACATAGGGCGCGAACATTACCAGCGCGCTCGGCACATGCTTCTGCATGCCGCCGATGAAATGCCGGAAGGCGTCGGTCTCCGCGCCGTCCTCGCCGGTGAAGATGTTCCTGCCGGTTTTCTTCTCGACGATCGATTGGTGGATGTGCATGGCCGATCCGGGCTGGCCCTGGATCGGCTTGGCCATGAAGGTCGCATAGGTCTCGTGCTTCAGCGCCGCTTCGCGGATGGTGCGCTTGAACATGAACACCTGGTCGGCGAGTTCCACCGGGTCGCCATGGCGCAGATTGATTTCGAGCTGGCCGGCGCCTTCCTCGTGGATCAGCGTGTCGATCTCCAGCCCCTGGCTTTCGGAGAAGTGGTAGATGTCGTCGATCAACTCGTCGAATTCGTTGACGCCCGCGATCGAATAGCCAGCGCCGCCGCCGATCGGCCGGCCGGAGCGGCCGACGGGCGGCGTCAGCGGATAGTCGGGATCGGGGTTCTTGCGAACGAGGTAGAACTCGATTTCCGGCGCGACCACCGGCTTCAGCCCGCGCTTGCCATAGGCCGCGACGACCCGCTTCAGCACGTTGCGCGGCGTGAATTCGACGCTGCGGCCGTCCTGGTGCACCAGATCGCAGATCACCTGCGCGGTCGGGTCATCCTCCCACGGCACTACTGAAAGCGTCGACAGATCCGGGACCAGTTTCAGGTCGCCGTCATCCTCCGGATAGGCGAAGCCGTTGCCGTCCTCGGGGTAGTCGCCCGAAATCGTCATCATGAAGGGGGCCGAGGGCAGGGCCAGCGACGTGTTGGACGTGAATTTCTTCGACGGCATCATCTTGCCGCGGGCGACGCCCGCCTGGTCGGGCGTGATGCATTCGATATCCTCGATGCTTCGCCATTCCAGCCACTCGCTGACCTGCTTCCAGTTGGTCACGCCACGAAGGTTCTTCACATAGGAGGGTACGCGAGCGCGGCCCGCGCGACCGGAGGGGCGGGCTTCCTTTTTTTCAGGCGGCATCAATCACCAGAATGTTGAGATGTCCGAAGTATAGCCGCGCAGCTTTGCTAAAGGAAAGGGGGGTCAGGGGGATCCCTGCCAACGAGCCGGTCAACGACGGGCTGCAGCAGCTCCGGCAGGATCGGTTTCGACACGACCGCGTCGACGATACCGGCATGGGCGAGAGTGACTTCGGTGAAATTGCCGGTGGAAAGCAGGATAACCGCCGGCAGGCCGACACTCTGCCGCAGCTCGCCGAGCGGCGGCATCAACTCCTCGCAATCGCCGTTCGCGGCGCCACCATCGAGGATGACCAGCGCCGGCAGCACGCCCTTCAGTGCATCGCCGGCGCGTTCTGGGGGCTCGGAAATCGAATGCAGGCCTGACCGCTCGGCGATCTTGGCGACAACCACCGCGTTGATTCGCGACCTGCCGACGACCAGGACCAGCAAAGGATCGACGGTGACGCCATCCGTCTCGAATACTTCGCGCCTCAGAGTTTCCGGCCCGTTGCCAGGGCCGGAGGCGGTCATCGTCATGCGGAAACCGGCGACTTGTGTTCGTTCTTCTCGCTTTTATTTGCAATGACGCAAAAATCGCGAATGCCCAAGCTCCACCTTAGAACGCCCGGCCCGGTTTCGCTAGACAAAACATTTCATCGGCGCAGACCCGGAGGTTGCCGGTAAATGCAGTGCCGCTTTGGCGTCGGCGATCACAGGTCAGGAGGTTCCCGTCAAAGGCCTGAAGGAAGGGTGGACGCGCGCTGGCTCCCCAGCGCGGTCTCGCTTGGGGCCACGCCGCTCAGCGGCTGGCCTGGGTGACGACGACGGGGATCAGCAGGTCGCCCCAGTTGCCGTCGCCGCCATGGTGGCGGGCCGAGCGCACCAGTTCGACCGACACGCCGGCTTCCACCGCCTTCATCACCGACTGGTTGAGACGGTGCAGGTCGTTGGCGAGCATGCGGATCGCCGTCTGCTGCGATGCCGACATCGCACTCGACTGTTCCTCGGCCCGCTCCTTGACGCGGGTCTTCGGGGTCTTGGTGGGGTTTTCGACTGTGTCCAGCATGGTCTTTCTCCTCACTGTCTGGTTGTCTGTTTATTCCGCCGCAGGCCTGAACTGCGCGTGCTCGGTCGATTCATGCATTGCGGTGGTGGACGACTTTCCACCGGTGATTGCCATCGACACCGCGTCGAAATAGCTCGTGCCGACCTCGCGCTGATGTTTCGTGGCGGTGTAGCCGTTCACTTCGGAGGCGAATTCGGCCTCCTGCAGTTCCGAATAGGCCGCCATCTGGCGGTCGCGATAACCCCGGGCCAGTTCGAACATGCCGTAATTGAGCTGGTGGAAGCCGGCCAGCGTGATGAACTGGAACTTGTAGCCCATCGCGCCGAGTTCCCTCTGGAACTTCGCGATCGTCGCATCGTCGAGGTTCTTCTTCCAGTTGAACGACGGCGAGCAATTATAGGCGAGCAGCTTTTCCGGATGGTGCCGGCGCACGCCCTCCGCGAATTTTTTGGCCTGGGCCAGATCCGGCTTCGAGGTCTCGCACCAGATCAGGTCGCAAGAGGGAGCATAAGCGACGGCCCGCGCGATACACGGCTCGATGCCGTTTCTCACCTGATAAAAACCTTCGACGGTGCGGCCTGCCGAATAGTCGACGAACGGCTGGTCGCGCTCGTCGATGTCGGAGGTCAGCAGCTTCGCCGCCTCGGCGTCGGTGCGGGCGATGACGAGAGTCGGCGTGCCCATCACGTCGGCGGCGAGCCGCGCCGCGTTGAGGTTGCGAATATGCGCCGCCGTCGGGATCAGCACTTTTCCGCCGAGGTGGCCGCACTTCTTCTCCGATGCGAGCTGGTCCTCATAGTGGACGCCCGCAGCCCCCGCCTCGATGAAGGCCTTCATGATCTCGAAGGCGTTGAGCGGTCCGCCGAACCCGGCTTCCGCGTCGGCGACGATCGGTGCGAACCAGGTGTCGACCGACAGGCCGTTTCCTTCCGACGTTTCGATCTGGTCGGCGCGCTGAAGCGTCCGGTTGATGCGGCGGCACAGCTCCGGCGCGGCATTGGCCGGATAGAGCGACTGGTCCGGATACATCGACGACGCCGTGTTGGAATCCGCCGCGACCTGCCAGCCGGACAGGTAGATCGCCTTCAGCCCGGCGCGCACCTGCTGCATGGCCTGGTTGCCGGTCATGGCGCCCAGCGCGTTGACGAAGTTCTCCTCGTGGATGAGCTTCCACAGCCGGTTCGCGCCGTTCTCCGCCAGCGAATGGCGGATGGCGACGGAGCCGCGCAGCCGCTTCACGTCTTCCGCAGAGTAGGGCCGCTCGATGCCGTCGTAGCGGCCTTCCGGTGCGGAAGGAACGAGGTTGTAAAAATCGGTCATTTTCTGCTCCGTCTTGCGATGCGATTTTTGTCCGATCGGTCGGCAGCGCCGCCGTTCTCCTGTCATCGATTTACATTGCAGTGCAAAAACAGCCAGAAAAATCAGACAATGCCCCACAGGAAAAAGGAAAAACGGTATTGAGATTGACAGAGGCGCAGCGTAAATTTGTTAATATTGTGAATGGGCGGCAATCAGGTGGGGGCGCTCGGATTTGTCAAAGGCTGTAAATAGCGTTGACGTGCAGAGCGCTGTTCCACCTGCATCCGGGCATTTCAACAGGGCAGGCGCATCCTATGGCTGAGCAGAAAATCTTCGCAGGCCCGCGCATCCGCCGTATCCGCAATGCCAAGGGGCTGACCCAGACGGCGATGGCCGAGGGGTTGGGCATCTCGCCCTCCTATCTCAACCTGATCGAGCGCAACCAGCGGCCGCTGACTGTCCAGCTCATCTTGAAACTTGCTTCCATCTACAAGGTCGACCCGGAGGAACTGCAGGGCGAGGCGCGGGGTTCGATCGCCGGCCTGCGCGAGGTTTTTGCCGACCCGCTGCTTGCCGCCGAACTGCCCGGCGAACAGGAACTGGTCGAGATGGCCGAAGCCGCGCCGAACATGTCGGCCGGTGTGATAAAGCTGTACCGTGCGTATCGCGAGCAGGCGGCCCGGTTGTCCGACCTCAACGACCTCATGGCCCATGAGGGCAGGGCGGGCGCGATCTCCGGCGCGCGCATGCCGCTCGACGAAGTGCGTGACGTTCTGGAACGCCAGCCGAACCATTTTTCCGGCATCGAGGCCGAGGCGGAAGCGTTCACCGCGCTGCTCGATCCAGGCGAAGATCTGGCGGGCGCGCTGAAAGCCTGGCTGAAGCGGGAACATGGCATCGTCGTGCGTGTGCTGCCGGCCGCGGTGATGCCCAACTGGCGCCGCCGCTACGATCGTCACTCGCAGCGGCTGTTCATCTCCGAGCGGCTGTCGCCTTTCGACCAGTTGCGCGAGATCGCCGTCGAGGCTTGCCTGTTGCGCATGTCGGTCGCCATCGCCGCGGAGATTCAGGCGCTAAAACTGTCGTCCGACGAGGCGCGGCGGCTGGCGCGCTTCGAGCTTGGGCGCTACGCCGCGCACGCGCTGATGATGCCTTACGCGGTGTTCCAAACGGCCGCCGTCCGTGCCCGCTACGACATCGATGTCCTGCGCTCGCGCTTTTCCGTCTCGTTCGAGCAGGCGGCCAACCGGCTGACAACCTTGCAGCGCCAGAACGCCACCGGCGTGCCGTTCTTCCTTATGGAGATCGATCACGCCGGCAACCGTTTTCGCAGGGCGGGCGCGCAGGGTTTTCCGCATGGCCGTTTCGGCGGCGGCTGCCCGAAACTGCCGGTCCACGTGGCGTTCGCCCAGCCGGGCCAGATCCTGGTCGAAGCCGTCGAGATGCCGGACGGCGCAGAGTTCCTAACCGTCGCTCGCACGCTGGAAGGGCCGCAGGGCGGTTTCGGCGAACGCCCGCGCCGCACCGCGATGCTCATCGGCTGCGACATCGGCTTTCGCGACGAGATCGTCTATGGCGCGGCGCTTCCCGCTGGCGCGCTCGGCTCCGGCGCGACATCAGGTAAACCCGGTCAGAATGCCGCCACGCCGATCGGTCCCGCCTGCCGACTCTGCGAGCGCACGGGCTGCCTGTCGCGTGCCGAGCCGCCGATCACAAGGCCACTCGGCCTGGATGAGATGGTGACCGGCTTAAGCGCATTCGATTACCGGTGAACTCTCTGGGCAGCCAGACGGAAGTCGCGCCAGGCCTTTTGCGACGCGCGGCAAAAACCTTCTCGCGTCAGATTGCGCTGCCCATCGCCCGGCGAATGCGGTAGAATCCGTCGACTGTTCGCAGCGAACGGTTTCAGCCGGGGGGTACCATCATTATCACAGACCATTTCCACCCGGCGCGTCTCATCGGTCAGGCCTGAGTCATGTCTTCTATGGAAGCAAACGGCTCGTCGCCTGTACGCTGGGGGCTGGCCGCAAAACTGTTCGCGACCCTCCTGCTGCTTGGCGCGAGCGCGGTGCTTGTGACCGGCGTGCTTGGCTATTTCCGCGCCAAGGACGCCCTCGAAAAAGCCGTGTTCGATCAGCTCACCGCTGCTCGCCAGGCGAAGACGCGCCAGGTCGAAACCTACTTCCACACGATCCAGGCGGAACTGCGCCTGCTTGCCACCTCAAAGATGGTGGTCGAGGCGACACGTGAGTTCAAGCTCGCCGTCGACCAGCTCGATCGGAATGGCGCGCCACCCGTGCTGCGCCAGAAGGTGGGCGATTGGTACGCGGAGAATTTCATCCCGCAGATGACAGAGGTGCTGGGCAGGGAGCCGCCCCTTTCGGACTACCTTCCGGTTGGTGGCGCCCCTTACTATCTCCAGTATCATTACATCGTGAAAAACCCGAACCCGGCCGAGCGGCGGAAGCTGCTCGACGATGCCGGCGACGGAAGCGATTACACCAGGCTGCATGCCATCTATCATCCGCTGATGCGGGCCGCTGCCACGACAGTGGGTTTTTTCGATTTCATGATCGCCGATCCCAAATCGGGCCGCCTGGTCTACACGGTCCAGAAGGAAGTCGATTTTTCCACGTCCCTCCAGTTCGGTCCTTATCGCAGTTCCAATGTCGCCGCCGCCGTCGCCCGCTGCGCGGAGACGGCTGACCGGTCCGCCATATGCCTTGAAGATTTCGCGCCCTACGCACCGTCGGGCGGCGAGCCGATCGCCTTCATGGGAGCGCCGATCATCGATAACGGAGTCGTCATCGGCGTGTTGATCGCGCAATTGTCGAACGAGGAGATCGACAACGTGGTGACCGGTGGCCGCCATTGGCGGCAGGACGGTTTTGGCAACACGGGCGAGGCTTATCTTGTTGGGCCTGATCATATGGTGCGCTCGGCGCCGCGCGCTTTCTATGAAAATCCCGAGGGCTATTTCGCCGAGCTTAAGTCGGCCGGCACGTCGGGTGACGAGATCGATGACATCCGCCGCTACGGGACGCCGGTGCTGCATCAACGCATTGACACCAAGGCCACGCGGGCGGCGCTTGCGGGCGTCGAAGGCACGGGTGAGGTCGTCGGATACCGCGGTGCCCCGACACTCGCTTCGTGGGGGCCACTGGCGATTGACGGCGTCAAATGGGCCATTGTCGCCAAGATCGACAGTGCCGAGGCTTTTGCACCGATCGCACAACTCCGCCGGGATCTGCTGATCGTCGGCGGGTTGGCGCTGCTGATCGTGGCCGCCACCGCCGCCTGGCTTTCGCGCGCCCTGCTTGGGCCGCTGCGCGAACTTACGGCCGGAGTAAAGCGCTTCGCGGCCGGCGACTATGCGGCCAGCGTGCCGGTCCGCACGAAGGACGAGATTGGCCAGCTCTGTGCGGCCTTCAACGGTATGGTCGGTGAACTCAGCCGGCAGAATGTCGTCATCCAGAACAAGAATCGCGAGAACGAGCAACTGCTTCTCAACGTCCTGCCCGCACCGATCGCCAACCGGCTGCGCGGCGGTGAGCACGGGATCGCCGACGGCTTTGCCGAGGTCACCGTTGCCTTCGCCGACATTGTGGGCTTCACCCAGTTGTCGTCGGAAATGCCGCCCCAGGACGTCGTGAACCTGCTGAACGGCCTGTTCACGCGCTTCGACGTCGCCGCCCAGGATCTCGGAATCGAGAAGATCAAGACGGTGGGCGACGCCTATATGGCGGTGTGCGGCTTGCCGGAGCAGGTGTCTGACCACGCCGAGCGCATGGTGCGCATGGCCATCCGCATGGTCCACATCACCCGCGAACACGCCATGGAAAACAATGTCTCGATGAAGCTCCGGGTCGGCGTCAACAGCGGGCCGGTGGTGGCCGGCGTCATCGGCAAGAGCAAATACATTTACGATCTTTGGGGCGACACGGTGAACCTCGCGAGCCGCATGGAATCCGGCGGAATCCCCGATACCGTCCAGGTGACGCGCCCGGTCTACGAAAAGCTCAAGGATCATTTTGTCTTCGAGCCGCGCGGCGCCATCGAAGTCAAGGGCAAGGGCAAAGTGGACGCCTGGCTGCTGAGGTTGTAGAGCCGTGGCATCGCACCGGGCGGCTGGCCCGTGTCACGCAGAGACCTTGCGATCGGTCTTTCTTTCGCGATCACCCGCCGTCTCGGCGTGGATGAGGCTTAGCGCCGCTGACTATCGGTGAATTCGCTGTGAAGCACTGACATCCGCGCGATCGGCGATCCGCCGGACCGCCGCGAACGCGACTCCTGATACGGGACATCGCTTTGGTGCCAGCCACCACAGGTCAATTGATTGGCTTGCAGAAGATGCTCGATGGCGTTCCGTCGCTCCATGAAATTGTCACGCGGAGGTCCAATGTGCACCGTGTCGAAGATACGTGAAGAGGTCTTCAACAGATAGGGTTCGAGAGAGATTTTCGTATAGGGGTTGACGATGCCATCTCTTCTCCTGGTGTATTTTGTCAGGTGTGGGGAAAGAAAAACCAGGCGAAATTCGTTTTCGTCCGAAAGGCGCGGGTTCTTCAGAAAGCCGATCAATTTCGAGATAGGCATGTAAAGCCGTCTTTCGATCAACATATCAGCTTCGCTGCCGCTTTCCACCTCTGCGTCGGCAACGAACGGCAAGACCTTCTTGACTTTATCCAGTATTTTTTCTCCTTGCACCCGGTAATCGTAATATACTCTGCCGGAGAACGAGTCCTTCTCGTTGACAAGCTTCTTGAGGGCTTGAAGGTTGAAGCCGAGCGAATAGCCGTCGACCGGTGCATAGGTGCGCCATCCGCTCAATGTGTCGGGCACCAGACAGAACGAGACGACGAAAACGTTCATGGGAAAGCGCTCTAGCAAAAAGCGGCGAACCCACGCTTCGGCGCGAATCTTCTCCGAATCCGTAAATTCCGAACATTCACGGATCGAACTGATGATCATGCAGGAATAATAGAGGAATTCCTCACTCAGGCTATTGTAGCAAGGATTGGCTGCAATAAGGGATTTCTCATCGCATATGCCGAAGACTCCATCTTCATCGGTATAGTGGTTGCACTGGTTGGCGACGGGGAGGGCCGAGAAGTCAAAAGCTGTATTGCGATATTGCTCTATGAAATGATGGAACGGACCAAGGGCTCTGTCGACTTGAAGGGAAAGTTCCGAAGGGTTCATGATGGCTCGCTGAATGAACGATGCGGGTGCAGTGAAAACGGCGACGGGGATGCTTGGCGCCGAACTCTCGGGCTCCTGTTGAAATCAGGATGTCGGTCGCATGATCTGCCGTCAAGCCGGGCGGCGCCGACTGTCGAGGCAGGCCAACCGGCTGGCGGGTCGGCCGGCACCACTCTTGCGACGGGTTTTCCCGCCGATGACGGACATCAGCCATCTCAGCCCTGTTGCGGGGCCGAAGGTATCCTGCCCCGATCCAACTCCGCCTATGCCCCCACCGGCCGTTCCCCGGCAAACAGCGCGGCATGCGCGCTCACCAGCGCCACGACGCGGTCGATCACGGTGCGCACGTCGCGGCGATGGCGGTCTTCATTGTGCATGACGATCCACTGGCCCTCCCGCAACTCGTCGATCCGCTCGCCGGCGCGCTCCAGCAGTGGGTCGCGGTCGCCGGCGAAACACGGCAGCACGCCCTTGCCGACGCCGCCGCGGATCAGGTCGCGCAGCGTCGGCGGCGTGTTCGCCCAGGCGGCGAAGGTTGCGCCCTCCTGCGCGTTCACCCAGCGCGCCGAGCGCGTCGTCTCGTCGCCGGGCGCTATGGCGACCCAGTCCTCGCGGCCGGGGTTTTGGTGATTGCGGGCGCGGAACGGCGCCTGTGCCACCTCCACGGTGCGCCGCGCGGCGAGGTTGGGGCTGTCCGGCTGCTGGTTTCTTATGCCGATCTCGACCTCGCGATGCGCGATGTCCAGCTTGGCCTCGGTGGTCTTGAAGGCGATGCGGAACGGGTCGTCCGGCCTCCACAGTTTTGAAAAATTCTCGGCGAAGAAGTTCGCCGTCCAGGTGCCGGCCGAAATGCGCACCAGCGAGCGCTGGCCGTCGACCGCCAGCCAGTCGGCGATCGGCTTGGCGCCCGCCTCCATGGCGAGCGCCTTCGACAGCAGCGTCTTGCCATCCTTCGTCAGCGCGTAGCCCGACTGGCGCCGCATGAACAGCGGCCGGCCCACCGCCTCCTCCAGCGCAAGCATTCTGCGCCCGACGGTGGCCGGGCTGGAGCCGAGTTCAACGGCCGCCGCCGACAGGCCGCCGCCGCGCGCCACGGACAGGAAGATGCGCAGGTCGTTCCAGTCGAGGTTTTTCATAAATGAAAAATATCTGACGAATTCGGTCGGCTCAAGCCCGCTCTTGGCGCCCTACACTCCGGATACGAAAAGGAACCGGGAGCCCGTCATGGACCAGATGCTGGTATGGACTGTCGTCTACACGCAGGAGCTTCAAGGCAGACGGCGAAGGCGGAATTGGGAACAGCGCTATTACGGTGGCTTTGGCGGGGGACCGGGCGCTAGCCTGCCGCGCTCCGCGCTGCGCTTGGCCGCCAGCCTGTTTTCCGCGTCCCGGCCGCAATTGCCCCAACCGGATGCCATGCCTGGATCACGCCAGATTCCCGGCGATCCGCTAGGCGGGGCAATCGTCGGCGGACCGGCCGGCAACACTCTTGCGACGGGCTCTCCCGCCGATGACGGACATCAGCCATATCAGCCCTGCACCGGGGTCGACGGCATCCGGCCGCGAGGAGCGGGTCGGAATGCTGCTGGTTTTCCTGTCGGCCTTCGTCTGGAGCACCGGCGGCACCATCGCGCGTTTCCTCGAGGCCGATAATAGCTGGACCGTGGTGTTCTGGCGTTCGTTCTTCGCGGCCCTTTTCCTGCTCGCCTTCCTCGTATTTCGCGACGGTGCGCGTGGCGCCGTGGTGCAGTTCCGGGCGATGGGCCTGCCCGGCGTTCTTGTCGGGCTATGTTTCGCTTCCGCCTCGACCTGTTTCGTGCTTGCCATCGCCCATACGACCATCGCCAACGTCATGCTGATCAATGCCGGTGTGCCGCTGTTCGCGGCGCTGCTGGGCTGGCTGCTGTTCCGCGACACCGTGTCGAAGACCACCTGGTTGGCGATTGCCGCCGTGCTCGCCGGCGTCGCCATCATGGTTTCGGGCTCGTTCGACGGCCGCATCTCACCGGTCGGCGACATACTGGCGATGACGATCACCGTGTCCTTCGCGCTTGCCACTGTCATCACTAGACATTTTTCCGGCGTCAGGATGACCTCGGCCGTCTGCTTCGGCACGCTGGTCGCCGCAGCGGTCGCCTTCGGCATGTCCGGCCCGCTTGCCGTCTCATGGACCGATTTCGGCCTGCTTTTTGCGTTCGGCGCGCTCAATCTCGGCCTCGGCATGGCACTTTTCGCCAGCGGCGCGCGGCTGGTGCCGGCCTCGATGGCGGCGCTGCTTGGCACCTTCGAGACCATCGCCGGCCCGGTCTGGGTCTGGCTTGTGCACGGCGAGGTGCCCTCGATGCGCACGATCCTCGGCGGCGCGGTGGTCTTTGCCGCTCTTCTCGTGCATATCGGCATGCAGTTCCGCAGGCAGCCTCGCCCCGTTCGGCCCGGCGTGACCGGAATTCCCGCCCCCCATTGACAGGTTTACGGGCGAGGGCGCACCTTGGCCTTCATCGGCAACCAACAAGCAGGCGTGTCTTGCCAGTTACCGCAGCGGGCCACGCAGAGGGCCGTGCAGGTTTCACCAGAGAAGGCCGGTCGCACCCGTTGCGACGGCAAGGCGGATTTGAACGGCGGCAACCGATGCCGCGCGGCAGCCTCTACCCCGGATTGAAGCCTTGTCCTGTGCGGCCTTCCGCCGGTCGCGGTGGACTGTCTTCTGCTGCTTCGATTCGCGCTTGTCGCACTGCGGCAATGCCAATAGTCTTTCAAGAAAAGCCGGGCGATCCGAACCGATCGGCCGTCCGTCGGGAACACTGGAAAAGGAGAATATGATGATCCGTAGGGCACTCTTGCTGTCCGCCGCCACCGCCCTTCTGGCGGCCTTTGCCGGCGGCGCGGTCGCGCAGGAAAGGGTGGTGAACGTCTACAACTGGTCGGACTATATCGATAGTTCGATCATCGATGACTTCACCAAGGAAACCGGCATCAAGGTCGTCTACGACGTCTTCGATTCCAACGAGATCCTGGAAACCAAGCTGCTCGCCGGCGGCAGCGGCTATGATGTCGTGGTGCCGAGTGGCCATTTCCTCGCCCGCCAGATCCAGGCCGGCGTCTTCCAGAAGCTCGACAAGTCCAAGCTGCCGAACCTCTCCAACATGTGGGACGTAGTCTCCGAGCGCACCGCGGCCTACGACCCGGGCAACGAATACTCGATCAACTACATGTGGGGCACGACCGGCATCGGCTACAACGTCAACAAGGTGAAGGAAGCGCTGGGCATCGACAAGATCGATAGCTGGGACGTTGTCTTCAAGCCGGAGAATCTGGCCAAGCTGAAGGATTGCGGCGTCTACGTGCTCGACCAGGCGCAGGACATCATACCGGCGGCGCTGTTCTATCTCGGCCTTGATCCCAATTCGCGCGACAGCGGCGATCTGGCCAAGGCCGAGGAACTGATGCTGTCGATCCGCCCGTCGATCCGCAAATTCCACTCCTCCGAATACATTAACGCGCTGGCCAATGGCGACATCTGCCTGGCCGTCGGCTGGTCGGGCGACGTTTTCCAAGCCCGCGACCGCGCGGCCGAGGCCGATCAGGGCGTGGTGATCGACTATGTCGTGCCCAAGGAAGGCGCGGAAATGTGGTTTGATCAGATGGCGATCCCGGCCGACGCACAGCACGTCGCCGAAGCCCACGAGTTCCTGAACTACATCATGAAGCCGGAAGTCGCCGCCAAGGCCTCCAACTACATCTACTATGCCAACGGCAACAAGGCCTCCCAGCAGTTCATCGAGAAGGCCATCATCGAAGATCCGGCGATCTACCCGGACGAGGCGACGCTGAAGAAACTCTACACGGTGCAGCCCTACGATCCGAAGACCCAGCGTCTGGTCACCCGGTCCTGGACCAAGATCACCACCGGGCAGTAAAATCAAAAGTCCCGGCGGGCGCCCCCGCCGGGACTTTTCGTTGCGGGGACAAGGGACAGCATCATGAAATCGCTCGGCAGCATCCGCAGGGCATTTGCGCCGTGGAATGACCCGGCCGCCAAGCCGTACATCACGTTCGAGAACGTGACGAAGCGCTTCGGCGACTTCACCGCGGTCAACAATCTCTCGCTGTCGATTTTCGAGCGCGAGTTCTTCGCCCTGCTCGGCGCGTCCGGCTGCGGAAAGTCGACGCTGCTGAGAATGCTGGCCGGCTTCGACGAGCCGACTTCCGGCCGCATCCTGCTCGACGGGCAGGACCTGCGCGGCATCCCCCCCTACCGCCGGCCCGTCAACATGATGTTCCAGTCCTATGCGCTGTTCCCGCACATGACGGTCGAACAGAACATCGCCTTCGGTCTGAAGCAGGAGGGCATGCCGAAGCCCGACATCGAGCAGCGGGTCGCCGAGATGCTGAAGCTGGTCAAGCTGACGCAATTCGCCAAGCGCAAGCCGCACCAACTCTCCGGCGGCCAGCGCCAGCGCGTGGCGCTTGCCCGTTCGGTGGCCAAGCGGCCGAAAGTGCTGCTGCTCGACGAACCGCTCGGCGCGCTTGACAAGAAGCTGCGCGAGGAGACGCAGTTCGAGCTGATGGATCTCCAGCAGACGCTCGGCCTCACCTTCGTCATCGTCACACACGACCAGGAAGAGGCCATGACCATGGCCGACCGCATCGCCATTCTGGACAAGGGCGAGGTGATGCAGGTGGCGACGCCGGCGGAGGTCTATGAGGCGCCAGGGTCGCGCTACGTCGCGAGTTTCGTCGGCAACATCAACATGCTGGAAGGCCTAGTCGCCGAGCGGACTGATAACCGGGCAAGGATCACCGGTGCCAGCGGCGCCCAGATCGTGGTCGAGAACGCCGGCGACGCGGCCACCGGCAACACGGTGGCATTCGCGATCCGTCCGGAGAAGATCAAGGTGTCGTCGCGCCCGCCCGCCGAAGGCACGGCGAATGTCATGGAGGGCGAAATCTACGACCTCGCCTATCTCGGCGACATGACCGTCTACCACGTCAGGCTTTCCGATGGGCAGGTGCTGAAGGCCAGTGCGCTCAACAGCTCGCGCGTCACCGAGGATCCGTTGACCTGGAACGACCGCGCCTGGGTCTCCTTCGCGCCCGACGCCGGCGTCGTGCTGACGCGCTAGGAGGCGGAGATGGCGAATACGGCAGTCTCTTCCTCTCCCGCGATAGCGGAGGCTCAGGCCGCGCCGGCGGTTTCCAACTCGCTCCTGAACGCCATCACCAGCCGGCTCGTCATCATAGTCCCCTATCTCTGGCTGCTGTTCTTCTTCCTCGTCCCCTTCGCCATTGTCTTCAAGATCTCGCTGTCGCAGACGGCGATCGCCATGCCGCCCTACACGCCGGTGTTCGGCGTCGACAGTTTCATGGATGCCGTCAGGCAGTTGAACTTCGACAATTACGTCTGGCTGACCCAGGACGCGCTGTATTTCAACGCCTATGTGTCGAGCGTCGTCATCGCGGCGATCTCGACGTTCCTCGCCTTGCTCATCGCCTATCCCATCGCCTACGGCATGGCGCGGGCGCCCTCGACCATCCGCCCGACCTTGCTGATGCTGGTGATCCTGCCGTTCTGGACGAGTTTTCTGATCCGCGTCTATGCCTGGATCGGCATATTGAAGCCCGAGGGCCTGCTCAACCAGGTGCTGCTGGCGACGGGCATCATCGACACGCCGCTGGTCATATTGAACACCCACACCGCGATCTTCATCGGCATCGTCTATTCCTACCTGCCCTTCATGGTGCTGCCGCTCTATTCCTCGCTGGAGAAGATGGACTATTCGCTGATCGAAGCGGCGCAGGATCTCGGCTGCCCGCCGATCAGCGCGTTCTGGAAGATCACCTTCCCGCTGTCGCTTCCCGGCGTCGTCGCCGGCTGCATGCTGGTCTTCATCCCGGCGGTCGGCGAATTCGTCATTCCCGACCTGCTTGGCGGCTCGGAAACGCTGATGATCGGCAAGACCTTGTGGAACGAATTCAACGCCAACCGCGACTGGCCGGTCTCATCCGCCGTGGCGGTGATCCTGCTCCTGATCCTCATCGTGCCGATCATGATCTTCCAGAGCGCCCAGGCGCGCGCGCAGGAGCAGGGGCGATGAGCGGGAACTGGAGCCGTTTCAACATCGTCTCGATCGTGCTGGGGTTTGCCTTCCTCTATCTGCCGATCGTGCTGCTCGTCATCTTCTCCTTCAATGAGTCGAAGCTGGTCACCGTGTGGGGCGGCTTCTCGACCAAATGGTACGTGGCGATGTTCCACAACCAAGGCCTGATGGACGCCGCCTGGGTGACGATCCGCGTCGGCTTAATCTCGGCGACGGTGGCGACCGTGCTCGGCACGTTGGCTGCGCTCGCGCTGGTCCGCTACACGCGCTTCCGCGGCCGCCTGCTGTTTTCCGGCATGGTGTTCGCGCCGCTGGTCATGCCGGAAGTCATCACCGGCCTGTCGCTGCTGCTGCTGTTCGTGGCGATCGGTCTCGACCGTGGTTTCTTCACGGTCACGCTCGCCCACATCACCTTCACCATGTGTTTCGTGGCGGTGGTGGTGCAGTCGCGGTTGATGACCTTCGACCGCTCGCTCGAGGAAGCGGCGATGGATCTCGGCGCGCCCCCGGTAAAAACCTTCTTCCAGATCACTCTGCCCGTCATCCTGCCGGCGATTGTGTCGGGCTGGATGCTGGCCTTCACGCTCTCCATCGACGACCTCGTCATATCGAGCTTCACCTCCGGCCCGGGCGCCACCACGCTGCCGATGAAGATCTACAGCCAGGTCCGCCTTGGCGTCACGCCGGAGATCAACGCCGCCTGCACGCTGATGATCGCCGTGGTCGCGCTCGGCGTCGTCGCGGCTTCGGTCGCCAACAAGCGCCGCGAAGTGCAGCGGGCGCGCGACGAGCAGGCTGCGCAGCGCGGCTGACAAAACTCTGTTCAAACCCAAGGCGACGGTCTGCTTCGCGGTCCGCCGGCGGCGAGGCGACGATCCCGGACCGCACTGCCCGCGCTGAGTGGGGCTCCGGCGCATCTGTCACAATTCTGTCAGCTCCCGAACGATATGGTTAACCTTCGTCGGGGGGCTCACCTGACATCCGTGTGAACGAAATCATGCTTGCCTGAGGTAATCGGGCGAGCCGTTGATTTATTGGGGAAATATCATGCCGAGTTTCACAGTTGCTGCAGGTACAACCGTCACCACCCGGCAGACGCTGGTCGGCAACGAGACAGGTCTTATCTCGAAGGACATCAACGGCATCCTCGCGGCCGGCATCCTCCAGGTCGGCGGTGACAAGCAGACGATACGCTTCAACGGCCCGACTGATGGCGCCACGGTTACCAACGAAGGCGCTGTCGAGAACACCAATGCGGATGGAAGGGCCATCCGCTTCAACGCTGCGGTCGGCAACGACGTGACCGCGACCATCAACAACAAGGATGGCGCCGTCATCAAAGCGATCGGGGACGCCATCCAGGTCGAGGAAGGCACGGTCGACGATGGCGTCATCACCATCAACAATACCGGCTCGATCACCTCGACCGGTGGGCAATCGCTCGACTTCGGCAACACTGCCGGCAAATTTTCGGTCGAGATCAACAACACCGTTGCCGCCGATTCCAAACCGGGCGTCATCGCTTCGGTGAATGACTCGGCCATCAAGGTTGGTGCGAACGGCACCATCTTCAACCAGGGCACGATCGACGGCGGCACCGGCGCCGCCAACAGCGACGGCGTCGACGGCATTGATTTCCAGGATGGCGCTACCGGAACGGTCACCAATATGGACGACGCCGGCGGGTCGATCAGCGGCGACCGTCATGGCATCAACGCCGGGGAAGGCTCCACCATAACCGTCACCAACGGCACCGGTCCCGGACTGGGCGGCGGCATGATCACCGGCCGCAACGGTTCGGGTGTCGGCTCCGACGGCGATGCGACCGTTTTCAACTACGGCACGATCACCGGCAGCTTCACGGCCGGGCTGGATATCCATGGCTCTACACCGGGCCAGCCCGACGGCGGCGCGCCGGACGGGAAGGATGATGGCGACGGCGACGGCATCGACGTCGACGGCAAGGCCACCATCGAAAACTACGGCGTGATCCAGGGTACCGGCGCCGGTGGCACCGGCTCGGACGGTCGGGAGAACACTAGCGAGGGAATTGCCGCGGGTGGCGGCAGCATCCTCAACGACGTATCGGGTACGATCAAAGGACTCGGCCTCGGCATCCTGATCGACGACAGTTCGCGCGGCAATTCGAAGTACGTGACGACGATCGTCAATGACGGCATCATAGAAGGCGAAAACAAGACCGCCATCGAGATCATCAGCACTTTCGCCGACACCATCATCAACGCCGGCAGCATCGAAAGCGGCAACGGCATCGCCATCCTGTTCGGCAACGGCAACAACACGCTGTTCATCAAGGACGGTTCGGTCATCACGGGGGTGACCGACGGAGAGGGTGGTATCGATATTCTAGACTACGGCGCCTACAGCACCGGCGTGACCGCCGATCTTGGCGGCAGTTCCACCGGTCTGGATCTGCTGACGCATTTCGAGAATCTGTATGGGTCGGCCCAGGATGACGGCCTCACCGGCGACTTTGCGGCAAACATTTTGAACGGCCGTGGTGGAAACGACCAGATGGCCGGTCTCGGTGGCGATGATACCTTCATCGTCGACAGCGCAAGCGATGTGGTGACTGAGGCGGCGGGCGGCGGTACCGACCGGGTCGGATCGGGGGTCAGCTACGCGCTTGGTGCAGGCCAGGAAATCGAGCTTCTGACCACGACCAATGCCGCTGCGGTTCGCTCGATCGACCTTCGGGGAAATGAACTTGCCCAGACGATCATAGGCAACAACGGCAAGAATGTCCTGCATGATGGCGGCGTCGACGCTTTCGGCAAGAGTAGCGCCGACACACTGATCGGCGGTGACGCCAACGACACCTACGCCGTCTACAACGCCGCCGACGTGATTGTCGAAACCACGGGTCAAGGCAATTTCGACCGTGTTTCGGCGGGTATCAGCTATGTTCTCGGCAAGGGCGTCCAGATCGAATCGCTGACGACGACCAGCCTGCACGCAAGCTACGCGATCGATCTCACCGGCAACGACCTCGCCCAGCAGGTCATGGGTAACGACGGCAACAACCGCATCGACGGCAAGGGAGGCATCGATACGATCCTGACCGGCCTTGGCAGCGACACCGTCGTGTTCTCGACCGCTCTCGGCGCCGGCAATGTCGATACGGTCTCCGACTTCAACGTGCCTGCCGACACGGTCGAACTGGACGACGCCGTCTTCGCCGCCTTGGCGACGGGGACCCTGGCGGTCGTCGCTTTCCGTGCCAACGCCAGCGGGTTGGCCGAGGATGCCGACGACCGCATCATCTACGAAACCGATACCGGCAATCTGTTCTACGATGCGGACGGCGTCGGCGGCTCGGCGGGCGTTCATTTTGCGACCCTGACCGCCGGCCTTGCCCTCGACAACGCGGATTTCGTGATCGCGTGAGTTAAGCCCGCAAGGGCCATGCTTCCCCGTCTTGCGGGGAGGTGGGGGCCGGCAGGCCGAGGCAGCGGCCGCGCGATATCTCTTCGTTTATTCTCCCGCCTTCACTGGCGAAATGAACGGTGCGCTCCAGGAGCCTCCCACGAAGAACTTGGCTTCGTCGGGCGGTCCTGCGGCCGTCCCGGTAACCGGCTGGAGTTGGCCGACACCGCCCGTCAGCGCCAGGCTGCGGTCGGCATAGGACGCCAGGCCCGACAGCCAGAGCCTGCGTGAGCCAAACCGGGCTTCCGCTCTGTCGAGCGTCGTGACGCCATTCGTCATCGTCCCCTGGATGTCGATGCCGTCGACCACAAGGCTGCCTCCCGCCGTCTCGTCGAGTGCGAAGAAGCCGCCCTTCCTGCAGCGCTCAAGAAACGCCGCGAGATCGAGCCCGGACAGCGCTCCCGCGCCGAGGCGCGCCGAAAAACGGCCGTCGCCATTTTCCATGACCGATCTGATGTCCGTCCCGCGCCCCTTGATATCGAATGTCACCGACCCGCGCCCGGTCGGAGCCAGCCGGTTCATGCCAATCGCCGAACCGAAGGCCGCGCCGTCGATGCCCGTTGCCGAAAGTGTGACCCTCGTGACTGTCTGCTCCTGGTCGCGGTCGAAGCGGATGCCGCCCCGCAATGCGCCGTCCAATGCCGTCGCATCGAGGATCTCGAAAGAGGCGAACCGGTCCTGGATATCGACGGTCGCGGCCATGTCGGACATTTCCAGCCCGCCGGCGCTGGCATGCGCAGCCGAAAGCCTGAGGTCGAGCATCAGGGGATCGAGCCAATTGCTCCCGGGCGCGGCGCCTACGGCCGCTTTGGCCGGGATCAGCGGCGGCAAGGCGCTGAACAACCCGTCCAGTTGCAGCGTATCGAAGGCGAGCGATCCCGAAACCGTCGTCCGGCCGTCAGCGGAAACCAGCTCGGCTGCACCGTCGGCCGTGCTGCCGTTCATCTGCAACTGCGCGCCGTCGAGCTTTAGGCGGCGCGCATCGCCGGAGACGGTTCCCGACACCCGGACGGCCTGGAGTTTTTCCCATCCCGGCAGGCCGGCGCCCACCCATCCGGCAAGGCGACCGAAGGATGATGTGGAGGCTGTGATCTGGCCGTCTGCGAAGGGCGTGCCGGAGAGGTTGGCCGTGCCGCTGAAGGATGCGCCGCCAAGCGCCGAATCGAGGCTTATTTCGGCCGGGGCGGTGCCTCCTGCAAACAGCAGCATCGGTGCGGCGCTTTCCGCGTCTAGTTTGATCGTCTCGCCCTTCCAGACGCCTTGGGCGACGAGGCTGCCGGCACGGTCGAGCGTCGGCCAGTCGACTTTGCCCTCGATCGCCGTCACCAGCGGCGTGCTGTCGACGCCGCCGTCATCGAGCTGGATCGAGCCGTCCTCGATCCTGATACTGCCGAACGGACCGGCGGGCATGAGGGACTTCAGCGAGGCCGGGTCGGCCTGGCTGGCGACCACGGCGCGGGCTTCTTCGATGGCCGAACGGATACGCCCCTTGCCGGCCAGCGTCGCCCATATTCCCCGGTCGGCCTCGGCACCGATCCGCAGCACCGGCTTGACCAGGCGCGCCGAGGTGAAAACCGTATCGCCGCGCATGGCGGCCAGCGCCGACAGCTCGATATCGATGCGCTCAACCGTCCCGATCGAACGCTCGCCGCCCGGCCCGGCATCCGAGAACGAGACGTCCCTCAGCACCGCGCGCAATCTCGGCCAGATGTCGATCCGCGGAGAACCCTCGATCCTGACCGCATATCCGCTCCAGGCGCCGATCTCCTGCGCGATGCGGTCGCGGACGATCCGTGTCGAGGCGATGTAGGGGACGGTGATGACGAGGACGACAATGAGCACGGCCAGTATGGCCAGCGCCCACATACTCCTCCTCATCGACGTCACCGGCATGCGCCCTGTCCGATCGCACTGTTGCGGAAGTCCTGTCCGGGCTCCCGATCCGTGCCCGGTTTATCCGACCGTGACGGCATTTCAAGCCATTGTGGCCCAGCGATGGCGGCTGCGTGCCGAGGTCCTCTATCACTCCCGGACAATTCCAAAGGCAAACGGCCAGCCGCCTGAAAGCCTTGACTCCCCACGGACATATCTCGTGGTTCTTGCGCTTGTGCGGCGCAATATGCATAAGCGCTTGACCGCTGGGAGGGACGAGCATGGCCATCACGCAACCGCTCTGGAAGCCGGACGCCGACCGCGTGGCCAGTTCGCCGCTGACGGCATTCACCCGCCAGGTCGAGCGGATCGCGGGGCGCGCTTTCCCCCGTTTTGCCGATCTCCATCGCTGGTCGGTCGAGAACCGCGAAGAGTTCTGGAATCTGGTCTGGGACTATTGCGGCATTGTCGGCGACAAGGGCGGCCGCGTGCTGGTCGACGGCCATCGCATGCCTGGCGCGGCCTTTTTCCCCGACGCAAGGCTGAATTTTGCGGAAAACCTCCTGCGCAAGCGCGGCGACGACGACGCGCTGGTCTTCCGCGGCGAGGACAAGGCGGAGCAGCGCCTGTCCTGGGATGAATTGCACGCTCTCGTCTCGAAGCTGCAGCAGCTTTTCCTCTCGCTCGGCATAAAACCCGGCGACCGCATCGCGGCGATGATGCCGAACATGCCCGACACCGTCGCCTGCATGCTCGCCGCTACCTCGATCGGCGCGGTCTGGTCTTCCTGTTCTCCCGATTTCGGCGAGCAGGGCGTTCTCGACCGTTTCGGCCAGATCGAACCAAAAATCTTCATCGCGCCGGACGGCTACTGGTACAATGGCAAGGCGATCGATGTTTCCGCCAAGACGGCGGCGGTGGCGGCAAAACTGCCTGGCCTGAGGAAGGTCCTGATCGCCGACTATCTCGGCAATGCCGCAACCGCTGCCGCCGGCATTCCGGGCGCGTCCACAGTCGCCGCCGCGGTCGCCGGCATCGAGGCCAAACCGGTGACGTTCGTGCCGTTGCCCTTCGCCCACCCGCTCTACATCCTCTATTCTTCCGGCACGACCGGCGTTCCGAAATGCATCGTTCATTCGGCCGGCGGAACGCTGCTGCAGCACGTCAAGGAACACCGCCTTCATGCCGGCATCGGCGACGGCGACCGGGTGTTCTATTTCACCACCTGCGGCTGGATGATGTGGAACTGGCTGATCTCCGGCCTGGCCTCCGGCGCGACGCTGCTGCTCTATGACGGCTCGCCCTTCCATCCGGACGGCAACGTACTCTTCGACTTCGCCGACCAGGAGGCAATGACCTATTTCGGCACCTCCGCGAAATTCATCGATTCCGTGCGCAAGGCCGGCCTGCGCCCCATCGACACCCACGACCTTTCAACAGTGCGGACGGTTTCCTCCACAGGCTCGCCGCTGTCGCCGGAGGATTTTCAGTTCGTCTATGACGGCATCAAGAAGGACGTGCATCTGGCCTCGATCTCGGGAGGCACCGACATCGTGTCCTGCTTCGTGCTCGGCGTGCCGACCGAACCCGTCTGGGTCGGGGAAATCCAGGGGCCGGGCCTCGGCATGGCGGTCGACGTCTGGGACGACGACGGAAAGCATATCAGGCGCGAAAAGGGCGAACTTGTCTGCTCGAAGGCGTTTCCCTCCATGCCGGTCGCCTTCTGGAACGATCCGGACGGCAAGAAATACCACGCCGCCTATTTCGAGCGCTTCGACAACGTCTGGTGCCATGGCGATTTTGCCGAGTGGACGGAACATGACGGGCTGATCATCCACGGCCGCTCGGACGCCACCCTCAATCCCGGCGGCGTGCGCATCGGCACCGCCGAGATCTACAACCAGGTCGAGCATTTGCCGGAGATCGCCGAGGCGCTATGCGTCGGCCAGGATTTCGACGGCGACGTGCGAGTGGTCTTGTTCGTACGGCCCGCAGCCGGCGTCGTGCTGGACGAGGAACTTGAAAAGCGCATCCGTGCCAAAATCCGCACGGGCGCCAGCCCGCGCCATGTACCGGCCAGGATTGTCGCGGTCGCCGACATCCCGCGCACCAAGTCCGGCAAGATCACCGAACTCGCCGTACGCGAGGTGGTTCACGGCCGCCCGGTGAAAAACAAGGAGGCGCTGGCCAACCCGGAAGCGCTCGAATTGTTTCGCGATCTGCCGCAACTTCGCGACTGAGCGGCGCGTGATGGTAAACCATTTCTGAAGTCCGAATTTACCTCGTTTTCAGAGGTGGAACGTTTCCGTAAATTTTTTGGAGGCCTGGCAAGGTTCTGTTAACGAACGCGGGCGATAGTCAGTGCAACTTGAGGGAGAGATTCCTGTCCTCCATCCCTCGGAGGAAGCGCACTTGCTCAAGCCCCCGTTGTAGCAGCATCCCAAATCTCAGGCGTCCGTTAGGGCGCCTTTTTCTTGTGCCCGCCTGCCGGCGTGCCGCCATCGGATCGAAAGACGTTGGTGCTTATAGGGATGCTTCCTGGTCGCCAGCCAATGCCCTCGACAGAAGGATGACGGGAACCGTCGCGGTGGCGATGATCAGCAGCGCGGCAATGGCTCCATCCTCGACGACAGCACGCGAAGCGTTCTCGTAGACCAGTGTCGCCAGCGTGTTGAAGCCGAAAGGCCTGAGCAGGATCGTCGCCGAAAGCTCCTTGACCGTATCGACGAAAACCAGCACCAAAGCTGTCAGGATGGCCGGTTTGAGCAGCGGTGCGAGGATGAGCGCCGCACTTGCCAGAGGCGCCTTGCCGAGGCTGCGCGCCGCCTCGTCCAGACTCGTCGGCAGCTTTTCCAATCCGGAGCGCACCGCGCCTTCCGCCAGCGCCAGAAAGCGGATCGTACACGCAAGGATCACGGCCGCGGCCGATCCGGTCAACAGCAGCCCCGTCGAAAAGCCAAGATATTCCCGAGAGATCGCATCGATGCGGTTGTCGAACTGCGCCAGCGCATAGAGCAGGCCGAGGCCGAGAATGGTGCCTGGAAGCGCGTAGCCGACCGAGGCCACACGCACCACCAGCCGCATCGGACCTGACCGCGACACCCGCACCGCATAGATCAGGAAAAGCGCCAGCGAGACGGTCAGCAGTGCTGTCACGCCAGCGGTCAGCACGGTGTTGACGAAGGCTTTTCCGAGATCGGCATTGATCAGGTAATCCAGCCGCCGCGACGCATAGCGGCCGAACACCCACAGCGGCACGCCGAACCCGACAACGACCGGCGCGGCGACGGCCAGCACGGCGGCACCAGCCCGCAAGCCTGTGAGTCTTATCCGTGGTGGCCGAGCCCTGATCTGCGTCGCCCGCATATTGTGGAAGCGTTGCAGGCGCCGCGCGAACTGCTCGCAGGCGAGCAATGCCAGCACCAGCACCAGCATCAGCATCGCCAGTTGCGCGGCGCCCTCCAGGCTGCTGCGGTTGATCCAGGTCGTGTAGATCGCTGACGTCAACGTCCGCACCCCCAGATATTCGGCGACGCCGATGTCGTTGATCGTCTCCATCAAAACCAGCACGACGCCTGCCGCAATGGCCGGCCGCGCCACGGGAAGCAGCACCTTGAAGAAGACGCGGGACGGCCTTGCTCCCAGCGTGCGCGCCACGTCGCCGATATTGCGGCCCTGCATCAGGAAGACCACGCGGCTGGTCAGGTAGACGTAGGGGTAGAGCACCGAGGCCAGCACGAAGGCCGCGCCCGGCGTCGAGCGCAGGTCCGGAAACCAGTAGTCCTGGGGTGTCTGGAAACCGAAGACGGTGCGCAACGCCGACTGGGCAGGCCCGGTGAACAGGAAGAATTCGCCGAAGGCGTAGGCCGCGAGATAGGGCGGCACGGCCAGCGGCAGCACCAGCACCCACGAGAACTGCTTTCGCAGGGGGAAATCGAAGCCGACCACCAGCCATGCCGCCGTTACGCCGATGACCGCGGTGCCGGCCGAAACCATGGCTATCAGCGCCGCGGTGGTGATTGCAGCGGTCGGCAGTACGTTGGCTGCGAGATGCGGCCAGTCCTCCCCGGTGCCGGAAAGGGCGATGACCGTGAGCGTGACGATCGGCGTCAAGACGACCGCCGAAACCGCGAGCGCAGCCGCAAGCATCAGCGGATGGCGCTGTCGCCGCACCGGGAGCCGGTCCGCCACGCCATTCACGCCGGTTGTCGCCGCTGCGCCCATGATTCAGTTCGTCGGATAATCAAACATCAAAGGCCGGGCCGCTCGCGCGGCCCGGCCCTTGGCTGACAGGGTCGGCTATCAACTGCTCGGGCCGTCATCCAGGCCGACACGGTCGACCATTTCGGAGGCAGCCTTGCGGTTCTTGGCGATGTCGGCCAGCGGCAGCGTGTCGGCGTGCAGCGTTCCGAACGATTTGACGATCTCGGACGGCTCCAGACCGGGCTCGACCGGGTACTCAAAAGTCTGCTCGGCATAGACCTGCTGCGCCTTGTGGCTGGACAGGAACTGGATCAGCTTGACGCCGTTGTCGCGGTTCGGCGCGTTCTTGGCGAGCGCCGCGCCCGAAATGTTCACATGCGTGCCGCCGTTCTCGAAGGTCGGGAAGATGACGTTGATGGCGTTGCCCCAGTCCTTCTCCTCAGGGTCCTTCTCGTTGGTGCGCATCAGGCCGACATAATAGGTGTTGCCCAGCGCGATATCGCATTCGCCGGCGAAGATCGCCTTGGCCTGCGGGCGGTCGCCGCCATCCGGCTTGTGCGCCAGATTGGCCTTCAGGCCCTTCATCCATTCTTCGGTCTTCTCCGAGCCCCAATGCGCGATCGCCGCCGAGAACAGGGCGAGATTGTAGTCGTGCTGGCCTGAGCGGATGCAGATCTTACCCTTCCACTTGGGGTCGGCGAGGTCGGCATAGGTGATTGCCGTGTCCTTCACGCGGTCCTTGGAGGCGTAGACCACGCGGGCTCGCTTGGTCACGCCGAACCAGTGGCCTTCCGGGTCGCGATATTCGGCGGGCAGGTTGGCGTTGACGGTGGCGTCGTCCAGAGCCTGCGTCACGCCCTTGTCCTTGGCGTTGGTGAGGCGGGCGATGTCGACGGTGAGGATGACGTCGGCCGGCGAATTCTGGCCCTCGGCAAGAATGCGGTCCTCAAGGCCCTTGTCGAGGAACAAAACCTCGGTCTTGATGCCGGTCTCGGCCGTGAAGGCGTCGAGCACCGGCTTGATGATGTCGGGCTGGCGATAGGAGTAGATATTGACGGTGCCGTCGGCCAATGCCGAGCCGGCAAACAATGTTGCGAAGGCAAGCGCGGCGTAGCCGGCGACTGTCGACCGGGCATTTCCCTTGGTCATCGTTCTCTCCTGGTCAGCGAGGGGTTTTGGCCCCCAGGTCCGGATTGTCTTGTTTTCCTTTCGGAACGATACGACCTATCGGCGAAAATGCGCCTCGCCGTCAATACAAACGCTAACAATTTCAATAGTTTAGAAGAATTCTAAACTGGACGGAATCTCACAGCTTTTCAATAAGTTGAGCAAAAATATCCGGCTTTCCAACCTTTGCCGCGACAGATTGTCCGCCAGATCATCACGAAAATTTTAGGCCGTAGCGGCGGATCAGTTCGCCAGTACCCGCGTCGATGGGAACGTCACCTCCACCAGCGTGCCTTCGCCGGGCGTCGAGTTGATGGTGAACCGGGCGCGGTTGGCTTCCACCATCGCCTTGGTCAGCGGCAGGCCGAGACCGGTGCCGTCGCCGCGCGAGCGCTTCAGCGTGTTGATCTGCTTGAACGGTTTCAGCGCCTGCTCGATCTCCGCCTGGGTCATGCCTATGCCGGTGTCGCGCACCCGCATCACAACGTCGCCCGAAGGTTCGTAGGAGGTCGAGACGATGACCTGGCCGCCGGCCTGCGTGTAGCGCACGGCGTTGGAGAGCAGGTTGAGCGCGATCTGCCTGACGCTGCGGGCGTCGGCCACGATATCAGGCAGCCGCGAGGCGAAGCTGGAGCGGATGATCACCCGCTCGCGATTAGCCTGCGGCTGCATCATCGCCACCGTCTGGCCGAGCGTCTCGTTGAGCGACACGGCCTCATAGGCCATCTCCTGCTCGCCCGCCTCGATCTTCGAGATGTCGAGCAGGTCGTTGACCAGTTCGAGCACATGGTTTCCCGACCGGTTGATGTCGAGCAGATAATCGCGATAGCGGTCGTTTCCGATCGCGCCGAAACGCTCGTCGATCATCAGTTCGGAAAAACCGATGATGGCGTTGAGCGGCGTGCGGATCTCGTGGCTGATGCGCGCCAGAAAATCCGACTTCTGCGAGGAGGCGCGCTCCGCCACCGAGCGCGCCTGGGTCAATTCCTCTTCGGCGCGCTTCCACTGGGTGATGTCGCGCACCACCGCGCAATAACCGCTGTCGTTGGGCAGCTTGCCGATGGTCATGAACAGCGGGATGAAGCGGCCTTGCGCTTCGCGGCCGATCACTTCGCGCCCGTCATTGAGCACGCTGGCGACGCCATGATCCGAGAGGCCGTTGAGATAGTCGCGCGCCGCCCGCTGGCTTTCCATGGCGAACAGCGAGACGAAGGGCTTTCCGCTGACATCGTCCGTGTCGAAGCCGAACAGGGCTTCCGCCGGGCGGCTGATCGAGCGGATCATGCCGTCATGGGTGATCAGGATCACGCCGTCGGTCGCCGTGTCGATGATCGCTCGCATCTCCGAGACGCGAGCCTTCAGCGCCTCGACATCGGGCTGCTGGGGCAGGGGCGCTTCGTCGTCCGAAACATCGACCGCCTCGCCCGTGCGGCGCACCACCAGCATCAGCGCGTGGCCGCCGCTCCACGGCACCGAACGCAGCAGCGCCTCGATGGGGAATTCCATATCGTCGGCGGTCCGCATCCGGAGTGACCGTCCCGTCCCGTCTCTCGCGTCATCCTGGTAGGGATCGGAAAACAGCGCGCCAAGCCCGCCCACCTCACGAAGCGCGTCGAGCGAGCCATAGCCGGTCAGGTTCAGGAATTCGTCATTGGCGTAGTGCAGCACGTCGCCGGAATGGATCAGAAGCGGCACCGGCAGGCGCGAGAGGATCGCCGTGTCCTGGAATCGCTTGCCGCTGTCCGGTGATGAGGAAAAGGCCGACGGCATGAAGCCGCCGGTCTTGAGTTCGGCGATAGCCGCCCGTGCCGCGGCGACCGGCGAGACGATTGCAGGCGCCTCGACCGCATCTGAAACGTCGGATGTCGGCTCTGGTGTTTCGTGGCCGGCGACGATTTCGGCCGTTGATGCGGGCAGGTCCGGCGATTCGGCCTTGGCGTCGTCGATGGAAATCGTATCGGCGTCCGCTTCAGTCTCATCCGATACGTGCGAGGCCAATTGCGGCTGCGGCTCGCGGCCGGCTCCGGGTTCGACCGGCGATTGAGGGCGTTCGGGTTGTTCCGTACGATTGCTGTCGATGGAAACCGTATCCGCGTCGGCCTCACGCGCATTCGCTTCCTGCCATGCCGGTTCGGCTCCGTGCGACGGTTCATGGCCTGGAATGATCCCGGCCCCCGAAGCTGACAGATTCAGCGATCCAGTCTCGGTGTCGTGGATCGAAACCGTATCGGCGTCCGCATCATCCAGTACCTCGGATGCCAGTGCCGGTTGTGGCTCGCGGCTGGCTCCGGATTCGATCGGCGATTCGGGCTGTTCTGTCCGATCGCTGTCGATGGAAACCGTTTCGGCCTCGGCATGCGCTTCCTGCCATGTCGGTCCGGTCGCCGGTGACGGTTCCTGGTCGGCAACGGTCCCGGTTCCCGTTTCGGGTAGGTCGGACTGTTCAGCCCGGCTGCCATCAATGGAAATCGTATCGGCGTGCGTATGTCCTTCGTGCGCGGGGAGCTCCTGCCACGCCGGCTCGGCTACAGGCTGAAATCTGGACGCATCTGCCAGCGACGCGGGCGGTTCGCCAGCGTCCACGACAATCGTATCGGCTGCCGCCGCTTCGGGCTCTCGGGCCGCCTGCGTGGTTAGTTCCGGCGCCTGTCCGGCGCGGGCCGGATGCTCCGAAGTGGCGCCCGTACCGGCGGCACCCGCGTCCGGCGTCACGAGGTCGCCGGTCGGCTCACGCGCCGCGTCGGCGATCGTTTCGACAGCCGCCGTTTGATATGACTGCGGTTGGGTAGCAGCGCTGGCCTCCGCTGCTGTCGGATCGGCCGCGGCCCCGACGTCTGCTGCCGGCTCCATCGATATGGTTGCAGCCGATGAAGCGTGAGCTTCGCCACCGTTCACGGGCTCGACGGCAAGACTGTTTTCGACCTCGCCCGGCATCTGCTCTGCCGTGGTCGCCACGCTGTCATTCGCGGCGGTTCCCATCGCCGCGACAGCGGCTTCCGTGCCCGACTGACGCGCGCCATTGGCGTTGCCGGCTTCCGGCAGGTCTTCGATGCCGCCCGTTTTCCTCAGCCTTTCGCCGATCTCGCGAAACGCGCTGCGCTCGACATTGGACAATCCCTTTTCGGCGACCGGCGGCCGGTGTTCCGCCAGACGGATGATCTTGTCGCTCGAGCGCCGATCCAGCTTTGGCGCGATGCTCAACGCAGGCACTTCGCCCTGGAACGGATCGGCGCTCCGGGACTCGCTTGCCTTGGGCTCCACTGGTCGCTCGGCGGAATCGGCGGTCGGTTCTGCTTCCGGGGCGGGATCGGCCGGTGAAGCGGCCGAGCCGAGCGTCAATCCGACGGCGTCGAGGTCGACCACGCTGTCGGCCAGGCGCGCCACGCCAAAACCGCGAAAACCTTCAAAACTGCGGTCGCGCGAATAGATCGGCAGCGCGGCAAGATCGACCGGAACCTTGAGGTCCGTGCCGGCGATCGGCCAGAGTACCGAGCGTCCGGACCATGTGTCGCGGCGCTCCAGCAGGCCGGCGATCTCGCCCTGCGGGTCGAGCCTGAGCACGTTCGAGACCTCAGCGAAAGGTTTGCCGATGATGTCGTCCGCCCTCGCGCCAACCCCGGCGAGGAATTCCGGCGACACCGCGCTGAAGCGGCCCACGGCATCCGTCTTCCAGACGAAGCGGACCGGTGCGGCGCTGCGGTCGACGGCCACTGGCCGGGCAATCGGCGGTTTGGAGAGGGCGGCAAATCCTGATTCCTTGCCGACGGCTGCCGGCGCGGACTCTGCTTCTGCGTCCGCGGTGGCGCTGTCGTCAGGCTGCTCTGCAACGGCATGCCCTTCGAGCTTCGCGGTGGGTGTCTCGGCGGCAGGTATCTCGAAGGTTGGTTCCGACGCCCAATCCGCTGCAACAACTTCGTTCGCCGGCGGCGTCATGATCCCGGCAGCGGCCGCAGGCTCCACCGGCTGGGCCACGTCCTGCGGCCCCCAGACATCGTCGATGGAGGGAACGGGATGGTCGTTGGCGAGGTCGTCTGCTACGGCGCTCTCGACGACGGGGCGTTCTTCCACCGCATCGGCGTTCGCCGAAACCGGTTCCACGGGCACGGCTACGTTGTAACTGTCTGCATTGGTGGCCGGCTCGGCGGACACGGTCGCGCTGGCCGCATCCGGTTCCGAGGCGTTCGGCTGGCCAAGGTCGACCCGTACGCCCTTTGGCGCTGCCTCGGCCATATCGACGGCGACAGCTTGCTCGACGACGGGCGCGGCCTCGGCAATTGCGGCCTGACCTTCATCCGCCAATGTCGGAGCGTTACTGGTGTCGGCTGCTTGCTCCTCGTCGATCATGACGAGCAGATGCCGCGCCGGATTGTCGCGCAGCCGCGCAATCCCGGCCGGAAACCGAGACGAACCCGTGGAGATGATCTTCTTGACGAGGCGGTCTGCTTCGCCGGCCACGTCCGCGACCAGTCCCGCCAACACCTGTGTGGGAATCTCGCGTGCAAAAAAATTTGGCGACGCCGCCTCGACCGCGCCCCGGCCGTCGAGGAACGCCACCAGATGGCCGGGCTCGGTGAAGCCGCCGATGGCGCGCGCCGCGATTTCGGTTTCCGGCGCTCCCGCGAGGCCGGCGGGTACGGCCAGCATGATCGCTTTCTCGCCGTCGGGCAGGACAACCGCGCTCGCAGAAAACCCCATGGCCCGGCTGTCCAGCCCTTGCGCCAGCCGCACCGTGATGGCCCGGTCGCGGCCGATATTTGGAAAACCCTTCGTCGCCATGATCTGCCGCCGGGCGGCGAAGCCCAGCCCGCTTTCGGCGCCGACGATCCGCTCGATGTCGGCATGACCGAACAGCGCTGCGCCCGGCCCGTTGGCCCACACGACCTCGGCAAGGTCGGTCGACAGGATGACAATCGCGTCGCCCGCGGCGAATCGCTCGCGCACGCCGTCGAGGACGGCGACGTCGATAAACGAATAGGCGGCCGATGGCATGTTGGACCTTTGCCCTCCGCGACGCGGAATCCCCACGGTTAATGCATTGTTAATAAAAGTTGGGCGCTTCCGCGTCCACTGCGCCGCGATTGGAAGCCCGAATTTCTGGGCGTTTGGTTAATCGCGGAGATGTTCTCAACCGGAATTTCCGCTTCGTTAACAGGCAGTTATATTGCGTCGCAATATTTATGTTGCAATGCAGCATAAGCCGCGCTATATGCTGATCACACATGAACGAGACGGCACCTTCAGCCGTCCCCCGAAAAGGATGGAAAAATGTCCAAGACCGCGACCAAGCCTGCCGAATTTATCCAGAACGTCGAATTCCCGACCTTTGATGCCTCCAAGGCTACCGATCAGTTCCGCGCCTTCGCCGAGAAGGGCGTCGAGCAGTCGAAGGAAGCCTACGCCAAGCTGAAGACGGGCGCCGAGAGCACCCAGAAGGCCGTCGAGACCACCGTCGAGACCGCCAAGGCCGCCGGCAGCGAGCTGTCGCTGAAGACCATTGCCGCGCTGCGCACCAATGCCGAGCTCGGCTTCTCGCATCTCGAATCGCTGGTCGGCGTCAAGTCGATCTCCGAGTTGATCGAGCTGCAGACCGCTTTCGTCCGCAAGGGCGTCGAGACCGCCGTGGCTCAGGCCAAGGACCTCCAGGCCGCCAGCACCAAGGCCGCCGAGGATGTCTCCAAGCCGCTGAAGGACGTCTTCGAGAAGACCTTCAAGGACCTCAAGGTCGCCTGATTCGGCTGACCGAAGTTACCCGCGGGGCGGTTCCTCCTCCCTCTGCCCTGCGGGATATGCCGCCAGAACCTCCTCCCTCTGGCGCGACATAGGAAAAGGCCGGCACCTCCTCCCGCCGGCCTTTTCTTTTGCGGCTTGAAATGCCGCGCATTTGCTCTTATGCACACCTCGCAAGCGACGCCTCGCGCCTTCATGGAGCGGGAGTGTTGCAGGACGCCTTCGGGCAGCATGTGCGGTTGTAGCTCAGTTGGTTAGAGCGCCGGATTGTGGATCCGGAGGTCGGTGGTTCGAGCCCACCCAACCGTACCATCTTTCAATAGTTTTCGGCATTTGGCAGCATGGGCGCTTGATGCCGGCACTGTTTCACTCCACATCGGTTGCGATGTTGGACCAGATGCCAGAGCAGCGGCGGGTGTTCGTGGGGGCTTTGGCTGCTTCCCTCGGCCTGCATTTGCTGATAGCCGCGCCGTTTCTGTTCGACCTGCCGTCGCTTCCGCAACCGCAGGAGGAGGAGGCGATAAAGGTGGATCTGGTGCCGCCGCCCGAACCGCCGGAGAAGCCCAAGGCTGAACCTCCGCCGGCTCCCGAACCGCCCAAACCGCCCAAGCCCGAGAAACCTCAGCAGGCCAAGGCCGAGCCGCCGCCGGCCCCGGCCAAGGAGACTGCCCCGCCCGCGCCTGCCTTGAGGCCCGTCGTCCAGTTCGGCGAGAAGGACGCCGGCCCCCGCCAAGCCTCAGACGGCGACAGCGCCGAGGAAGGTTCAACGCCCCCTGCGGCCCCCAGCGAGGCGGACGAGAAGGAGCTTGCGGAGCCGCCGACCGTGACGGCGGCCGGCGCGGCAATTCAGGTTCCGCCTCCGGGAACGCCCGGGACCAAGGCGCCCGAGGCGGCAAAGCCGGCCGAGGCGCAAAAAACCCCAAAGCTTAGGAAAGCCAAGAAATTATTCTCCGCGAGTACAACCGGCGATCCGATCGCGACAACCGCGATGGGTGACATGCCGCGCGGCATGCGGGTCGGCGAGCTGTGCGCGAGCGAAATCCGACAGCAGTTGCTCCATGCCTCGCCACCCTATCTTGCAGAGAGGTATCCGATCTATGAACTGAAGGACGGCACGGTCCTCGAGGCCCGCAGGGCGGCCTTCCGTGCCGGCGGGCAGTGGTACGATCTGAGCTTTCGCTGCGAGGTGGACGCCGATGCGACGAAGGTCGTGTCTTTCGCCTTCGGTATCGGAGACTTGATTCCACGCAGCGAATGGAGCCGCCGGAAGCCGCCCTTGCAATAAGGACAGGCCTTGAAGCGGCGGGTTGAACACACCCCTGCCCCTACCAGACTTTGGCTCCGATGGCGCAAAATCGTCGACATCAGGACGGGAACGGAAAGAACTGTCAGGCCGTTGCGCTTGCGTAAGCCAGACAATTCGAACCGAGGAGACCGTCATGGGTGTGCACAGCATCGTCTATATCGACCAAAGCCCGGAAGGCCAGCCGTTCACGTTTGCGGCCGTCCCGCATGAGGGCGACAAGCTTCTCGTTCCGGGGCGGGAAGAACCGATGACCCTGACCGTCGATACCGTCACCTATGTTGCCCAGAATGCCCACGCGGACGAGCGGGACGGGGTCGTGGAAATCCGGGCTTCGACACGCACTCTTGGCAACTGACCAACGCGTTTGCGGCGACGCGCCGCCTCGAACAGCGTAATCCCAAGGCAGGTGCTTGTGGGACGATGAAGGGTCCTGCCGCCATCACAATCCGGTCCAGCAAGAGGCGAGCCGCCGGCTAAAACAGCGAGCCTTGCCCGCCCGGCGCGGGCTTCTTCTCCGGCGCCTTTGCGCGTGGCGGCCTTGTCGTCGGCGCATCCGAAGCAGGAGCGCCCGCGCCGCCCGTTGCGAGCGCTTGCGCCTCGCCGTCGGCAAAACGCAAGGTGAGCGCTGCGCCGGCTGACACCTCTGCCGCCCGGCGGATGACGCCTCCTTCGCGGTCGAGCACAAGCGCATAGCCGCGGTCGAGGATCGCCTGGTCGGAAAGTTTCAGCGTCGACAGCAGCCTGTCGGCCTGGTTGAACCTGGCCCGCGCGCGTTCGAGCCGCAGGTCCATAGCCTTGTCATGGCGGCCGGCGAGGGACGAAAAAGCCTGCCGGGCGAGCCCGTTGCGGCGCGCGATCGGCGCCGGCGTCACCCGCGCCGCGGTCCGGGAAAAGTCGATCCGCCGCTGGCGGATGGCGCCGCGGAAGGCGGCGAAGGCGCGCGAAAAATCGCGGTCCAGATGTTTTCTGGTCTCGCCGATCCGCCGCGACAGCGTCGCCGGCGTCAGGCGGATGGCGGCGAGCCGCGCCCGCTTGCGGTCGGTGCTGACCGTCAGCGCCCGGCCGAGCCGGCTGGTCGCCTCGTCGAAATGCCGGCGCGGCAGCGCGAGCAACTGGTCGGGCGAGGGCAGGGCGCGCGCCGCGGCCCTCAGCGCCGTGCGCTTTCGCTCGGTCGAGCGCGAGACCGACGCGCTGAGCCGCGCTCCCAGATTGGCGAGCCTTGCCGCGAGTTCGTCGCGCACCGGCACGGCGATTTCGGCGGCGCCCGTCGGCGTCGGCGCGCGCACGTCGGCGGCAAGGTCGATCAGCGTCCAGTCGGTCTCGTGGCCGACAGCGGAAATCACCGGCAGGTCTGAGGCCGCCACCGCGCGCGCCAAAGCCTCGTCATTGAAGCCCCAAAGATCCTCCAGGCTGCCGCCGCCGCGCGCCACGATGATCAGGTCGGGGCGCGGGATCGGTCCGCCGGGAGGCAGGGCGTTGAAACCTTGCACCGCATTGGTGACCTCGGCCGCGCAACTGTCGCCCTGCACGCGCACCGGCCAGACGATGACATGCAGCGGGAACCGGTCTTTTATGCGGTGGACGATGTCGCGGATGACCGCACCGGTGGGAGACGTCACCACGCCGATGACGCGAGGCATGTGCGGCAGAAGCTGTTTTCGCGCCGGGTCGAACAGGCCCTCGGCCGCCAGCCGCCGCTTGCGTTCCTCCAGCAGCGCCATCAGCGCGCCGGCGCCCGCCGGCTCCAGATTGTCGATGACAATCTGGTATTTGGACGAGCCGGGATAGGTGGTGAGCTTGCCGGTGGCGATCACCTCCATCCCTTCCTCGGGACGGAATTTCAGCCGGCTCATCGTGCCTTTCCAGATGACGGCTTCCAGCCGGGCGCGGTCGTCCTTCAGGCTGAAATAGGCATGGCCCGATGAATGCGGGCCGCGATAGCCGGAAATCTCGCCGCGCACCCGCACATTGCCGAATGCATCCTCGACGGTGCGCCTCAGCGCGTTCGAGATTTCGCTGACGGTGAATTCGGCGGCATTGGTTTTCGATTCGTTCAAAAGGTCGTCCATCGGTGGATTGATCCGCTTTCGCGCGCCGGGGTCAAGGACTGGCGGCTTTTTTCGGTTCGCGCAACGTCCGGATCGCCTTGAAATCGGTTCGCGAAAGCTGGCGGTAAGCCGGCGCAAACGCCGGGGACAGTTTACTTTTATCCCCGCGCGTCACCCTGTCCCGCGCCGAGCTTTTCCGGGGATAAAAGTAAACTGTCCCCTGCATGCAGCCGTCTTCGTCGCCAGCCCGCGGAAAAATCGCGCCGGCCCTTGATCCCCAGCTTGTTACGTCCCGACGCGCCCCCTCACGACGTGTCTGGGCGCGGCTTCTCCAGCGCATACAGCGCCAGCGAGTGGCAGTGGATCAAAATCTCGTCGATGTCGCGGGTGCTTTTCTTGCGCCGGGCGTCGGGATCGTAGCGCCCCAGCCGGCAGCCCGGCGGTTTGCCCACCCTGAGCGCCGAAAACCGCATCGGCCGCAACGGCGCGCCGGGCTTTTCGCCTTTCGCGGTCTCGCCGGCCTTGCGCCGCGCCAGCCACGCCTCGTGCCGCGCCCGCCAGCGGGCGAAGCGTTTTGCCAGTCCGGGAAGATTGTCGAGCGCCCGGCCGAGCGCGTCCAGCCTGAGCGCCAGTTTTGCCGCATTGATCGGATCGTCCTTTGACGGCGGCGGCGGCAAGGATTGGCGTGGTGCGTCGGAATCGAGCCATGTGATGCGCGGCATGGCGTGGTTGGGTATGTAGCGGCGGCGGATGCGGAACGGGTTTTTCAGCGCATCGAGCAGCGGCAGGTTTAATTTTCGCGGGCGCAGGGCGCGGCGTTCGGCGGCTTTCAGTTCGGCCTGGTAGCGGGCAAAGTCCTCGCGACAGATTGACGGCAAGGCCGAGGCGGCGCATGGCGGCCACCGTGTCCGAAATCCTATGCTTCGGTTTTCGCGGAAGAACCAGCGGCAGCACCACCACGATGCCGCGCGCCGCCGCGATGACGAGGCGGCGGATTCGGCCGGGCGCAGCAGCCGCACGATGGCGCGGTAGAGATGGCGGGGCAGGCAGAGCGCCGGCGACGGTTTTTTCCGCCCCGTCTTCCCCGCTCGTCCAAGTCTCGGGGCGATGGCGGCTTCCCCAAGCACCAGCGACAGCAGCCTGCCGAACCCCATCTCGGCCATGCCGACCAGCATCAGCAGGATGTGTTTCAGCATCTGCCGGTTTTTCTCGACTGGCGAAACCCCTCCCATCAACTCCACCGACGCCATCTCCTTTCAACCACAGGCCGGCGGGAGTATGGCATGGGTCGGAGTTTGTGTAAATAGTCCTAGGAAAATAATCAGAGGACATGATGGCCAAAGCCGCATGTCGTGCGGGGATTCGCGCATAATCCTCGCAACATCCGCCGCTCCTACCTCCAATTCCTCTCCCGAAGGGACCGTCATGGTCACCCATCCTGGATTTGGCTGCGGCTGGCCGATTATAGATGCGCAGCCGCTTCTGCGCCGACTTTGGTTTCGCCGCCGTCGAGGCATGACGGGGTGGACGGCTCCCTTGTCTGAGTTGTCGATAACTCATTCCGGCACACGCGATGCCTTCAGGCGCCGTCCACCCCATCATGCCTCGACGGCGGCGAAACCAGAGCCGGCGCAGAAAATTCCAGGCTGTCACACTTGGCGGAAAATCCCACGCGGGATGTGTGAACATGATCGCCACAAGGAGAACGAGGACTTTGCGGCAGATGCAGCCAAGTGAAAATAATCCAGATACGACGGAAATCGCGAGGCATTCGTCACCGCCTGAACAACATCTTGAAAAGGCTTGGTTTTCGAGAGGCGGGCAGCATGCCTCAGTGCATTCCCGGCCTGGGTGCCGAGACCGGCCGGAAATCAGGTCATGTCTGTAAAGACAAGCGGAATCAGTTAGTTGGCGGCGAGGCGCATGGATTTTTACGCAATAAGCATAACCAAGGAGGCGGGCAAGGCGGACAAGGCGGCGATCGGGAGGGCCATGGAAATCCGGGAACAGTTTTCTCAATTCCTGTTCCTGCACTGTCGGTTGCGGACAGTGTCTCAGTTTGAATTTCGGCTCTCGACCGAAACCTGAAGTGCGACCCATCCCCGCCTGGTGCCACATGCGGACGTGACACGCCGCCTCCATCCGGCCCGGAACTCTGGGTGCGTCATCTCCGGCTCGCCCGAACGCTCAACCACCGGTCATCGGGCTTTCCGATACACTGACGTACCTCGCTGACGATCCAGCCGGCGTCTATGACTGCGGACCGCAGGGCCGGCTCGCGCCAGTACGTCTCGACATAGCGCCGAGGCGCTGCAGCGCTGCCGTGTGTGGACACATCCTCGCCATCGCCCTCTCTAACCGAGGCGTGCAGTCGGCCACCGGTCCGGGTCGCCTCGGCAAGCCGTCCAAGCACCGTGCCGAAATCCTCGCGCGCGACATGAATCAGGCAGGCACAGGCCCAGATCCCGTCATACGGCATGCCGGGACGCTGCGGGTCGGCCAGGTCCTCGCTCAGCGGGTCCAGCAGGTCGGCCTCGAAGCCCCTGTCGCGAAGCAGTTCGACGAAACCCTTCGAAATGTCAGTGCGCCGGACGCTGATCCCGCGCTTCTCAAGCTCAAGCGCGTCGCGCCCGCCACCGCTTCCGATCTCCAGCACCCTGCCCGAGCCACCCAGCCCGGCTACGAACGCATCGATCTCTGTCGCGACCCATTCGGGCATCGCCGCGGCCTCGGCAGCGTACTCCGCCGCGACCGTATCATAGGACCGCACCGTGTCCCGGTCGGTGCTCATCCCAGTGCTCCTCCCTCAAGACAAGAAGCCCCGATGAGCGAGAGGCCCATCAGTCCGTTGCGCCCTTCACACCTTCCGCGGTTGATGACATCGCGGGCGATTTGCCTCCCAGCCATAGCAGAAATTCGATCCGAGACTCTACCCGCGTTCCTGGCGTCCAAATTCAGACTGAGACATGACCGCTGTTCCCTCTGGCCGCTCCCGCTGACGGCGGTCGCTTCGCCGCGCCGCTTCGTTTATGACTACGGGCAGGCGAAGGGAGAAAACCTTGTTTACCAGCAGTCTCGCCGCGCGTCTGCGCGGTATCGTCGTATCCTATGTGGAGACGGGCGTCGGCGGTGTCGACGGCAAACGCCGCCGCGGCCGCGAGATCGTCAATTTCGTCAGCCTTGCCACGGTGATCTCCAACACCGGCTTCGCCATCCTGTTCGCGCTGCTGGATTTTTGGGGTTTCCTGCCTTTCGTGCTGACGCTGCTTTTCTTCTCGGCGGTCTGGCTGGCGACGCCGCTACTGCACCGCTTCGGCAATCTCGCCGCCGGAACGTATCTCTGGGCGACGGCCATGGCCGGCGATGCGGCGTTTGCGTGGATCGCCGGAACCGACGCCGGCTTCCAGTATTTCCTGCTCGCCGGCCCGGCGACGATCGTCATGGTGATGGGTTCGCGCCGGCTGAAGCTTGTCGGCTTCTATTTCTCGATCCTGCTGCTGGTGTTCGCGCTGATCGAACTGACGTTTCCGGCAAAATCCGCTTACATCACCATGTCGGCGGCGTTGACCACCTTCTCTTTCCTGCTGTCGGTGTGCATGTCGGCCGCGTTCAACCTGCTTGCCGCGCTCTACACTTTTCGCCGCGCCGAGGAATATGAGGACGCCTTCGAGGCCGAGCACGAACGCTCGGAAAAACTGCTGCTCAACCTGATGCCGGCTTCGATCGCCGAGCGGCTGAAGCAGGATCCCGACGGGTTGATCGCCGACGACCTGCCGTCGGTGACGATCCTGTTCGCCGACATCGTCGGCTTCACCGCGCGCGCCGCGGCCCTTCCGGCGAGCCGCCTCGTGCGGTTCCTCAACCGCATCTTCCTCGAATTCGACCGGCTGGCCGAGGAGCACGGGCTGGAGAAGATAAAGACCATCGGCGACGCCTATATGGTGGCCGGCGGCATGCCGGAGCCGCGCGCCGACCACGCCGGCGCGGTCGCCGAGATGGCGCTCGACATGCTGGACGTCATGCGAAAAGTGTCGGAGGAATACGGCGAGGACGTCGCCGTGCGCATCGGCATCCACAGCGGCCCGGCGGTGGCCGGCGTCATCGGCGAGCGCAAGCAGTTCTACGATGTCTGGGGCGACACGGTGAATGTCGCGGCCCGCATGGAATCGCATGGCGAGCCGGGCTGGATCCAGGTCAGCGCCGAGGCGAAGCGGGCGATCGGCCCCGCCTTCGGCTTCGTCGAGCGCGGCGTCGTCGAGGTCAAGGGCAAGGGGCCGATGGAACTGTTTTTCCTGGCCCCGCGCACCGAGGGTCTTGCCGCGCCGCCTGTCGGCGGCACGGCTTTCGCGTCTTAACCAGTGGCTGTTTGCTTTGACCGTCTGCGCTGCCCGTCCTTCGGACCCCCCTGCCGGGACCTTCTCCCCGTTTACATATCGTGTTCACACATCTCGAATACCGGACGCTGGCTTGCCGATTGACCGGACACAGCCAATTCTTCGTCGGCTTTGGCTTCACGACCTCCGAGGCATGGATTCCCGACACTCTCCGCTCGCTTCGCTCGCTCACGAGGTCGGGAATGACGACAGTCATGGGCCGTTTCCGCTAGTCGCCGCCGCGGGCGATTGGGCGGAGACATCAACGATGTCGTCATTCCCGACCTCGTGAGCGAGCGAAGCGAGCGGAGAGTGTCGGGAATCCATGCCTCGACGGTGATCCGGCCAGAGCCGGTGCCGGAAATCCCATACAATCACGCGAAGGCAGAGCCCAATCCAAAAATGTGTGAGTCCGATAGTCCCCGTTTACGGGGAGAAGGTCCCGGCAGGGGGTCCGAAGGACGGGCGGCGCAGACGATCGAGACAAATGCCCCTTGGTATTGGCTCGACACGTTCTACAGGATGATGTCTGCGGCCAGCGCCGTGGCACCGTTGGAGAACAGCACCCTTATGTCGGCCGTCCCGTCGCCGTTGACGTCGCCCTCGATCAAGCCGCCGACCGACCGCAATTCGCCGGCTATGTTGTGGAATGCCGCCGAGCCGATCAGCACGAACGCCTGGTTGCCGTCCGAGCCCAGATTGTTGGCGTCGATTGCGGAAAGGTTGATGTCGTCCAGCCCGGAGGTGAAGTCGACGATCGTGTCCATGGCGTTGTTGAACACGCTGGAATCGGTGACGAGGTTGTAGAAGAAATCGTCCGCGCCGTCGCCGCTGGTGATCTTGTCGGCGCCGCGTCCGCCCGTCAGTTGGTCATTACCGAGGCCGCTGCTCAATACGTCGTTGCCGTCGGCGCCGCTGAGGATGTCGTTGCCGGCATTGGTGGTGATGGAATCCGCGTTCGCCTTTCCCGTCACCGTGTCGACGCCGGAGCCGCCGGTGAATTTGAGTTTTTCCATGCTGTAGGCGTCGACATAGAAATTGCCTGAGGCGGAGCGCACGGCAAAGCTCGGGGAGGAACCGGCGAACACCTGCACCGCGCCTGTTTCGGCGGACGTGTCGACAACCAGCAGGTCGGTACCCGCTCCACCGTCCACCACGTCGATCGGCCCGCCGCCGGTCGGCCGCGTCATGGCGTTGACGACGTCGTTGCCGATGCCGGTGTTGATGGTGTCGGCCTGCGCGCCGCCGGTGATCGTGTCGTTGCCGCCGCCGGTGGTGAGCGAAATCCGTTCGATGTCGCGGATCGACGTCAGCCCGGCGGCCGTGATTTCCGTCGTCGTGCCGAGGGTGAACGCCACGCCCGTGGTCAGGGCGCCGAGATCGGCCAGCCAATGGTCGATGCCGCCGTTGCCGTCGACCGTTCCGCCATGATTGCCGGTATTGATCGAGTCCGCGCCGGCGCCGGTGGCGATCTTGATGATCTCCATATTGTAGGCGTCGACATAAAAATTGCCCGACGTGGAACGCACCGCGAAAGTCGGCGAACCGCCGGTGAACAGTTGCATCGCCTGCGTTTCGGCCGCGGCGCTGACGATCAGCGTGTCGCTGCCGCCGCCGCCGTCGACCACGTCGATCGGTCCGCCGCCGGTCGGCCGCGTCCTTGCGTTGATCGTGTCGTCGCCATTGCCGGTGTTGATCGTATCGGCCTCCGCGCCGCTGGTGATGACGTCGTTGCCGCTGCCGGTGGTCAGCGAGATGCGCTCGAGATTGGCGATGGAGGTCAGTCCCGCCGCGGCGATCGAGGTCGTGGTGCCCAGCGTGAACGCCACGCCCGTCGTCAGCGCGCCGAGATTGGCGGTCCAGTGGTCGGTGCCGCCATTGCCGTTGACGGTGCCGCCATGGTCGCCGGTGTCGATGGTGTCGTTGCCTGATCCGGTGGCGATCTTGATGATCTCCATGTTGTAGGCGTCGACATAAAAATTGCCCGACGTGGAGCGCACCGCGAAGGTCGGCGAACTGCCGCTGAACAGTTGCATCGCCTGCGTTTCGGCGGCGGCGCTGACGATCAGCGTGTCGGTATCCGCGCCGCCGTCGACGACGTCGATCGGCCCGCCGCCCGTGGGGCGGGTCCTGGCGTTGACTGTGTCGTCGCCGTCGCCGGTGTTGATCGTGTCGGCCTGCGCGCCGCCGGTGATTATGTCGTCGCCCGCTCCGGTCGCCAGGGAAATGCGTTCGATCGTCGAGATCGAGGTCAGCCCGGCCGCCGCGATGGAGGTGGTCGTGCCGAGCGCGAACGTCACGCCCGTGAACAGGCCGCCGAGATTGGCGAGCCAATGGTCGATGCCGCCGCCGCCGGCGACCGTGCCGCCGCGCTCTCCCGTGTCTATGCTGTCGTTGCCGGAGCCGCCGGTGAACTTCACCTTCTCCATATTGTAGGCATCGACATAAAAATTGCCGGACGTGGAGCGGACTGTGAAGGTCGGTGAGGAGCCGGTGCCCAGACTCACCGACTGCGTCTCGGCCGAGCAGTTGACGACCAGCGTATCGATGCCCGTGTTGCCGTCAACCACGTCTATGCCGGAGCCCGGCGCAGTGGGCCGGGTCTTGGCGTCTATCGTGTCGTTGCCGCCCAGCCCGTCGATCGTCTCGGCGTCGGAAGTGCCATTGATGATGTCGTCGCCATTGGTAGCCATGTGAATTTCCCCCCGGAAATTGAAAGACACACGCTACCAGAATATTAGACTTTAGGCTAATGCCTGTTTCGTGAGAACAAAAACTTATCCCGGAAGATCAAAATGTTGATAGCCGGCGTCATGGATGTCGGCTGCAGCAGAAAGTATTTGTACCCGTCTGGATTGAAATATTCTACCAGCCGGAGAGAACGGAGTTGGGCTTCGTGCGCTTGACCCGCGCAAAGGCCATGGCCGCGAAATCGAACGAGCCGTTCTCCTCGATTGCCGGCACCGAAATATTGTCGAGGCTTTCGGAAATGTGCCGGGCGAGCGCGTCTACAAGGTCCGGTCGGGTCGTGTGGCCGCGCATGATGCCGATTTTGCATTCAGGCAGGGCGCCGAAACCGTCGGCCTCGCCGAGCACGCGCATGCCGGGCCGGAGCGCGCATTCCGGCAGCACCGAGATCGCCAGCCCGGAAAGAACCGCCGCCGTGATGACGGTCGCCGAGAAACTGGAAAACAGCACGCGGTATTCGCGGTTCATGTCGTCGAGCAGATCGCAGGCGGCGCGCCGCCAGATACAGGTCGGCCGGCCGAAGGCCATGGGCAGGATTTCCTGCTCATGGGTGGCGTGATTGGCCGAGCTGACCCACAGCAGCGGCTCGCGCCGCACCACTTCCGACTGGCCGCGCGTGTCGTGGTGGGTGACCAGCGCCAGGTCGAGATTGCCGCGCTTGATGTGCTCGACCAGCCCCGGCGTCGGCTCGCAGATGACGGTAAGTTCGACCTTCGGATTGGAGCGCGAGAAGCGCGCCATGATCTCCGGCAGGAAGCGGTCGGCATAGTCGTCGGGCGTGCCGATGCGGATGACGCCCTCCAGCCGCGCGTCGTCGAAGGCCGACAAGGTCTCGCGATTGAGATGGATCAGGCGCCGCGCATAGCCGAGCAGCCGCTCGCCTTCCTCGGAAAGCTTGTTGAGCCGCCCTTCCTTCTCGAACAGCGGCTTGCCGATGCGTTCCTCCAGCCGCCGCATCTGCATCGACACGGCCGACTGCGTGCGATGCACCTCATCCGCCGCGCGCGTAAAACTGCCGGTGTCGGCGATCATGATGAAGGTCTGCAACTGGTCGAGGTCGAGCGGCGCTTTCATCGAACCTATCCATCACTGATGTTGATCCTAAAGATTAGAAACATTCGTTGGATTAATCAATCTCCTTGTGAAATTGTGAGGGTGTCCACGGAAGCGGTCGAAAGCTGGCGCGGCGGAAAATAGGTTCCGCCCGATCGATCGCGCTCGGACGAAAGGAGACTGCAATGACCACCCTCTTTGCCAACGGCACCACGCATTCCGAGCGGCGTCCGGCTCTTCTGGCGCGCGGGATCAACGCGGTATCGCAAATTTTCAGCGCCTGGCGAAACCGCCGCGCCTTCTACCGCCTTGGCGACATGACGGATTCCGAGCTTCGCGACATCGGGCTGACGCGCGCCGACCTGCACGTCGCGGTCGCGTTACCTTTCGGCCTCGACCCGACGACGCGGCTGCGCTCGATCATCGAATCGCGGATCGAGCAGCTCTGAGCCGCCGGATCCAAACGCCCTTCAGCAGGCGCTCCCCCACCCGGCACACCCCGCCGGATGCCTGCACGCTGCCCGGTCCGCCCCACGGACCGGGCATTTTCGTTTTGGAGGGAGCCAGACTGTATTTGAGACCTTTTGCGGATCGGCCAACAGGGCTTTCGATTGGGAAGCCTGTGCGACGGGTACTCTATGGCTTCTTCGGCTCAAGAACATCGCCGGCGTGAGGCGGCTCGTTTCCGGCCTCATCGAGGAAACGCAGGAATGCCTCGCGGTCACCGCGCGCCGCCCGGGCACGGAAAAATGCTTCGGTCTCCAGCGCCGAAAGCTTTTCGGCGACCGCGACATTGATGAACTGATTGAGGCTCGTGCCCTCGGCCGCCGCCAAACGCTCGGCGGCGCTTTTCAGCGAAGGCTGAAGGCGAAGCGCGTAGTTGGCCTTGCTCATTGAAGTCTCCTTATCAATTCAGCGGGGGTGACGATTTCAACGCGCATCTCGTCCGCACATCGCCAAGCTGCTTTTGGAGGCCTACGCTGGAATGACTCGCCTGGAAGGGGCGGGTATTTCTCGTCCCATGTCACGGGCTGCCTCCAGCCAGACCGTGATTGCATCCTGAACGTTTGTGATCGCCTCTTCGGGCGTATCGCCGTCGCTCATGCAGCCCGGCAGGTCGGGAACCCCCGCGGAGAATCCACCTCCGTCCTCCTCGGCCAGCGGAGCGATGATGACGGGATATTCGAGCGCCCGTGCCTTGTGCCTCGACCTCTTCGATGAACGCGATTGCTGCCCTAAAACTGATCGACAAAACGGATAACATAGGGATAAGTGAAAAACAGGACAATCAAACCGATAAGACAGAATGCCATGACGGCGAAGCTGGACTGATTGTCTTTATTCACCGATTTCCACGAGGAAGGCAATTTACCCGCAGACCTAAGCGAACCTTCAATATCCCGATAAGTAGGAAGTTGCGTTGCATCATAAATATCATCTCGGGTCATGGCGCGGATCAGTCCAAACAGCATGGAGGCCGCAGCAAATAATACCAATGCGGTGCCAAGCGTCATCAATTGCCTCCAGCACTCAGCGTCCCCGGTCCATGCCCTTCTTGAACTGCTCGAAGATCGACTCGACGCCCTTCTGGTAATCTTCTCGCTGTTTCGCGCCCGTCTCGAACATCTTTCCGAAAATGTCGTCATAGGGATTGCTTGGCCGCCCGCTCGGATTGGCGCGCGGCTGCGGCGCCGGGTCGGGTTCCTGCGGCGACGCCTGAGGACTCTGTGCGCCGCCAAGCATGTCCTGGAGAATCTTGCCCCACGGGTTGTCGCCCATCGGGTTGGGCGCCTGCCGGGGTTGCGCCTGCGGCTGCTGCGCGCCGCCGCCCAGCATGTCTTCCAGCATCTTGCCGAACGGATTGTCGCCCATCGGGTTCGGCGCTTGCCCAGACTGCGGCTGCTGGGCGCCGCCGCCGAACATGTCCTGCAAGATCTTGCCGAACGGATTGTCCAATGGATTCTGGGGCGCTTGGCGCGGCTGCGCGGCTCCGCCGCCGAGACCGCCGCCTTGGCGCATCATCTGCTCGATGATCTCGCCGAGCGGATTGCTGCCGCCGCCAAAGCCTCCGGCCTGCGCGCCAAGCTGGTTGGTCGACTGCTTGAACAGGCCACCCATGACCATCGAGGCGATGACCGGCAGCATCTGCTTCAGCACGTCCTGGCCGATGCCGGTGGCCTGCGCGGCTTGCGCCGCCACGGCCCGCGAAAGGTCCTTGGACCCGAAGAGTTGGCCGAGGATGTCATTGCCTTCCGCCATCCCTTGCGGCGTGAATGCAGCCTGCGGATTGTCGAAATATTTGGCGTTCTGGCTGTTTGCCAGCGCACTCATGAAAGCGGCAATGCCGTAGGGGTCGGAGGTATTGCGCTTCAGCCCCTGGCTGAAGGCCGGCATCAGCGCCTCCACCGCCTGCTGCGCCTGCTGCTGGGAAAGGCCGAACTGGCGGGCGAGTTGGTCGATGCCCTGGCCGTTCTGCGATTGGTTGAGCATGTCGAACAGGTTGAGCATGGCAGTTCCTCCTCGAGTGTCGGAGGGAGCGTAGATCGTTTCGGCGGGCGATTGAAGGGATATTCGGTCTGCCGGTTGCTCGCGGCCTCCGGGATTGCATCCTTTGAATAAAACAGGCATGCCCCGTGGAAGTATTGGGTGTGGCCATGGAAGAGATCGTCGAATCCAAAAAATCCGTCCGCAAGCGCGGACGAAATCCGCTCGTTTCGCTGCAAGAACCTGATCGCCGTGCTTGAGAATCCGACCGATATCAAGAACATCGGAACGGTGATCCGCAACGTGAATGCGCTTGGAGTGGAGAAGGTCTATGTCGTTGATCCCCGCCATTCCCTGCCCGACGACTGGCAGGACCTGCGCGAGAAACGATCGATTTCGAAGACCTCCGTTTCGGCGGTGAAATGGACGTTCGTGAGGCGCTTCGACAGCACCGACGCGTGTTTCGACCACCTCGAAAAGAAGGGATTCAAGTCGATCGTCACGTCGCCGCATGTGAAAGGCAAAGCCAGCATTTTCCTTCACGAAGGCGACTATACCGCCCACACCAAACTTGCGGTCTGGTTCGGCAGCGAGGCGGCCGGCATCAGCGATCGCGCGGTGGAAAGAAGCGAGATGTGCGTCTCTATCCCGATGTTCGGAATGATCGAAAGCCTGAACCTCGGGACAAGCTCGGGGATCGTTCTGTACGAAGTCGCAAAACAGAGGCGCGAATATCAAAGCAAATACAGATGGCGCAACAAAAAGGGCGAGCGCTCAAAACCGTTGCCGACTGTAATCACTCCGGCCACCCTGATCGACCAAAATCCGGCACCGGTCGAGAGCGGCCCGAATTCGGCAATCGGCGCGCCCTAATAAGCATACTCAAGGAACGCCGGCTCGATCGAGCCGCCCCAGCGCGTGTGATAGGCACTGAGCATCTCCTCGGCGCTGGTCGTGCCGCGCGCCACCACTTCGTCCAGTGTGGAGAGGAAAGTGCTTTCGTCATAGCCGTCGCGGTTTTTCCGCCCCCGGCCTTTCAGGCCGGCGCGTGAGATGTTCAACACCTCGCGGGCGATGTCGCGCAGGCTGTCGCCGCGGAATGTGGCGGCGATGCCCTCGGCCGGCACGGCGGCGCGCAGCTCGCGCACCTCCTCGAATGTCCAGTCGGCGGTAAGCGTCTCGGCGGCGTCGAGGGCCGCCTCGTCATAGAGCAGCCCCACCCAGAAAGCGGGCAGCGCGCAGATGCGCCGCCACGGGCCGCCGTCGGCGCCGCGCATTTCCAGGAACCGCTTCAGCCGGACGTCGGGGAACAGCGTCGACAGATGGTTCGCCCAGTCGCCCATGGTCGGCACGCCGTCAGGGATGGAGTTGTGCGCGGCGCCGTCCATGAACTGGCGGAAGGTGATGTGGGTCATGTCGTGGTAGCGGCCGTCGCGGATGACGAAATACATCGGCACGTCGAGCGCCCATTCGACATAGTCGGCGAAGCCGAAGGTTTCCGAAAAGCAGATCGGCAGCAGGCCGGCGCGCTGGTTGTCGGTGTCGGTCCAGATCTCGCCGCGCCAGGATTTCAGCCCGTTCGGCCGGCCCTCGGTGAAGGGCGAGTTGGCGAAGAGAGCAGTGGCCAGCGGCTGCAGCTTCAGCGAAACCTGCATCTTGCGGCGCATGTCGGCTTCACTCTCGAAGTCGAGATTCACCTGGATAGTGCAGGTGCGATACATCATGTCGAGACCTTTTGTGCCGACCTTCGGCATGTAGCGGGTCATGATATCGTAGCGCGATTTCGGCATTTTCGGCGTTTCGGCGAGCGACCATTTCGGGCTGCCGCCGAGGCCGAGGAAGCGGATGCCGAGCGGCTCGGCGATCTCGCGCAATTGCGCCAGATGCGCGTTGCCCTCGCGGCAGGTCTGGTGGATGGTCTCCAGCGGCGCGCCGGAAAGCTCGAATTGCCCGCCGGGCTCCAGGCTGATGGCGCCCTGGCCGGTCGGCTCGACCAGACCGATGATGCGTCCTTCGTCGAGGATGGGTTCCCAGCCCAGCGTGCGCTGCATGCCTTCAAGGATGGCGCGGATGCCACGTTCGCCGCCATAGGGAACGGGCGCGTGGCCGTCGACATAGAAGGGGAATTTTTCGTGCTCGGTGCCGATCCGCCATTTGTCGCGCGGCTTGTTGCCCGCCGCGAGATAGCCGACCAGTTCATCCATGCCCTCGATGGGTCGGAAATCCGTTGTGTCGCGGGCCATGCTGGTCTTCTCCGGCGGCCCTATGGCCGTGCGGCTTGATGGCCGAAATGGCCATGGGCAATCAAGCGAAAAATCCTGACGGATTTGTCAGGAGAGTTGATGCGGTTGTGCTGTGAAGGGCTGGCGGCGTGGAAATTCCGTGCTGACAGCAGCCGGACCGCCTCATAGGCCAGCCAGATGGTCGGCACGTACCCTTGTCTGGTCGATGGGCGGGGCACCCATGCTTTGCCGATCCTTCGGGCAATCGAATAGCTTCGGCCATTCTCGACACCTGGAAAGATGCTTTCATGTCTGGCGGTTTCGGCAAATTGTAAGAATAAATCTCTTGATTTTTAGAAGAAAAGTAATTCTATATTTTGACGAAAAGGAGAGAGCGATGCAAAACTCCGGACTTTTGCTTTGCGCGTTGCTGGGTGTCGTGCCGCTTCAGTCTGTTGCGGCGGAGCTGACGGACGTGGGCACTGTCACGGTGCCAAAGGTGGCACCCTACGACAGAGATGACGACGCCTTCGATCAAAGCCACAATTTGAGCGGCCTATTTTGTCCTGCCGCCGACTGGTGCCTGACGGTGGCGGATGAAAAGCGCGGATTTCATCGCCTCAAGGTCGCTCGCGGAGCCGACAATTGGCCAACGGTCTCTTACGACTCCAGCCTCGATCTTGGCGAACCCTCCAAGAACTTCATCAAGGCCCACAAGCTGAAGGGAAAGCTTAAGGAGTTTGATCTGGAGGCGATCGCGAGCAGTGGCGACAAGGTCATTTTCATTGGCTCGCACGCCAACAAGCGAAACAGCGGCAATTTCAATTCCGGTTCCCATCTGGTCGCCATCGCTGATGTTGCGGCGTTGAAAAACGACAATACAGTCGCGGCCGAATGGGCGAGCCTGGACGAACTGTTCAATCAGACTGATATGTTTCCAAACGCACTCGGCAAGGAATTGCAATGCGGCGGTCTCAACGTCGAGGGTGCGACGGTGTTGGGTGAGGACTTGCTGGTCGGGCTGCGTTCGCCGTCTCGTATCGAAGGCGGTTCCGAGCCCGCGGCCGTTGTCATCTCGACGCCGCTCGACGGTGTGCTCAAGGAGGACTTCAGCGACGCCAAGCTGCATATTCTCCCCACCGGATCGCCCTTCATTGGAATACGCGCGATGGAGACAGTTGGCGACAGCCTGGTGATCGTCACCGGTGATGCGGGGGTTAACGACCTGAAACCCAAGAAGGCGGACGACGACGAGCGCACCTGTGACACCAACGTGAACAAGGAAGACCCAACGCGTCGCTTCCAACTGCGCATGTGGAATCCCGCGAAAGGCGACGCGCTCGATCCCGGCGTCCTGTGGGACTTCGACCCGGTCAAGGACAAGGACGTAGAAGGCAACGAGGTAGCGGCCAAGCTCGAAGCTGTTGCCGCCGATCCGGCCCGGTCCGGCGCATTCTTCCTGCTTTTCGACAGCAGTGCGACGGTCCGCTATCTGAGCGGCGTCGAATTGAAGTAGCGGATCGGGGGTGCGTCGCTGATTGGACAATACTTGAGGTTGGTATTTCCCAAAGCTCTTGAATTCGGCCGCTCCACCGGCTACACGCAACCCACCAGACCGGGCCCCTCTGGCAGCCTCCGCAGGCTGTGATGTCGGACTGGAAGTCCAACCGGGGTCTGGTGTTCGTGGAATCAAGCTGACGACAGCCTGTGACGTTTGGCCGAAAGCGTGAAAACGCTTCCGGACGGTCGCACGCGCCTGCCGCTTTCCACCCATGCCGGCACCCCCATTTTGAAAAATGGGTGCCAAATGATGGAATATTTCACCGCGGACGCCATGTCAGCGCTTCTCCAGGTTATCATGATCGACCTGGTGCTGGCCGGCGACAATGCGATCGTCATCGGCCTTGCCGCCGCCGGCCTGCCGAAGGAGCAGCGGACCAAGGCGATCCTGATCGGCATCGTCGCCGCAACCGTGCTGCGCATCGGCTTTGCCGCGGCCACCACGCAACTGCTGCAGATCGTCGGGTTGCTCTTGGCGGGCGGCGTGCTGCTGCTGTGGGTCTGCTGGAAGATGTGGCGCGAGCTGCGCACCACGCATGCCGAGGAAGTGGCGGGCGCCGAGGCGCTGGAAGGCAAGGACTTGAACCAGGACGGGACGGTGGCCGGCGGCGCGCCCCGCAAGACTTTTGCGCAGGCCGCCTGGCAGATCGTCGTGGCCGACGTCTCGATGTCGCTCGACAATGTGCTGGCAGTGGCGGGTGCCGCGCGCGAGCATCCAGAGATCCTGGTGTTCGGCCTGATCCTGTCGATCGCCCTGATGGGCATCGCCGCGAGCTTCATCGCCCGCCTGCTGCAGCGCCATCGCTGGATCGCCTATGTCGGCCTTGCGATCATCCTCTACGTGTCGCTGGAAATGATCTATCGCGGTGGCCATGAGGTATTTGCGGTCATGAACGGCTGAGCCGGTGGCCCCGCGGCGGCCTGTTCGCAGCCTGCCGCAGGGCTCGTCTACCAGTCCCCGATTGTCGCCTGCACCAATGCGAGTGCCGCGACCGCCGCCGTGTCGGCGCGCAGGATGCGCGGGCCGAGCGGAATGGCCGTCACGAAGGGCAGGGCGCGCAGCATTTTTCGCTCGTCGTCGGAAAACCCGCCCTCCGGGCCGATCAGCAGGCCGAGTTTTTTCTCGGTGATGGCTTGCAGGGCGGGCAGTGGATTGTTGGTGGAGGCGTCTTCGTCGCAGAAGATCAGGCGGCGATCCTTGTTCCAGCCGGCCAGCAGCCGGTCGAGCCTCAAGGCTTCGGCGACCTCCGGCACGGCGAGCACGCCGCATTGCTCCGCCGCCTCAATGGCGTTGGCCCGCAGCCGGTCTATGCCGGGTTTTGCCACCTGCGTGTGCTGGGTGATCACCGGCACCAGCCGTCCGGCGCCCATCTCCACCGCCTTCTGCACGAGATAATCGAGCCGCCCCTGTTTCAGCGGCGCGAAACAATAGACAAGGTCCGGCGCCCGTGGCTGTGGGCGCGTTTGCTCCAGAGGCTTCAGCAGTGCCGCCTTCTTCGATTTCTGCTGGACGCCGGCGCGCCATTCGCCGTCACGGCCGTTGAACACCAGCACCTCGCCACCCTCCGCCATGCGCAGCACGTTGAGCAGATAGTGGCTGTGCTGCGGCCCGGCCTCGACCGCTTCACCGGCCGAAAGGTCGTCTTCGATAAAGAGCCGCTGCATCTTGTAGTTGGCGCGCATGGCCGAGCAATGCGGCAGCGCGGAAGGCGGGTCAAGGGAGCGCGCGCAGGGACACCACGGACTGCCGGCCGGCGTCCTCCGGTTCGGCTTGAGCCCTGACTTCTCGGCTTTGCTCGCCATGGCCGAGGCGATCGATGGCGAGAACCATCAGGCTGACGGCGGCCTCCTGGGACAGGCCCGCCTCGTGACGCAGATATCGCCAATTGAAGAACCGTAGCGTCAGGCCGAGCATGGCGCGCTGCTGGTCTTCCAGGCCGGCTCCCAGCGCCTCCTTCCATTCCGCGAACGGCCGGGCAAAGCGCAGCCTGCTGATCTCGCGCGTCAGTGCATGATGCTCGGCATCGCGCAGCACCCGCGCCATCAACGAGGCGTGACGTTCGTACCAGTCGTAGATCGCCCGGATTCCGACGGTCAGCCGTTCTCGCCGGTCCTCGACCTGGTGCCAGGGCGCGGCGTCCGGCATCGGATCGTCCTCGGCGACTTGGCCGGAGCAGGCCATCAGCAAGCTCCGCTCGTTCGGGAAATGCGCGTAAAGCGTATGCCGCTGCACGCCGGCGCGCTCTGCCACCATGCTGAACGTCGTCTGCGCCGGGCCGACGCTGCTATGGAGCTCTACCGCGGCCTCGACGATGCGCCGTCTCGTGTCGGCCTGCTGCTCTGCTCGCTTTTTTAATGTGTAGGTTCGTGTCATAATGATTTCACTGCACAGGCATATGTATTCATATTGACAGCTATCCCTCCTTTCGCTACACGCCATCGTATTCTGAAATAGTGGTGACTGTCCATCAATTCCATATGAACCCGCAGCGACAAAAGGTCGTCGCGGGATTGATTGCGTGAACCGCAATCACTGAAAGCGCGGGCAATTCGACCGGCGATTGGCCTTCGAGCGAAGGGCGACGCGGCGATTCCGCTTGGGCAGCCGGCCATCAGCGCAACAAGCAAAGGACGGAACAGGTGGCTTTTTACAATGGCACTGACAAATCCGAGACTATCCCGGGCACGGATGGCGCCGATACGCTGTTCGGCAATGGCGGCAACGACACCATCGCCGGCGGCTTCGACGATGATTTTATGGACGGCGGCGACGGCCAGGATACGGTCAAGGGCGGCTTCCAGGACGACAGCGTCTATGGTGGCACTGGAAACGACAGCCTGGAAGGCGGCTCGGGCGACGACTTCCTGCTCGGCGGGGAAGGCGCCGACACCATCCAGGGCGATCTCGGCGACGACACCATCCTGCTGGTGGACCTTGCCGACGGGGCCGGCGACAAGATCAATGGCGGCGTCGGCTTCGACAGCCTCAGCTTCAGCTTCGAGGATGCGGCGGTCGGCGTCACCTTCGTCGCGCCGGATACGGTGAAGACCACATCGCTGCTCGGCATGCAGATCGTTGATGTCGAACGCTTTGCGGTCAGCGGGACGGCGTTCGTCGACAAGCTCACCGGCGGAATGTGGACCGATACTCTGTCCGGCGGCGCCGGCAACGACGTGCTGAAGGGCGGCGGCGGGCTCGACTTTCTGCTCGGCGAGGACGGCAACGACACCGCCTATGGCGAGAATGGCGACGACGGCATCGTCGGCGGCATCGGCAACGACATACTCTATGGCGGCAACGGACGCGACAATCTGTTCGGCGAGGCGGGCAACGACCGGCTGATCGGCGACGCCGGAAATGATTTCATCAGCGGCGGGGACGGTATCGACAACGCCAATGGCGGCACTGGCGACGACAACATCTCGGGTGGCAGCGGTGACGACAAGCTGGATGGCGCGGCGGGCAACGACATGCTGGAGGGTGGCGCCGGCAAGGACACGCTCATCGGCGGCGCCAATGACGATACGATCACTGTGTCGATCGGCAGCGGTCCCGACACGGTCGACGGCGGCACGGGCATCGACCGGCTGATCATCAACGGGCTGTCGGGGACGTTCACCGCCAAGGCGCCGAATCTCACCAACACGCTTTCCGACGGCACGACCTTGATCAACATCGAGGCCTACACGATCACCGGATCGAGCGCCAAGGACACCTTCACCGCTGGCGCCGGCGACGACGTGATGTCGGCCTACTCGAGCAGCGACGCGCTGTACGGCGGCGACGGCAACGACATGCTCGATGGTGGCGAGGGCAACGACCTTCTCGACGGCGGCAATGGCGACGACGTGCTGATCACCGGCAAGGGCAAGGACACGGTGCGTGCCGGGGCCGGCACCGACCAGGTCGTCATCGACCGCGCCCACAACTTCGATCAGAACCTCACCTTCGCCATTGACGGACGATTCGGCAGGCTGTCGGACGGCTCGGTGATCGCCGACGCGGAAATCTTCACCATCACCACCAGCACCGGCAACGACGTGCTCGACGGGCGCGGCGCAAAGCAGGTGACGTTCACTTCAGGTCACGGAAACGACCGCCTCACCGGCGGCAATGGCGACGATGTCTTCGACGCCGGTTATGGCGACGACGTCGTGGTCGGCGGCGCTGGTAGCGACCGCATCCTTGACGCGGCCGGCAACAACACCATCGATGCCGGAGACGGTGCCGACACCGTGCAGATCGAGGTCGACTTCTTCCACGCGACCGGCGACACGAACTCCGTCAAGCTCGGCAATGGCGACGATAGCGTCTACCTCAACACCGCCAGCGGCAGCATCTACGGCGTCTACAGCGTCAATGGCGGCGCCGGCATCGACCTCGGCTGGATCAACCGCTCGGGCGCCAGTGCCGACCTGACCTTCACTCTGTCGGCCAACGCGTCGCTGGTGAACGGCAATGTCCGGCTGATCGACTTCGAACGCGTCCACATCCAGTCCGGCAGAGGCAATGACACGCTGACCGGCGGCAATCTTGCCGACGAATTGAACGGGTTTGAAGGCAACGACAAGCTGACCGGGCTCGGCGGCGACGACGAGCTGATCGGCTGGAACGGCAAGGACACGCTGCTCGGCGGCGACGGCAACGACATTCTGTGGGCGACCGGCGGCATTTCCGACAAGGACCGTGACGTGCTGGACGGCGGCGCCGGCAATGACGAGCTGCATATCAATGCCGGCGACAGCGCCACCGGCGGGGCGGGCTCCGACCGTGTCTTCCTCGACCTCTCGGACGTCACCGCCGCGATCAAGTTCACCTTCTCGACAGGCACGACCACGGTCGATGCGACCACGTCGTTCTCCAGCGTGGAAGCCATGGACTTCGTCGGCGGCACCGCTGGCGATACGGTCACCGCCGGCGCCGGCGCGGATTTGCTCGACGGGCGGGCTGGCAATGACGTGCTGAACGGCGGCTCCGGCAATGACGAACTGCTCGACGGCGAAGGCAGCGACAAGCTATCCGGCGGCATCGGCGATGATTCGTTCACCCGTACCAGCGGCGTCGGAACGGACGTGTTCGACGGCGGCACCGGCGACGACACGCTGTACTTCAATTTCCTATCGGGAATGTCGATCCGCGTCGATCTCGCCGACAACAGCCTGAATTCCGGCATGGCGAAGGGGCTGACGCTCACCAGCATCGAGCGCGTCGTTGGCGGCAACAGCGACGACGACATCCGCGGCACCGATGCCAACGAGGGATTCTACGGCAATGAAGGCGGCGACCGGCTCGATGGCCGCGGCGGCAACGACCTGCTGCGCGGCGGCCAGGGCTCCGACATGCTGACCGGCGGCGCGGGGAAGGACACCTTCGTCTTCGGCTGGGACGGCACCGACACCGGCGACCTGATCACCGATTTCACGCGTGGGTCGGACCTGCTGATGATAGAGCGGGAAGGGTTCGGCCTCGCCGACAATTATGCACTGAAGCTGGTGCTCGGAACCGGTACCGTCGCGACGACGGCCGGCGCGCAGTTTCTGTTCGAGACCGATACTGGCCGCGTCTGGTTCGACGCCGACGGCAGTGGCGGCGAATATGAGAGCACGCTCGTCGCCAAGCTGACCGGCGTCAGCACGCTGAGCGTCAGCGACTTCATCCTCATCTGAGGAACTGTTCCCGGGGTGGCGACGGTCTCGTCACCCCGAAAATTGCTGCGGACCGGCCTCGACCGCTCCGCCGGCCGAAAGGTTGTCTTCGATAAAAAGCCGCTGCATCTTGTAATTGGCGCGCAATGCGTCAGGCAGGGAAAACGGTCAAGGCCGGCGGCCGGACGCTGGAGTGCGCAGCATCAGCGCCTTTCCGCGCGCCAGACGTCACGCCGCTTCGACCAGTTTGGCGGCGCGGCTGGCGAGGATGCCCGCGAGTTTGCCGACGGTGCCGGCGTTGGCCGCGGCGGCGTTACCGGATCGTGCACGCGCCGCGATGCCCGCGAAGATGATCGCATTGCGGAACAGCGCGAAGGCGAGGTGGAAGGGTTTCAGCCTGTCCGCAGCACCGCTCAGCGCATAGTAGGTTTCGCAGAACTCGGCCTGGGAAGGGAGGCTGGTTGCCGCGAGATCCATCTCCATGACGCCGCCATATTCGGCCGAAGTCATGTGCCAGGTGAAGGCGCAGAGATGGGCGAGATCGGCAAGCGGTTCGCCAAGGGTGGCCAGTTCCCAGTCGAGCACCGCCACGACGTGCGGCTCGGTCGGATGGAACATCAGGTTGCCGATCCGGAAATCGCCATGCGCGATCGCCGCGCGGCCGGTCTCCGGCGGAATGTTGGCGGACAGCCACTGCGCGACACGCTCGACATCCGCATTGGGCGCCTCGCGCGACAGCTCCCACTGGCGGTGCCAGCGCGCGATCTGGCGGCCGAAATAGCCTGCCGGGCGGCCGAAATCGGCCAGACCGACGGAACCGGCGTCGACCCTATGGAGTTGCGCCAGGGTGCTCGCCGCCGACCGGTACATCGCCCTGCGTTCGCCGGCCGGCACGCCCGGCAGGCTGCAATCGTGAAAAACTCGGCCGTCGACATGATCCATGACGTAAAAGGCGGTGCCCGCGATGTCCGGCTCCATGTGGAGCAGCAGGACCTCCGGCACTGGCACGCCGCTCCCCGCTAGCGCCTTCTGGACGCGGTATTCCCGGTCCACCGCGTGAGCGGAAGGCAAAAGGTCGCCGCCCGGCCGCTTGCGAAGGACCAGCTTGCGGTTGCGAAAGGCAAGCACGAAGGTCGGGTTCGACTGGCCCCCGGCGATCGGGATGATTTCAAGCGCGCCCTCCAGCCCGTCGATCCGCTTCTTGAGGAAGCTTTCGACCGTTGCGTGATCGAGATCGGGATGGGAGGACATGGAAAGAAAAGCCTCTGCGGGCGGATGTTGAAGGAAAAGACTGGCGCTGTCCGTCATGTCAACGTCGAAACCGGCCGCAGGCGAGGCCGCCGGCAGCGAGCGATGTCGTTCCGGCTACACGAGCGGCTCCGCCACATCCCATTTCCAGAAGTCGCGGCCCTCGCCGGACAGATGGCGGTTGAGGACCATGCGATGCACCTCGTCGGCGCCATCGACCAGCCGCGCCTGCCTTGCATAGCGGTAGATCCATTCGAGCACGGTGTCCTTGGAATAGCCGCGCGCGCCGTTGATCTGGATCGCAATGTCGGCCGCCTCGTGCAGCAGGTTGGCGACGTGGATCTTGGCCATCGACACCTCCTTGCGCGCAAAGCCGCCGCGGTCGAGTTCCCAGGCCGCCTTCATCACCAAAAGACGGCCCATCTCGATGCGCATCGCGAGCCCGCCCAGCATCAGTTGCACGCTCTCGCGGTCGGCGAGCCTCACTCCAAAACCTTCGCGTCGCGCAGCGTATTCCTGCGCGATCTCCACCGCTCGCTTCGACAGGCCAAGCCAGCGCATGCAATGCGTCAGGCGCGCCACGCCGAGCCGCGTCTGCGTCACCTTGAGGCCGCGCCCGACGCCGCCGAGCACGTTCTCGTCGCCGATCTCCAGCCCATCGAATTCAAGCTCGCAATGGCCGCCATGCTCCTCCGGACCCATGATGCCGATGCGCCGGACGATGCGCCAGCCCGGCTGGTCCCTGTGAAACAGGAATGCGGTCAGGCCGTCGCGCGGATCGTCCGAGGTGCGGGCCATCAGGATGAAATGCGCCGCCTCGGCAGCGCCGGTGATGAACCATTTGCGTCCTGTGACGATCCACTTGCCGCCGCGCCTTTCGGCCTTCGTGCCGATCATCGACGGGTCCGATCCGCCGCCCGGATGTGGTTCGGTCATGGCGAAGGACGACCGCACCTTGCCGTCCACGATCGGCGCCAGCCAGCGCTCCTTCTGCGCCGGTGTGCCGAGTGCTTCGAGCACCATCATGTTGCCGTCGTCGGGCGCTGCCGAATTGAACACCGCCGGCCCGAAGATCGAGCGGTTCATCTCCTCGTAGCAGACCGCCATGCCGACGCGGCCGAGCCCGACGCCGCCCGAGGCGCGGCCGAGCTGGAGACACCACAGCCCGGCTCGCCGCGCCTTGGCGCGCATCCGGTCGAGCAGGTCGATGCGGATGTTATCGTGATCGTCATAGGAGGCGGCATCCGCCTCCAGCGGCATGATCGAACTTTCCACCATGTCGGCGATGCGCGCGCGGTAGCTCTCGATCTCGGGCGAGATTGTGAAATCCATTAAAATCCTCAGAGGCTGGAGACGAGATGGCCGCCATCGACGACGATGCTCGTGCCGGTCATGTAGGCGCCCGCATCGGAAGCGACCAGCAGCAGCGCGCCGTCGAGCTCGTGCTGCCGGCCGATCCTTCGCATGGGGATGCGCTTGACCATCGCCTCGCCGGCCTCGCTGGCGAAGAAACCGTCGTTGATCTCGGTCGAGAAATATCCCGGGCAAATCGCGTTGACCCGTATCCCATGCCGCGCCCATTCGAGTGCGAGCGACCTGGTCAATTGCACCAGCCCGGCCTTGGAGGCCGAATAGGCGGCGAGTTGTCCGGCGACCCTGTGGCCGAGGATCGACGCGATGTTGACGATCGACCCGCCGCTTCCGGCGGCCATGCGCCGCGCCGCCGCCTGCGCCACAAGGAACGCGCCCTTCAGATTGGTGTCGACGACCGCATCCCAGTCCTCGGCCGGGAAGTCGAGCGCCTTGCCGGCGATACCGATGCCGGCATTGTTGACGACGATGTCCGGCGCGAACTCCGCGAACACGGCAGCGATTGAATCCGGCCGGGTGACGTCGAGCGCCACGGCCGTCGCCGTCCCGCCGGCGGCCTCGATCTCGGCGCAGGCGTCGCGCAGCCTGTCCGCGCGCCGCGCCGCGAGAATGACCGACGCCCCGGCCGCCGCCAGCACGCCGGCGAAATGGCGGCCGAGCCCGCTCGACGCGCCGGTGACCAGGGCGGTCCGCCCCGCGAGCGACCATCTGCCGTCCGGGATTGTCGTGGTCATCCGCTCCTCCTAGCGCTGCCGGCCGATGTGTCCAGCGTAGCCTGTCCGCCGTCCTATGCGAAAGACGAGTCGGTTGGCATGACGACGAGGTCGCGGATGCAGATGCTAACCGGCAACTGCCAGCAGTAGAACACGATGTCGGCGAAATCGGCGGCGTCGATGAAGCTCGGGTTGCCCAGCAGCTTGCGGTATTCCTCGAACGAGATTCCCATGTCGGCATGGATGTCGGTCTTCACCAGGCCCGGAGCGACGTTGACGATGCGGATGCCGTTGGCCGCCTGCCCCTTCTGCAGCGACAGCGACAAGGAGCGGACCGCCGCCTTGCAGGCATGGTAGACCTCTCCGTCCGGCCCGGGCGTGCGGTCGCCGATCGAACTGATGTTGATGATGGTGCCGCTTTTGCGCTCGATCATGCCCGGCAGCACGGTCTGTATGCCGTTTACGACGCCCTTCAGCAGCACGTCGATCTCATAGGAGACGTCGCGAAAATCGCGGTTCTGCAGCGCTCCGATCTTCAGGAAACCCGCATTGTTGATCAGGCATCCCACCGGGCCGAAGGTTTTTTCGGCACGCGCGATGGCGTCGCCCAGTGCAGCATGGTCGGCGACGTCGGCCACGATGTGCATTGCATCGGGCAGGCCGTCCGCGTCCGCCTCATGGCGTGAAATCAGCAGCAGGGCATGACCTGCCTTTGAAAACCGCTGGGCGAGCGCCCGGCCGATGCCACGTGAAGCTCCGGTGATCACGACAAGCGAGGCCGGCATCGTTTTTCCTCCACTGGTTCCCATGGAGGCCGCAGCCTGCGACGTCATCGGCAGGTACGGCGAGTCCTGATGACTGCGAACAGGATTGGCGCCGCCCCTTAACAAAGGGTTACGCGTTTTCGCCGCACCGATCGTGGCCGCCCGCCTCCAAGCATCGCGGGGACTAACCATCACTCGTCGAAATTTTGAACGACGTTCATTTTCTATCTTGAACGTTGTTCACGATCATATAAGGTTCGCTTGTGAACAACGTTCATAGGGAGAGTTCAGCATGTGGAAACAACTATTCGCTCTTGCCAGGGGCAGGACGCATGAGGCCGGGCAGGGGATCGTCGATCGCAATGCGCTGGTCATCCTGCGCCAGCAGATCCGCGACTGCGCCGAGGCGATTGCCGCGGCGCGCAAGGCCATCGCCATCGCGATCGCCCAGAACGAGCAGGAGGTCCAGCAATACGCAAAGCTGGTGGCCCGCATCGAGAACCTCGAGAGCCGCACTGTCGCCGCACTCGATCAGGGCAGGAACGAGCTTGCCCGCGAAGCGGCCGAAACGATCGGCCTGCTGGAGGCGGAACGCGATGCGTCGGAGCAAGCGCAGAAGAACTTCGGGACGGAAATTGCGCGGCTGAAGCGCATCGTCACCGCCTCCGAGATACGGCTGCGCGACCTGCAGCGCGGCCAGCGCATCGTCTCGGCGACCGATACGACGCAGCGGCTGCGCGAGACCGGGCAGGGCGCGACGCTGTCGACGCTGCGCGATGCCGAGGAGACGCTGTCGCGGTTGCGGACCCGCCAGACCCAGATCGACGCGGCGGCTACCGCGCTCGAGGAAATGGAGCAGTTCGGCGACCCCGCCGCGCTGACCGAAAAACTGGCGGCCGCCGGCTGCGGCGCACCGGTCAGGACCAGCGCCGACGCCGTTCTCGAACGGCTGGCGAAACGCATGAGCGGTGCGGCTTGAGGTCGCGCAGAGCCTGAACCGAGAACCGCAATCCGAAACAGTCAACCGAAAAGGATCATCAAAATGTCTGTCAACTCATACACTCCGAAAGACTCCAGCGCCTGGAAGACCTTCACCATGCTGAGCTTTGGCGTCGCGGCCGCCATGATGGCCGGCGGCATCTACTTCCTGGAAGCCAGCTTCGCCGCCAAGGGTTTTTACGCGATGGCCGCGATCATGCTGGTGCACACCTCGATCACCATCACCAAGACGCTGCGCGACGCGGAAGAGGCCTCGCGCTTCATCAACCGGGTCGAGGACGCCAAGACCGAGCGCCTGCTGATGGATATCCAGCGCGGCGACGGCGCGTAAGCGGGTGCTTACTTAGGTAACGATGCCCCCTCCACCGCCCCCGGCGGTCCCCCTCCCCCGTAAACGGGGGAGGATCCAGGGCGTGCCGGCGGCGCCGCCGGTTCCTCCCCTGCGAAGCGGAGGGTCCGAAGGACGACCACGCGAAGCGTGGCGGAGGGGGCGCGTAATCCTCGCGGACTACGGCTACACCCCGCGAAAAATCAGCGACTGGTGCGTGCCGGCGCCGCCCATGGCGCCGTCGCCGACCGCCAGCGCGACATTGCCCGCGCCGCGCGCCGCGTCGCCGACGGCAAAAACGCCAGGCACGGTGGTCTCCTTGGTCCCGTCTGTGCGGATGAACGTGCCGAGCGGCCCTTCGTCGAAGTCGCAGCCGAGCTGTTCGGCGAGCGTCCCCGCCGGGCGCGTGCGCGTCAGCGTGAACAGGCCGGCAAGCGGAACGACCCGGCCGTCGCGCAATTCGACATCGGCCCGCTCGCCGGAAATCCGCACCACCGGCTCGCGCTCGATCGCCACCGAACGCCGGCGCAACTCGTCCATGCGGTCTTCATCGAGCTCGAACGCGCCGTTGACGAACAGCTTGGTCTTTCCCCAGTCCGGCAGCATCGATGCGTGATGCATCGACATGGCCGACACCGCCAGCACGCCGATAGGCCCGTCCCCCAGCTCGTAGCCGTGGCAATAGGGGCAGTGGAACACGCTTTTGCCCCAGCGTTCGGGGAGGCCCGGGATTTCCGGCAGCTCGTCGGTAACGCCGACCGCCAGCACGATACGCCTTGCCTCCAGGCTCTCGCCGTCCTCGGTCTCCACCGCAAATACCGGCCCTATCGCCTCGGCGGTGCTCGCCTTGCCGTCGATCCAGTCAACCGTCGGATAGGCCATGAGCTGGGCGCGGGCATCGGCCACGATGTCGCCGGGCGCCCGGCCGTCCTGGCCGAGAAAACCGTGCGAGGTCGCGGCGAAGCGGTTGCGCCGCTGGCCGCCATCGATCACCAGCACGTTGCGCCGCGCGCGGGCGAGCTGCAGGGCGGCGGAGAGACCGGCATAGCTGCCGCCAATGACGATCGCGTCGAACATCAAGCTTTCTCCTGTCTGTGAGCCCGGTGGGCAGCGGCGTGGCGGGAAAAGTCCTCGGCCAGCGCCGCCAGCGTCACCGTGCCCAGGCGGCTGATCAGCAGCGCTTCGGCTTCGGCGAAGGCAGGGGTCAGCGCGCGGTTGACGGCCTGTTCGATCAGGCAGGACGGGCTTTCGATATGCACACCGATGGCCAGCAGGGTTGGGGCTCCCAACGCATCGTAGACTTCCCTCAGCGTCACGGCGGCGAGATCGCAGGCGATCTCCCAGCCGCCGCCATGCCCCTTTTCGGAGCGGACGAACCCGACCTCGCGCAGCCCCGCCATGGTGCGCCGCACGACCACCGGATTGGTGCCCATGCACAATGCCAGTTCGCCGGAGGTCATTGGCCGGTCCTGTTCGGCCATATGCAGCAGCGCGTGAAGGGTGGCCGAAAGCCGGCTGTCATGTCTCATGTAACTTCATATGATACATGAAAAGGCCGGCGTCAAGCCGGACAGTTAGGCGGGCCTATCCGCTCCTGGGGCTCCACACTGGCTCGTATCCGCGTTGCAGGGCGGCCACCGTGGCCGGCGGCGTGAGCAGGCGGAGCGCGCCGAGCCTTTCAAGCGGGCCGGCGTCGGCGTAGCCCTCGAACGACCAGCGCAGCGCCCGCTTTCCGCGGAGCGCGTACGCGACGCCATCGTGGAAAACCATCGTGCCGTCCGGCAGTTGCGCGGCCTCTTCCGAGGTCAATTGCCTGGGGATTCCACCCGACGCGAGGCGCTGCTCATGCAGAACCGCGTCGATTTCGGTCACTTTCGGCCGCAAAAGCCCGTTTCCGGCGGCGAAACAGTCGGAAAATTCCCTCGCCCGTTCGCGCCGGCAGTAGAAGCAGGGGCGGTGGCCGGCGGCGAGCGCCGTCACCTCGTCGAGGAAGAACAGTTCGGTCCACCCGGCATTGCCAGATGGCGCGTTGCGCCCCATCACTTCGCGCTTACGACCCCGAAATTCGCATTCGCAGATCAGCCACGCCTTGGTCGTCCAGCGCCGCTTCAGTAGCGTCTTCGTATCCGGGTCGTGGATGACGCCGCGGTTCCCGGTAAACAGCCCGCGCGCCGCGACGGCATGGATTTCGCCGAACGGATCGACACGGTTCTGCAGCGGCATGGCAAGGTCCCGTTCTGGTCTATTCATTCCGATCAGGCCGCATGATATCGAACGCCAAAAGCGTTGCATTCCGAAACAGGCGGGCCGATGCGGGTTCTAGTCATCCAGAATTTTGACGGCAGCGGGCTGGGCCAGGTGGCGACCGCGCTCGGCGAGGCGGGCGCCGAGATCGACCTGCGCATGGCGCACCGTGGCGACGCCGTGCCGGAAAGTTCGGACGGTTACGATGCGGCGGTCGTGCTTGGCGGCGGCCAGAACGCGCTGGCCGACGACGAATATCCCTACATCCCGCCGCTGCTCGAACTCTCCCGCGATTTTTCCGCCAGGGACAAGGCCGTGCTCGGCATCTGCCTCGGCAGCCAGTTGCTGGCCCGCGCCTTCGGTGGAAAAAACCAGATCGGCGGGGCGAGCGAATTCGGCTGGTGTCCGGTCAGTCTCACCGACGAGGGCGCGGCCGATCCCGTGCTGCGCCACGCGCCGCGCGATTTCTCGATCTTCCAGTGGCACGACGACACGTTTTCGCTGCCAGCCGGTGCGCTGCATCTGGCGTCGAGCAACGTGGCCAGGAACCAGGCTTTTCGCGTTGGCCGCGCCACTTATGGCATACAGTTCCATTTCGAGGCCGACCGAAAACTGGTGCGCGAATGGAACGCCGCCTTCGCCACCACCATTGCCAAAAACCAGCCGGAGTGGCCGGGGCGCTATGAGGCCGAGGCGGCGCGCCACGGACCCGGGGCCGACGCCGCCGGCCTTGCGCTGGCCCGCGCCTGGGTCAGCATGATCTGAGTGGGATTTGCCTGCTTTTTCGAAATCCCCGCCCCTCAAGGCCGTGACATAAAAATCACGCTTCAAAACACTCTGCATCATGCATGGATATTTGCGTGGCTTTGCGCGTTTACTCAGCCTAGAAGCCCGCCTCGCGACGGGGTCGGCAACAGAATCGTAACCATCCGCTCGTAAGAGTTTAAGAGAATTCAACCGAGATCACCGCCTTGCGTCCCGCGCTCCTTTCCTTTGCCATGCTTGTCGCCATCGTCCTGTTCGGGCTGGGCGTTTATTCGGTCGATGCCGGCAGCCAGCAGGCCGTCGTCGACGGTTATGGCGTGGTCGCCGCCACGCACTGATCCCTCTCGGCCCTAGTGGCTGGGTTTTTCCGGAAATTCAGGCCTGCGCCGTGATCAGTCGCTTTTCCGCGCCGTCGATCACCAGGGCGGTCAGCACGCCGGAGCGCCACGCCCCCGTGTCGACATTGACGCGGTTGGCCAGCACTTCCGGGGCGTCCGTCATCGTGTGGCCGTGCACGATCACCTTCGGGTGCAAGTCCGGCCAGTCCAGGAATTCGTTGCGGATCCAGATCAGGTGGTCGGGATCCTGCCGGTTGAGCGGCACGCCGGGGCGAATGCCGGCATGGCAGAAGAAGAAATCGCCGAAGCCGATTGAAAAGCGCAGGTTCAGCATGAACGCCCGGTGCTTTCCCGGCACCTCGCACCGCAGTTCGGCCCAGGTCAGCCGCAACGCGTCCGGGCTGTGGAAGTGCGCGTCGACGCCATAGGATTTTGCCGTCTCCCTGCCGCCGTAGCGGGCGAACAGCCCGCCGCCGTCGGCCTCTTCCAGGAATTCGAGAAAACCCATGTCGTGGTTGCCGGCGAGTGCGATCATGCGCTGGTCGCGCGCGCAGGCCGCGATCAGGAAGTCGATCACGCCGCGCGAATCCGGGCCGCGGTCGACATAGTCGCCGAGATGGATGATGCGCCAGTCGGCGACCTTGTCCAAAAAAATCTCGCCGGCGATGCGCTCATGCATCCGCTCCAAAAGGTCGAGCCGCCCATGCACGTCGCCGATGGCGTACAGTCTTACGCCGTCCGGCCCGCGCGCGTCGAGGAAGTGGATGCCGTCAGTCATCAAGGTCTGCGGGGTATCGAGATTTACGCTGGCCATATCATGCCGCTTACTGTGCCGATCAAGCCCAGCCATACCGTTAGGACTCGGCGGCCGATATCCTGAAATTTCGTCCGCTTCGTGGATTTTTTTCAGGGGCAGGTCAATCGTGCCAAAGTCGCTCGATTTCCTCCAGCGAGCGCCCCTTCGTCTCGGGGACCTTGCGATAGATCCATATCCATCCGAGCAGGCAAAGCGCCGCGAACAGCCAGAAGGTGGCCGGCCTGCCCGCCACCTCGACAAGAGACAGGAAAAATTCGCTGACCAGGAACGCGGCTCCCCAGTTGACCGCCGTCGCAATCGCAACGCCCCGGCTTCTGATACGGCTCGGAAAGATCTCGTTGATGACCGTCCACACGACGGGACCGAGGGAAAATGCAAAGGACGCGATGAAGATGACGAGGGCGACGACCGTGATGATCGCTCCATAGTTGGACCCATCGCCGGATGTCTCGAAAAAACGGAAGGCGAGGCCCACGGTCGCCAGGCTTGCGCCCATGCCGATCAGTCCCGCGAGTAGCAGCGGCACGCGCCCGATCCTGTCGATGAATGCGATTGCGATCAGCGTCGCCAGCACGTTCGTAGCGCCTATGCCCCAGGTTGTCGCGGCGGCCTGTGCCGCGGGCGTCGCAAAGCCCGAGGCGGCAAAAATGGGGTTTGCATAGTAGATGATGGCGTTGATGCCGGTGACCTGCTGGAACACCGCCAGCCCGATCCCGATGGCGAGCGGCTTTCGATAGACCGGCTGGAACACCTCGCGCCACGAAACGGCCTTGGTCTCCAGGCGCAGCGCGTTTTCGATCTCGCTCAATTCGGCCTGGTAGTCATCCTTGCCGAGGAGGCGGGCCAGAATGGTGCCCGCGGCCTCCCGCCGACCCTGCTTGATCAGCCAGCGCGGCGATTCCGGCGCCGCGAGCGCAAAGACGGCCAGCAATAGTCCGGGAACCGCGGCCAGCCCCAGCATCAAGCGCCAGTCGGCGCCGTCCGAGAGCGCGCCGTTGACCAGATAGGCGAGAAAAATGCCGACGGTGATCGCCATCTGATAGGCCGAGACGAGGCGGCCTCTCCAGGCTGCCTGGGCCAGTTCGCTGCCGTAGAGGGGAGCGGCGACAGCGGCAACGCCAACCCCGAAACCGACGATCAGCCTTCCTGCAACCAGGACCGGCGTGTGCGGGGCCAACGCCTGGATCAGCGCGCCGAGAATGAAAAGAACCGCCGCGGCCAGCACCGTCCTTTTGCGGCCGATGCGATCGGCAAGTTCGCCAGCCGCCAGGGAACCGAACAAGGCCCCGAGCGTGACCCAGCTCGTGACCACTTCGATCAGCAGAGGGCTGAGACCCATCGCCTGCTTGATGCCGCTCAATGCACCGGAGATCACGCCCTGGTCGTATCCAAAGAGCAGTCCCGAGGTCAGGATCACGAGGAAGACGATTGCGATGAGTGTGGCCGGGCTCCTTGCCCAGAAAGCCGGAGCCGGGAAAGTCGAGTCCGATTGTGTCGCCATGAGAGGTGCCTGAAGCGGAATGGCGGAAAGCGTATCAGAAAACCGTTGCGTTGCTACTGGCCTTCGCTACCGTCCATCCAGAGCGCGCTTCGCGGGCGCGAGAGCTAAGAACGGATGATGTACAATGCGGAACGACCTGGGCACCAGTGTTGGACATAAAGAGAAGCTTATGGCTATGCCACCGGTGATCGGAGGGAATATGAAAGCGCAGGTTTTACGCAATTTGTTCTTGCTCGCAGGCTTGGCTGCGGGGCTCACGATCGCAACCGATGGTGTGGCCGCACCGACATGTCCCAAGGATCAGATCGTTACGTCCGACGGTTGCGTGAGCGTGCGTCAGGCTTCCAACAAGGTGACGGCGATCGTCAGAGATGCCATGCCGGGACTGAAGTTGAAAGCAGTCGTTGCCGGCTTCGCCGTTGATGGCTCGCCGCCTTTCCTGCTCGCCGAAGGCGTCTCGATGACTGGCGTCCCGGCCGCCCCGGACATGAAGTTCAGGAACGGCGCAATAGCGATCGCCTATATGGGCACCGTGCTCCTTCAGCTACGGGACGAGGGCGCGATCACGCTTGATGACCAGTTGTCCCGCTGGTTCCCCGAACATCCCAACGCAGATCAAGTCACACTTCGGATGCTCATCAACGGCACTTCCGGGTACGCAGATTATGTCACGGACGACGGTTTCCTCCGGGATCTCCATGCGGATCCCTTCCGCCACTGGCGACCGGAAGAACTTGTAGAAATCGGACTGAAGCGGCCCGTAGTCTGTGAACCGGGAGCCTGCTGGTCTTATGCACACACGAATTTTGTAATTCTCGGCGCGGTGATGGAGAAGGCCACCGGCCAATCACTGCGCGACCTCATACGCGCCCGGATCATCGAGCCGTTGGGATTGACCGGCACCCAAAGCACACAGACAGCGGCCATCCCCGAGCCTGTGCTTCACGCCTTCGACGCCGAACGTGGCCGATATGAAGAATCGACTTTCTGGAACCCTTCATGGACGCTGGCTGACGGTGCCGTCATGACGACCACTATTAGAGATGTTCTGCGAAGCGCCGAGGCAATTGGCGGGGGAACTCTGCTCACGCCAAAATCGCATGCGGAACAAATCGCACCGTTGATCGCAGGCTTCAAACCATGGTCTGAAACATCATATTACGGATTGGGAGTGTTCCTGATTAACGGTTGGATACTGCAAAACCCTTCCTTCTCTGGTTACGCCGCAACTATGGGATACCTGCCGGAAGGAAAGATATCGTTAGCCGTCTCAGTCACGATGGACGCTACCGCATCGATGGAGGGTAATCTTTCCACTGACGTCTTTAAAGAAATCGCCTCATACCTGGCGCCTGACGCACCGCTCTAGGACGCGGCCGTTTGGGCTTCAAGCATTAGGCCAAAGCGGACCTCGGCTAACCTGCTCACTTAACCCCGCCCTCCCATCGCGCGCTTTCCCGCCTCGCCGGAAAGCCGCTGCTTCAACCGCAGTTTCGACACGCGCTCCCATTCGCCGGTGCGCTCGGCCTGCGCCATCGCCTGTTCGATGAAGCTGATGTGGTCCATCGCCGCCTTGCGCGCGCCGGCCGGGTCGTGCCCAACCACTGCCGCGTGGATGGCGCGATGCTGCGCAAGCAGCTTTTCGCGCGCGTCAGCGAGCGTGAACACGATCAGCCGGTTCTCGAACACGCCGTCTGAAAGCAGTCGGTAGCAGGAGCGCAGCGTGTGCAGCAGCACGATGTTGTGCGCGCATTCGCCGATCGCGTGATGGAACTCGACGTCGATTTCCGCCTGCTCGGAAAAATCGCCGCGCTCATGCGCCTCGGCCATGCGCGCCATGATCCGGTCGAGCAAGGCGCGGTCGTCGTCGGTGATGCGCCGCGCCGCATATTCGGCGGCAATGCCTTCGATCTCGCGGCGGTATTCGAGATAATCGGCCCGCGCCTTGGCATGGCTGACGATCAGCTCCGCCACCGGCGGCGCGAACACCTGGCCGACGACGTCGGCCACATGGGTGCCGCCGCCATGGCGGGTCTGGATCAGCCCGCGGCCCTCGACGATCTTCAGCGCGTCGCGCAGGATCGGCCGCGACACCTCGAACAGCCGCGAAAGCTCGCGCTCGCCGGGCAGCCGGTCGCCGCTGCGCAGCACGCCCTCGAGGATGAGGCTCTCGATCTGCTGCACCACCTCGTCGGCAGTCCGCGAATGCTCGATCCTGGAAAAGATTTCGTCCAAGGCAATTCCCGTTCGGCAACCTTGTCGGACCATAGGGGCAGGTCTCACAATTGGTCAAATAAATTATCCAGTGGGGGTTTTGGAGCCTTCGAAGCCGGCTGCTCCCGCATTCACGCGCGAAATCGCTCCGGGCGGTTTTGGCGTCATCTCTCAGCGGTCCCAGGTCATGTCTCGACGGTCGAAATCGCCGCTTAAGTCATGCTTAGCGGGTACCAATGTCCGGTCTGTTGGACCAAAACACGCGAACCGCTCCAATAAGCCGTTTTTATTGCTTTCTATTCGAGACATGACATGAAATCTAACACGGCAACCGGCCTCGCCCGTCCGGGGACGCCCGGCAGGAACAGCCACCATGGAATCCAGCAAAAGCAAGAGCTTAGGCATCTTGAGTTCAAAAATATTGCAACGCGAAAAGATTATTGTGCGATGCAGCATTTTTCCCTGTTGGATTTTACCCCGCCATAAGGCCATAACAGGGCGTTTCGCGGCCCTGGAGCGAGCCTGTGACTGCCGAGCAGCCCGACTTCGTTTCGTCCCTGACCGGCACGGTCAAGGGTTTTCCCGCCCATGCCGACCGGGCGGCGGCACTCGGCGAGGTGCACGCCCGCCCGCATCCGATGCTGCTGCGCCCGCGCGTGCTGATCCAGCTTGCCTTCATGACCGAGGGCGGTTTTGCCGTCGACCATGCGGTTCTTTGCGAGCTTTCGCGCCGCCTCGGCGTCGCCGCGCCGGACCGCCAGGCGCGTCACTACACCATGAACTGGGGGCAGGGGACGCTGCGCTGGGAGCGCCACACCGAATTCTCGACCTATCTCTGGGAAGGCCCGCTCGACGAGACCGGCCGCCAGCCTGAGGACACGCCGTTCGGCAACGGTTTCTCGCCGCCTGGCACCGTGATTTCCGGCGTTCGGCTGGAGATTCGCGCTTGGAACAAGGCTGGAGAGGCGCTCGCCGGCGGCTTCGATCCCTCGGCGCTCTGCTATTCCACGGTCGAGGGCGGCAAGGCGGCGATCGCCACCGATTTCCGCCAGGACGGCGATGGGCTGACCAGGATCGTCGTTCTCGATCAGGGACTTACACCAGCGCGCAGCGGCGCCCTGGCGCAACGACTGCTGGAGATCGAGACCTATCGGACGCTCGCCATGCTCGGGCTGCCGCTGGCGCAATCGCTGTCGGCGCGGGTGCGCCGCATCGAGGACCGATTGGCTACGATCACTGCGGAGATGAAAGCGAGCCCGCGCCGCAACAGCCAGGAACTTCTGGCCGAACTCACCGAACTCGCGGCGGAACTGGAGGCCGATGCGGCGTCCAGCCTCTATCGTTTCGGCGCCAGCCGCGCCTATGACGTCATCGTCCAGGAGCGCCTGGAGGCGCTGGGCGAGGAGGCGATTGCCGGCGCCGAAACCTGGAAGGGTTTTTTGCAGCGGCGCCTTGCCCCTGCCATGCGCACCTGCCAGTCGGTCGAGAGCCGTCAGGAAAACCTGTCCGAAAAGCTCAGCCGCGCCACAACGCTTCTGCGCACCTGGGTCGACGTCGAGGTCGAGGCGCAGAACCGCGCGCTGCTCAAATCGATGAACGACCGCGCCAAACTGCAGCTCCGCCTCCAGCAGACCGTGGAGGGGCTGTCGGTCGCCGCTGTCTCTTATTACGTCGTCGGCCTCATCGGCTACCTCGCAAAAGGCCTCTCCCTGTTCGGTCACGCCGTCGCCCCCGAACTCGTCACCGCCGCCTCCGTGCCCCTTGCCATCGCCGCCGTCTGGTGGGGCGTGCGCCGAATCCGCAGCGCGCATAGCGAACACGACCGGCCACAATAAGCATAACATATTGAAAGAAAACGGTTATTTACGGCTTGCCGACTGCGGGAATTGCTGGTAAAAGATTTTTACCACTCGCCAAGGCCGTGCAAAAATGTCCGGACTAGCCATGCCGACGCCAGATGCCGCAACGCTGCGGCGGCGCGCCGAAATCGTCGCGGATATCAGACAGATCGTGCCGGGCGAGGGCGTGGTCGAAACCGTTAACGAGATGCGGGCCTTCGAGAGCGACGGGCTGACCGCCTATCGGCAACTGCCGCTGGTCGTCGTCCTGCCGGAAACCACGCGGCAGGTTTCGAAAATCCTCAAATATTGCGACGAACGCAACATCCGTATTGTGCCCCGTGGCTCGGGCACCTCGCTGTCGGGCGGCGCGCTGCCGCTGGAGGACGCCGTGCTGCTGGTGATGAGCCGCTTCAACGAGATTCTGGAGATCGACTATCTCAACCGCGTCGCGGTGGTGCAACCGGGCGTCACCAATCTCGGCATCACCCGCGCCGTCGAGGATGACGGTTTCTACTACGCCCCCGACCCGTCCTCGCAGATCGCCTGCTCGATCGGCGGCAATGTCGCGGAAAATTCCGGCGGCGTGCACTGCCTGAAATACGGGCTGACGGCCAACAATGTGCTCGGCATCGAGATGGTGCTGATGAACGGCGAGGTCGTGCGCCTTGGCGGAAAACATCTGGATGCGGAAGGCTACGATCTGCTCGGCGTTATGACCGGCTCGGAAGGTCTGCTGGGCGTTGTCACCGAGGTGACGGTGCGGATATTGAAGAAGCCGGAGACGGCGCGCGCCCTGCTTATCGGCTTCCCGACCAGCGAGCAGGGCGGGCAATGCGTCGCCGACATCATCGGCGCCGGCATCATTCCCGGCGGTATGGAGATGATGGACCGGCCGGCCATCCGGGCCGCCGAGGATTTCGTCCATGCGGGCTACCCGCTGGAATGCGAGGCGCTGCTGATCGTTGAACTGGATGGGCCGGGCGTCGAGGTCGACCATCTGATCGGCCTGGTCGAAGCCATCGCGCTCCGCAACGGCTCGACCACCTGTCGCATCTCGACCTCCGACCAGGAGCGGCTGAGTTTTTGGGCAGGGCGCAAGGCAGCGTTCCCGGCGGTCGGCCGCATCTCGCCGGACTATTACTGCATGGACGGCACGATCCCGCGCAAGGAACTGCCGCGCGTGCTGGCCGGCATGCGCGAGCTTTCTGAACAATACGGGCTGCGTGTCGCCAACGTCTTTCATGCCGGCGACGGCAACCTGCACCCGCTGATCCTCTACGACGCTAACAAGCCCGGCGAACTGGAAAAGGCGGAGGGCTTCGGCGCCGACATCCTGCGGCTCTGCGTAAAGGTCGGCGGGGTGCTGACGGGCGAGCACGGGGTCGGCGTCGAAAAACGCGACCTGATGCCGGAGATGTTTTCAGACGCCGATCTTGACCAGCAGATGCGGGTGAAATGCGCCTTCGACCCGAACCATCTGCTCAATCCCGGAAAAGTGTTTCCGCAGTTGCGCCGCTGCGCCGAGCTCGGGCGGATGCATATTTCCGGCGGAAAACTGCCGTTCCCGGACATTCCGAGGTTTTGATGACGACAGCGAGGGTCGTCGAGGATAGGAATTCCTGGCTGGCCTGCCAGCACTTCCCGGATTGTTTGGGGCTCGCTCTCCATCATGCTAGTCTTGTAGCCTGAAGGCAGGAAGGCATCGCCATGAACACTCACATCGCCCCGCCTCCCGGCAAGCTGACCGCGAAGCAGTTCCTCGAGTTCATTGAGGACCGGCCCCGCGAGGAACGCTGGCAACTGATCGACGGAGTGCCGTTTCTCATGATGTCGCCGGCCATGCTTCCGCATCAGCGTATCAGCGCAAACCTGATGCTGCTCTTGAATGCTGCCCTCGCCAGCAGGCGTCCTGAAATGTTTGCCATCCAGGAGGTCGCGCTACGAGTCGAAACGCATCCGGACACACGCGTTATCGCCGATGTGGCGGTGGTGGATTTCGAGGTGGAAGATGTGCTGTACGGCACGGGCTTCTATCTGGCGGCCGAGGTTCTGTCGGACTCCAATACCCGCGAACACATCAGCCGCAAGCGTGAGATATACGCTGACGCGCCCGGCTGCCTCCATGTTCTGATCGTCTCGCAGAGAGAGCACGCCGTCGAAGTATGGTCCCGTGCTGACGACTGGAACGGCCGTGTCTACCGCTCTCCCGACGATCTGATCGACCTGCCGGAATTCGGTTTCGCCTGTCGCCTCGCGGACCTTTACCGTGGCGTTTCCATGAAATGAGCCATCCCTGACCACCTTTACCCCCACCTCCGCCGATGAAGTTCTGTCCGCCGTCCAGTGGGCGGTCGGCGAGAACGCGCCGCTGGAAATCCTCGGCCACGGCTCGAAGCGCGGCATCGGCCGGCCGCCGCAGACCGAGCACGCGCTCGACCTGTCGAAGCTGACGGGCGTCACGCTTTACGAACCGGAGGAACTGGTGCTGTCGGCGAAGGCCGGTACGCCGCTGGCGGAGATTGGGAAATTGCTGGCGGAGCACGGCCAGGAACTGGCCTTCGAGCCAATGGATTTCGGCCCGCTGCTGGGCGGCGCGGCAGGGCGAGGCACGATTGGCGGCGCGCTCGCGGCCAACCTGTCCGGCCCTCGGCGCATCAAGGCGGGGGCGGCGCGCGACCATATCCTCGGCATCCACGCCGTGTCGGGGCGCGGCGAGGCGTTCAAGTCCGGCGGTCGCGTGGTCAAGAACGTCACCGGCTACGACCTGTCGAAGGTGATGGCCGGCTCGTGGGGCACGCTGGCGGTGGCGACCGACGTCACCTTCAAGGTGCTGCCGGCGGCCGAGACCGAGACGACGCTGGTGCTCTCCGGGCTGTTCGACGACGCGGCGGTGGCGGCCATGGCGCTGGTCATGGGTTCCTCGGCAGAGGTTTCCGGCGCGGCGCATCTGCCCGAGACGGTGGCGGCGCGGGTCGGCGACGGCGCGTTCAGGAGCGCCGCGACGCTGCTTCGCATCGAAGGGTTCGGGCCTTCGGTGGATTATCGGACAAGACATCTGCGAGAGGCGTTCGGCGACACTGCCGGGATCGACGAGATTTCCGGCGATGCCTCGAAGGCGATCTGGCGGGCGATGCGCGACTGCGTGCCTTTCGCCGACGGCAGCCAGAAGCCGGTCTGGCGCGTGTCGATGGCGCCGGGCGAGGCGCACAAGGCGGTCATGGCGCTGCGCATGGAAGTAGCCGTCGAGGCTTTTTATGACTGGGCCGGCGGGCTGGCCTGGCTGCGTATGGAAAGCGACCCGGAAGCCGAGCTGCTGCGCGGGCTGGTGAAAAGATTCGGCGGCGGCCACGCGACACTGGTGCGCGCCAATGTCGCCGACCGCGCCGCCATTCCGGTCTTCGAGCCTCAGCCGCAGGCACTGGCCGCGCTGTCGAAGCGGTTGAAGGAGCAGTTCGACCCGCAAAACATCCTCAACCCGGGACGGATGGGGTAAAATGGGGCCGCTTTCTCTCCCACGGAACGGTTCACGTTGAGGAGATCATGAGCGTTCACGATGTGCTGAGTTGCCGCTTGGACACGATGTCGGGTGCTGTTGTCATCAAGAGATCGCGCGTTCCCGTCGACACTCTCTTTGCATATCTTTCGATTGAAGAGTTTCTGGAGCAGTTTCCGACCATTACTCGCTCAGAGGCTGAAGCTGTACTGGCCGCAGCGTTGAACGAGTTGAAGAACCATTTCCCGCACCGAACGAGTTGAATGCAAACCACCTTCTCCCTCGCCCAACTCGCCGATCCGCATGTCGCGGAATCGGAAAAAATCCTGCGCAAATGTGTGCATTGCGGGTTTTGCACCGCGACCTGCCCGACCTATGTGACACTGGGCAACGAGCTCGATAGCCCGCGCGGAAGAATCTACCTGATCAAGGACATGCTGGAGAACGGCCGGCCGGCCGACAAGGAGATCGTCACCCATATCGACCGCTGCCTGTCCTGCCTGTCCTGCATGACGACCTGCCCGTCGGGCGTGAATTACATGCATCTGGTCGACCATGCGCGCGCCCATATCGAGCAGAGCTACAAAAGGCCGCTGGCCGACCGGCTGATCCGCCAGGTGCTGGCTTTCACGCTGCCTTATCCCCGGCGGTTTCGCGCCGCGCTGTCGCTGGCGAAGTTTGGACGGCCTTTCGCCGGCCTGCTGGCCGGAGTGCCGGCGCTGAAGCCGCTGACGGCGATGCTGAAGCTGGCGCCCGCGTCCGTGCCGGCGGTCTCGCCGGTGTCGCGGCCGGGTCGCCATCAAGCCAAGGGCGAAAGGCGGGGCAGGGTGGCGCTGCTCACCGGCTGCGCGCAGTCGGTGCTGGAGCCCGGCATCAACGAGGCTACGGTGCGGCTGCTCAACCGGCTGGGCGTCGAGGTGGTGGTGCCGGAAGGCGAGGGGTGCTGCGGGGCGCTGGTCCATCACATGGGCAAGGAAGCGGCCGCCCTCGCGGCTGCTCGGAAAAATGTCGATGCCTGGACGCGGCAGCTTGAAAGCGGCGGACTGGACGCCATTATCATCACCGCGTCGGGCTGCGGTACGACAATCAAGGATTATGGGTTCATGCTGCGGCTCGATCCGGCCTATGCGGACAAGGCGGCAAAAGTTTCGGCACTGGCAAAGGACGTGACCGAATTTCTGGCGACGCTCGACCTGCCGGAGCCATCGGTCAAGCCAGGCCTGACAGTTGCCTATCATTCGGCCTGCTCGATGCAGCATGGCCAAAAGATCACGCGGCAGCCTAGGGAATTGCTGGTCCGCGCCGGCTTCACCGTGAAGGAGCCGCGCGAGGGGCATCTGTGCTGCGGCTCGGCCGGCACCTACAACATCTTGCAGCCGGAGATTTCGGCGCGGCTGCGCGACCGCAAGGTCAGGAATATCGAGGCGACGGGCGCCGCACTTGTGGCGACTGGCAATATCGGCTGCATCACCCAGATCGCTTCGGCGGCGAAACTGCCGGTGGTGCATACGGTGGCGCTGCTCGACTGGGTGTATGGGGGGCCGAAGCCGAAAGCCTTATAGCCGGGGAGGTCGTGCATGGGAGCACTGCTTTATCTCCTGAGCCCGGTCGCAATCGCGATCGCCATCTGGCTGGGGATCAGGTTTCGCACCTCGAGCCGCCCATGGCTGGTAGGGCCGCTTTCAGGCTCCGTCGCATCGAATGATCGCGGTTTCGATTCCGGTACGTCCGGAGACGGCGGTGACGGAGGCGGTGGCGGCGATTGAAGGCCGATCGCAATAGGGAGGTTGTCGGCGGCCTGTCCAACTCGGGTTTCTCGCCTACAGCCGCTGCGACGGCCGGCGTTCAAGACGCTGCTACTCCGCCGCCTGCGGCAGGCTTTGCTGCGGCCAGCGCTCCAGCGCCAGGCGTCCGGCCTCCGTTAGGTCGTAGACGCCCCTTTCCGCCCGCAGGAACCAGCCATAGACATTGCGGCGCAGGATCGAAGCGGCTTTCGGCGCACCGGGCTTGAGGTCGCGCGGCCGCTTCGGGCCTTCGGCGAGGGCGGCGGCGCAGGCCAGCGCCTGCTGGCGGTAGGCGGTCATGATCGGCGCGCGCGAACCGCCGCCGGTTGCCGGATCGCCCTGGCGGCGGCGATGCTCGTCGACCAGCCGCGAGCGGCGGCGCGGATCGCGACGCGGCGGCAGGGCGGCCGGGCTGAGCAGGAGCTGGACTTCACCGTCGGTGGTGACGCCGAGCAGGCCGAAGCCGAGCCGCCGGCACAGATTGCGGAAACGCCTGTCGGCCTCGCGCCCCTTGCCGCGCGCCGACAGACGCGCCGCCAGCCAGACCTCGTCGCTGGCGGCGGCGCGGTCGACGCCTTGCAGCAGCAGTTCGAGGTTGAACTGCAGCTTCAGCTCGCAGATGACGACCACCGGCGGCTCGTCGCAGCCGAGCGCCACCAGATCGCAGCCGCCGACCTCGCCCTTGACCGAATAGCCAAGGCCTTCGAGGAAATGTTTCACCGGCAAATAGAGAGCAGTTTCGAGCATCGCCTCGTCACGCGCAGGGAGTCGCGACACTGGCCGATTCGGCCGTGCACGTCATCCCGGCAGGGCAGCCGCAAGCCAGAGGGCTTCAGCCGACCTTTCGCATGCTGGCCGCGCCGGATTGGTAGGTCGAGCGATAGTGCTCCCGCTGGCGCTCCAGCGCCACCATGGTGTTGCGCAGCAGGATAGCGACGGTGACGGGGCCAACGCCGCCCGGTACTGGCGTGATCCAGGAGGCCACTTCCTTGACGCTTTCGGTGTCGACGTCGCCGACGATACGCGTGCCGCCGTCGGCGGTGGTTTCGCTGTTGATACCGATGTCGATCACGGCGGCTCCGGGCTTGACCATGTCGGCCTTGATCAGTCGCGGCTTGCCGACCGCCACGAACAGCGCGTCGGCGCGGCGGGCGTGCGCGGCGACGGAGCGCGTCATATGGTGGCAGACGGTCACAGTGGCGCCTTCGCTCATCAGCAGGAAAGCAATAGGCTTGCCGACGATCTCGGAGTGGCCGACGACGACCACTTCAAGGCCTCTGAGGTCGAGGCCGGTCGCCTTCAGCATCTCGACCGAGGCAGCCGCCGTGCAGGGGGCGAGATCGAGTTCGTTGTAGACGATGTTGCCGATGGACGCTGGATGCATTCCCTCAACGTCCTTGAGCGGATGGATCGCGCCCTGGATCGCCTTGATCGGGATGTGGGCCGGCACGGGACGCTGGATGATGATGCCGGTGACGCGCGGATCGAGGTTCATGCCGCTGATGGCGGCTTCCAACTGGCCGGCCGAGATATCGGCGGGAAAACGTCGCTCGTCGAAATCGATGCCGGCGGCCTCGGCCTTCGAGCGCTGGTTGCGGACATAGACGTCGACGGCGGCGACATCGCCGACGGTGATCGAAACGAGTTTGGGCCGAAACCCTTCGGCCGCCGCGCGTTCCGCCTGCGCGCGCACCTCGGCGAGGATGCGGGCGGCGACCGGCGCGCCCTTCAGGTATCGGTGGTCGTCGGAAGTCGGCATCAGGGGCTCCAGCAGCATGGACGGGGCCAGCCGGGGAGATCGCGGCGGCGGGCACGGCCATTGGCATGGGGGTCCTTATAGGGTGGAAACCCGGCTGGCGAGACACCTTTTGGTGCAATGCGAAAAGGCGGCATGATTTCGGGCGGCGCGGCGATGAGGAGCTTGGGCGTCACGGGTCCTTCGCCACCCTTAGAGTGTTCTAGTGGCAAGAAGCCTTTTTCCAGTGATAGGACAGGCCGAGATTGAAGGCGTTGGTGAAAATATCGGCCTTCAGGCTGCCGCCGCCTTTGAGGTCAACGTCGTTGATCGTGTAGTTGCCCTTGTATTCGCCGAACACCGACAGCCAGTCGTTGACCGCGTAGTCGATGCCGGCCTGGATCTGGAAGGCCGGTCCGGCGACCTGATATTCGAAGGTTTTCGGCGCGCTGTCGGCGGTCTGCACCTCGACATGCGGGATGGAGAGGCCGGCGCCGGCGCCGAGATAGGGTGTCCAGGCGCGGCCGTCCTCGCGGAAACGATAGAGCGCGTTAAGCGTGATGATGTTCAGGCCGTCGGTGAATTCGAAGGTTTTCCAGCCGTCCGGCATCGGGTCGGCATAGACTTTCGCATGGGTGTAGTCGAGCGAGACGCCCCAGGCCGGCATGCTGTCGATCCACCAGGTGCCGCGCACGCCCCAATAGGGTGGAGTCTCGAACGATTTTCCCTCCCAGCGCTGGTCGAAATCGAAGTCGCCGACGCCGCCGGGCGCCGGGTCGGAGCCCGACACGCCGCTCTCGAAAGCGCCCTGGATGCCGCCATAGGCGGAGATCACGATTTCGGCGCACGCCCGTGTCGGAGCCAGCGCCACCAGTGCACCCAGTGCCAGAAAAACCGACCGTGCTGTCATGCCTGCTCCATCCTTCGCCGGACGAAACCGGGCGGTGCCAAGCGGTCGAAGCGCTGCCGGCTTCGTCGCAAGCGCACTCTGTCGAAGGTTTGTTGCAGGAAAACGAAAGGGCAGCGCGGTTGCCCGCGCTGCCCTTGCCCCCGGTCCGGAAGCGGCCCCCACCGCTTCCTCCAGCCGCGCCGCCCCCGCGAGCGCGGTCTCCCCGGTCCGCTATATGACGACCACCCTGGTGCCGACGCCGACGCGTTCGTAGAGGTCGACCACGTCCTCGTTGCGCAGGCGGATGCAGCCCGATGACACGTTCGTGCCGATCGTCCAGGGTGCGTTGGTGCCGTGGATGCGGTAGAGCGTCGAGCCGAGATACATGGCGCGCGCGCCGAGCGGGTTTTCCGGGCCGCCGGCCATGTAGGTGGGCAAATGGCGGCCTTTTGCGCGTTCGCGAACGATCATTTCCGAGGGCGGGCGCCAGTCCGGCCATTCGGCCTTGCGCGAAATCTTCTGCGTGCCGGTCCACACCATGCCTTCCTGGCCGACGCCGACGCCGTAGCGACGCGCCTTGCCGCCGGACTGGACGAGGTAGAGGAATTTCGAGGCGGTATCGATGACGATCGTGCCGGGCTTTTCCGATCCCGTGTACTCAACCTGCTGCGGCAGGTAGATCGGGTCCATCTGCGGCTGGATCTGCTTCTTGCGCGGTGCGGCCACGGCGGCGGTGCGAACCGGGTCCTGGCCGAACCAGTTGAAGCCTTGGTTGCGCGCGCCGCGCCGCGGCTGCTGGGCTGGCTCGCCGCGCATCACGCGCCGCTGCGTGCCCGGCTGGACGCGGACGCCGAAGCCGGCTTCGCGCTGCACGATCCTGCGGCCGGGCTGGTTGCCGAGCTGAATGACCCAGGGAGCGGAAAGATCGGGGCTGACGACCACCGGCGGGCGCTGGGCGTAGCGGTCCTGGGCGCCGGCCGGCGCCATTGCGAGGCCAAGAAACATGGCCGAGGTCAAAAAGAGAAAGCTGCTTTTCATCTTGCGCGTACTCGTCAACACACAACTCGCGAAACGGTGACACGGCGGGGCGCTCTCGCTCCGTCATGTCAGGAGCGTGACGGCAATCGGAAACCGAAAAGTGAATCGGGTTGCCTAAAAAGCCGGGATTTCCGTAAACCTTTCAGTGTGGTTACCGGCGCGTTCAGCGATTTGGTAAAGGCGCGGTCAACAGGCGAAAAAACGCGTTAACCAGCGGTTTTCGGCGAGGAGAAGCGGCATGACGGGATTGGTCGAGGGTTCGGATGGGGTGATCCGCTGCGCCTGGGCGGGCGATCTCGAGGATTACAGGCACTATCACGACCACGAATGGGGCCGTCCCGTCACCGACGACCGTCGGTTGTTCGAAAAAATCTGCCTGGAGGGTTTCCAGTCCGGCCTGTCCTGGCTGACTATCCTGCGCAAGCGCGAGAATTTTCGCGCCGCCTTCGCCAGCTTCGACTTCGACAAGGTGGCCGAATTCGGCGAGGCGGATGTCGAGCGGCTGCTGCAGGACGCCGGCATCATCCGCCATCGCGGCAAGATCGAATCGACGATCAACAATGCTAGGCGCGCGAGGGAATTGATTGCCGAGGCGGGTTCGCTGGCCGCCTGGTTCTGGCAGTTCGAGCCGCGGGACGGGCAGCGGCCGGCGAAGGTGGATCACGCCGCTGTCGTCGCCATGCCGAAGACCGAAGTTTCGGCGAAGATATCAAAGGAACTGAAGAAACGCGGCTGGAGTTTTGTCGGGCCGACCACGGTCTATGCCTTCATGCAGGCGATGGGGCTGGTCAACGACCATATCGAGGGCTGCCATTGCCGCGCGCCGATAGAGACGGCGAGGGCGGCTTTCAAAAGGCCCGCGCTGCGCGGCAAGTCGATCGCCTAACGTTTAGCCTTCGATGCCCTGCCGTCCGGTGACCGTCATCATCGTGCCGGTCATGGTGGCGATGAGTTTTGCCTCGCCGTCGGCGGCAAACGCATAGGCCTGGCCGTCGGCGACGATGATGGTGCGGCCGGGTTTCGTCACCGAGCCGCGGAACAGGAAACGTTCGCCCCGGCCTGGGGCCAACAGGTTGACCTTGAACTCGATGGTGAGCACCGCCGCGTTTTCCGGCATCAGCGAGAAGGCAGCGTAGCCGCAGGCCGAATCCAGCGCGGCCGAAATGATGCCGGCGTGCAGGAAACCGTGCTGCTGGGTCAGCGCCTCCGAGAACGGCATCTCGATCTCGACGATGCCTGGCGTCACGCTGGTGAGCTCCGCCCTCATCGTCGTCATCACGTTCTGGCGCGCGAAGGATGCGCGAACGCGTTCCTCGAAATCCACGCCGGGCACGATCTTTGCCGCCATCGTCTTTGCCTCCTAGCCTCGCTTATGACAAAGCCGTGACAGGTAGGCAAATCATTTTGCTGCATCGCAGCATCGACTAAGGTTCAGCCGGCGCGGCGAAGCATGGCGAAATAAAAACCGTCCGTGCCGGTGCTGAGCGGCGACAGCACGATGCCGCCGTGCTTTTCGATCCGCGGGGTGGTCGATTTTCCGGGAAACCGCTGCTCGAACAGCGCTTCGTGATCGGCCGGCAAAAAATCCGGGTTGGCATCGAGGAAACGGGCGATCTGGTCGTGGTTCTCCTCGCGGAAAACCGAGCAGGTGATATAGGCGAGATGCCCGCCCGGCTTGAGGTAGGTTTTGGCGTCTTCGAGAATCCGCGCCTGCTCGCCGGTGCGCACGTCGAGCTGGCGCTGGGTCAGCCGCCATTTTGCGTCGGGCCGCCGCCGCCAGGTGCCGCTTCCCGTGCAGGGCGCGTCGATCAGCACGAGATCGATCTGGCCGGCAAGTTTTGCGATTTCCGCCGGTTTGGACAGAACCTGGACGTTGCGCACCCCGGCGCGGCGGATACGGTCGAAGATCGGCGCCAGCCGCGCCTTCTCGGCGTCGTAGGCGAAGATCTGGCCCTTGTTCTGCATTGCGGCGGCCAGCGCCAGCGTCTTGCCGCCGGCGCCGGCGCAGAAGTCGAGCACCTGCATGCCGGGATTTGCGCCGGCGAGCGTGGCGGCCGCCTGCGAACCCTCGTCCTGCACCTCGAACCAACCCTTCTGGAAGGCTGGCTCGGCCTGCACGTTGGGATGGCGGCCATCGGCGGCGATCGGCGGGATGCGTATGCCTTGCGGCGCGAGCGCTGTCGCCGCGGCGCCCGTCTGTTCCAGTTCGGCGAGCACGCGGGTCCGGTCCGACATCAGCGTGTTGACGCGCAGGTCGAGCGGCGGCCGGCCGGCAAGAGCGCGCCCTTCCTCGGCCCAGTCGTCGCCGAAGGTCCGCTCGAGCAGGGGCTCGCACCAGTCCGGACAGTCCGCCCGGACGATGGCCGGGGCATTGTCGAGATTGTTTGACGTCAGGGTGTCCAGCTCGGCCTGGTCGAGCGGCGCCGGGCCGAAGCGGTCCCCGTCGAGGGCGCGGTTGATCGCCTCGGGCGTCTCCGTCCATTCCAGCAGCAGCGCGCCGAAGGCGAGCGCGCGGGACGTATCGGCGCCGAACAGCCAGGCCGCCGAGCGCTTGCGGCGCAGCGCGTCATAGACGATGTTGCCGATAGCCGCCCGGTCGCCGGCGCCGGCGAAACGGTGCGACAGTCCCCAGTCCTTCAACGCATCCGCCGCCGGCCGGTGCCGCCGCGCGATATCGTCGAGCACTTCGATGGCCGCAGCCAGCCGTCCGCCCAGTCTCATGGTGATTATCCCGCTTCGGTTGCCCGTTCGGCGCCTTGCTACAGGGCCGGGAGGGATTGGGCAACCGACAGCCGACTGGCGATGCAGACCGAGTTGAGATCCATGCAGGCTTGATCGGGCAATAGTGCCGTAAAATACTTGAATGATACGCCTTGGAGCTTCTATACTAATGCGCTGAACGGGAGCATCGGATTTGATCACAGCCGGACAGATGCGAGCGGCGCGCGCCCTCCTTGGGATTGACCAGGCGCGCCTGGCCGAACTGTCGGGCGTCTCGCTGGCGACCATCCAGAGAATGGAAGCGAGCGAAGGCAATGTGCGGGGCGTGGTCGATACGCTGACGAAGGTCGTGGAGGCGCTGGCCGTGGCAGGCATCGAACTGATCGGCGAACAGCAACGCAGCGACGGTGGCGGCCGTGGCGTGCGGCTTCGCGTTTCCGCCGTCCCGCCGCGGCCGGGAACAGGCTGATAGATTCGGTACGGCGGCTCGGCCGATCGCGTTGAAGGGCTTTTGATCACTTTCCAAGAAGAGCACGCACATGGTGCATATGTCCGATCAGGTGACGCGGGAGCACAGGCCAGGCTTCCGGGAGATGTTCACGCCCAAGCTGGTGACGGTGCTGCGTGAAGGCTATGGCCGCGAGCGGCTGCGACGCGATCTTGTCTCCGGCCTGACCGTGGCCATCGTCGCGCTGCCGCTGTCGATGGCGATTGCCATCGCCTCCGGCGTGTCGCCGGATCGCGGGCTCTATACCGCCATCGTCGGCGGTTTCCTGGTGTCGCTGCTGGGCGGCAGCCGCTTCCAGATCGGCGGCCCGGCAGGCGCCTTCATCGTGCTTGTATCGGCCACCGTGCAGGCGCACGGCGTCGACGGCCTGATCCTGGCGACGATGATGTCGGGCGTGATGCTGGCGGCGATCGGCTACGCCCGGCTCGGCACCTTCGTCAAATTCATCCCTTATCCCGTGACCGTAGGGTTCACCGCCGGCATCGCGGTCATCATTTTTTCCAGCCAGATCGGCGAATTGTTCGGACTGACCCTGTCCGGTCCGGAGCCAGGCCCGTTCGTGCCGAAGCTGATGGCGCTGGCCGGCGTCGCCTCGACCGCGAACATGGCGACGATCGGGGTATCGCTGCTCACTATCGCTGCGATCCTCGTCCTGCGACGCCTGCGACCGACCTGGCCAGGCCTGCTGATCGCCGTGCTTGTCGCGTCGGTTGCCGCGGCGGTGCTAGGGCTGCCGGTCGAAACCATCGGCACCAAGTTTGGCGGCATTCCGCGCACGCTGCCCGCTCCGGCCTTGCCGGCATTCTCGCTCGACAAGGTGATGGCCGTGTTGCCTTCCGCCATCTCCTTCACGCTTCTGGGGGCGATCGAATCGCTGCTGTCGGCGGTGGTCGCCGACGGCATGACCGGCCGCCGCCATCGCTCCAATTGCGAACTGGTGGCGCAGGGTTTCGCCAATATCGGATCAGCGCTTTTCGGCGGTATCTGCGTAACCGGAACCATCGCCCGCACGGCGACCAATGTGCGCTCCGGCGCCGAAAGCCCTGTGGCGGGAATGGCCCACTCCGTCTTCCTGCTGGTTTTCATGCTGCTCGCCGCGCCGCTCGCCAGCTACATACCGCTCTCTGCCCTGGCCGGCGTGCTCGCGGTGGTGGCCTTCAACATGGTCGAGCGCGACGCATTCGTCGCCCTCCTGCGCTCGTCCTGGGGGGATGCGATCGTGCTCGTCGTTACCTTCGGACTGGTCGTCTTCCGCGACTTGACCGAGGGCATCGTGGTCGGCTTCGCGCTCGGCGCGCTGCTGTTCATCGACCGGATGTCCAGGAGCGTGGCTTTCGAGGCACAGACGCCGCTTGGCGTGCAGGACGTCGCCGACAGCGAAAACGGCGATCGGCAACCTTATCATGCCGAAGCCGAGGGTGGTCCGGATCTGGTGATCTACCGCCTGTCCGGCGCATTCTTCTTCGGTGCAGCCTCGACGGTCGGCACAACGCTCGACCGCATCGCCGACAGGCACAGCAGCTTCATCCTCGATTTCTCGGCGGTTCCCGTCCTCGACTCGACCGCCGCCAACATCATCGAACAGTCGGCGCGCAAGGCTGAAAGGCGCGGTATCCGCTTCTTCATCACCGGCGCATCGCCGGCGGTGCGGCGCATGCTCCTGACCCATGGCGTGCGGCCGCCGCGCGTCCAGTATGCCGCGACGATTGCCGATGCGCGGGCGGAACTGGGCGCCATGCCCGCCGGCGAGCGCGCATAAGACCTGCATTCAAACGAAAAGGCCGGGACGATTGCCCCGGCCTTTGCAGCGTTCTCGCCGCCAGATTGACGGAAGCGGCTTGTTCCTTGCCGCTTCCCGTACCGCCGGCGATGTTGCCGATCAGACGAGGTCGAAGCGGTCGGCGTTCATCACCTTGGTCCAGGCCGCGACGAAGTCCTTGACGAACTTCTCCTTGGCGTCGCTCTCGGCATAGACCTCGGCCAGCGCCCTGAGCTGCGAGTTCGAGCCGAAGACGAGGTCGACGCGGGTGCCGAGCCACTTTAGCTGGCCGGTCTTGCGATCGGTGCCTTCGAAGATATCCTTGGCTTCCGAGACCGCCTTCCACTGTGTGCCCATGTCGAGCAGATTGACGAAGAAGTCGGTGGTGAGCGCACCCGGCCGGTCGGTGAGCACGCCATGCGTCGAGCCATCAGCATTGATGTTGATCGCGCGCAGGCCGCCGATCAGGACGGTAAGTTCAGGCGCGGTCAGCGTCAGCAGCTGCGCCTTGTCGATCAGGGCTACCTCGGCGGGCACTCTGAGCGTCGCCGTCTGGTAGTTGCGGAACCCGTCCGCCTGCGGCTCCATGACGTCGAACGCATGGATGTCGGTCTGGTCCTGGGTGGCGTCGGTGCGGCCCGGCGAGAACGGAACCGTCACGTCGTGGCCGGCGGCCTTCGCGGCCTGCTCGACGCCGGCATTGCCGGCCAGCACGATCAGGTCGGCAAGCGAGATCTTCTTGCCGCCCGCCGCCTCCTGGCCGAACTCGAACCGGATGCGCTCAAGTGTCTTCAGAACCTTGGCGAGCTGGTCGGGGCGGTTGACCTCCCAATCCTTCTGCGGTTCGAGGCGGATGCGCGCGCCGTTGGCGCCGCCGCGCTTGTCGCCGCCGCGGAAGGTGGAGGCCGAGGCCCAGGCCGTGCCGACCAGTTCGGACACGGTCAGACCCGACTCCAGCACCTTGGCCTTGAGCGCGGCAACGTCGGCGGCATTGACCAGCGGATGGTCTACGGCCGGCACCGGATCCTGCCAGATCAGCACTTCCTTCGGCACTTCCGGGCCGAGATAGCGCGAGCGCGGCCCGAGATCGCGATGCGTGAGCTTGAACCAGGCGCGGGCAAAAGCCTCGGCGAACGCCTGCGGGTTCTGCAGGAAGCGGCGCGAGATCTTCTCATAGATGGGGTCGAAGCGCAGCGACAGGTCCGTCGTCAGCATCCGCGGCTTCTGCTTCTTCGACTTGTCAAATGCGAGCGGAACATCGTCCGGCCCGTCCTTGGCCTCCCACTGGATTGCGCCGGCGGGGCTGCGGGTCTGCACCCACTCGTATTTGAACAGGTTCTCGAAGAACAGGTTGGTCCACTGGGTCGGCAGTTGCGTCCAGGTGACTTCGATGCCGCTGCTGATAGCATCGCCGCCGTGGCCGGTGCCATAGCTGCTGATCCAGCCCAGGCCCTGCGACTCGACGTCTGCATCCTCGGGAACCGGACCGACGAACGAGGTCTCGCTTGCGCCGTGCGTCTTGCCGAACGTATGGCCGCCGGCGATGAGCGCGACGGTTTCCTCGTCGTCCATGGCCATGCGCGCGAAGGTCTCGCGGATGAAAGCCGCCGCCTCGAGCGGGTCGCCGCTGGCGTTCGGTCCCTCGGGGTTGACGTAGATGAGGCCCATTTCGGTGGCGCCGAGCGGGTTCGCAAACTGCTCCAGCTTGCGATGGGCGAGCCATGCGCCCTCATCGCCCCAGTTGATGTCCTGATCGGGTTCCCAGGTATCCGCGCGGCCGCCTGCAAAACCGAAAGTGCGGAAGCCCATGGTCTCGAGCGCGACGTTGCCGGTGAGGATGAGCAGGTCGGCCCAGGAGATGCTCTTGCCGTATTTCTGCTTGATCGGCCAGAGAAGGCGGCGCGACTTGTCGATGTTGACGTTGTCCGGCCACGAATTGAGCGGTGCGAAGCGCTGCTGCCCACGTCCGCCGCCACCGCGGCCGTCGGCGAGGCGATACGTGCCGGCGGCATGCCACGACATGCGGATGAACTGAGGGCCATAGTGGCCGAAGTCGGCCGGCCACCAGTCCTGCGAGTCGGTCATCAGCTTGCGCAGGTCGTTCTTCAGCGCCTCGTAGTCGAGCTTCTTGAACTCCTCGGCATAGTCGAACTCCTCGCCCAACGGGTTGGAACGCGAGGAATGCTGGTGGAGGAGATCAACATTGAGCTGCTTGGGCCACCACTCCCGGTTCGTCCGTTGGCCATGATCCACCGGGCACTTGCCGGGGCCTTTGTCATCCGTTTTCGCGTCCATGGCTTTCTCCTGCCTCCCTAATTCGGTGGGTTCTTGCTGAAAGGATCGACCAGACGCCGGGTGGGGAAGGCCGAGCAATCTGGAACAATTCCAGACTACGACCTTCCGTCGATAATGACAAATTGCCTTTCCTGATTTTTCCGATAGGTTTTGGTTATGACAAACCTGACCATCCGCCAGATGCTGTATTTCGATGCGCTGGCCCAGACGCTGCATTTCGGCCGGGCCGCCGAGCTTGCTGGGGTGACGCAGCCGGCGCTGTCGGCGCAGATCGCCGAACTGGAGGAACGGCTGGGCTGCCGCCTGTTCGAGCGCGGCGGGCGCTCGGTGCGGCTGACCGAGGAGGCCGCCGCCTTGCAGCCGCGTATCGAATCCATCCTGGCGCAAATCCGCGAGGTCGAAGCCGTCGCCCGGCGCGGCCGGCGCACCATGCAGGGGCGGTTCCGCTTGGGCATGATCCCGACGGTGGCGCCCTACCTGCTGCCGCAGGTGCTGCCGGAACTGAAGCAGCGGTTTCCGGAGTTGCAACTGGAGCTGCGCGAGGCGGTGACCATGGCGCTGGTGACGGAGACCGCAGCCGGCCGCATCGATGGTTTCGTGGCAGCACTGCCGCTCGACCATCCTGGATTGGTGACGGAAACGCTGTTCGACGACCGCTTCTTTCTCGCCGTGCCCGAGCAGGACGCCGATTTCGTGGCGCCGCCGGTGCCGCCGGAGAGCCCGGCATTGGAGCGGCTGATGCTGCTGGAGGAAGGCCACTGCCTGCGCGACCAGGCACTGAAGATCTGCGGCAGCGTGCGGCCGACGGCGCTTTCCAGCTACGGCGCGACCAGTCTGACCACGCTTTTGCAGATGGTCGGCCATGGGCTGGGCGTCACTCTCATTCCCGAAATGGCCGCCGAGTCCAGCCAGGTGATCCGCGACCTGAAGATCGTGCCCTTCGCCGAGCCGGTGCCGTCGCGCGAGATCGCGCTGGCCTGGCGCCGCAACAGCCCGCGCCAGGAGGAATGCCGCGAGCTCGCCGGCATTTTGCGCGCATTACGGGATACGGTGATGGCTTAAGCAAACCTCATTGCTTCGGGCCGGCGACATTTCTCACCCTGCCGGCTATCTCCGCCAGCGCAGACTGATCCGCCGCGTCGCGTTCGCGCCGCGCGGCGACGAGGCAGGCCTCTGACCGCAGGATGACGCCATCCGACAGGATTTTCAGATGATTGGCGCGCAAGGTCGAGCCGGTCGAGGTGATGTCGACGATCACGTCGGCGGAGCCTGCCGCCGGCGCTCCTTCGGTGGCGCCGAGGCTTTCGACGATGCGGTAGACCTGGATGCCGTGCATCTGCGAGAAGAATTGCTGCGTCAGCCGCCAGTATTTTGTGGCGATGCGCAGCCGCCGCCCGTGGCGCTGGCGGAAGTCGGCGGCGACGTCGTCGAGGTCGGCCATGCTGTCGACGTCGAGCCAGACTTCAGGAACCGCGACCACCACGTCGGCCTGGCCGAAACCTAGCCTGGCAGTGATCTCCATGCGCGCCTCCCAGTCGGCGCGGCTCTCACGCAGAAGATCTTCGCCGGTGACGCCGAGGTCGACATTGCCCTGGCCGAGTTCGCCTGCGATCTCGGATGCCGACAGGAAGGCGATCTCGACGTCGTCGCGGCCTTCGATATGCGCCCGGTATTTGCGCTCGTCGCCGGGCAGGCTGACAGGCAGCCCGGCAGCGGCCATCAGCTCGAGCGTCTGCTCGCGCAGCCGGCCTTTCGAGGGGATAGCAAGCGTGAGCGTCATGCCGTGCCCCCGCGCAAGGCCTCGATGCGGTCGAGCCAGACGGAAAACCCGACACCTGGAATAGGATTTTTCGCGCCGAGCAGGGTCAGCAGCCGGTCGTAGCGGCCGCCGCCCGCCAGCGGCTGGGATGCGCCGGGCGCGGCGATCTCGAACACCATGCCGGTGTAATAGTCGAGCGGGCGGCCGAAACCGGCATCGTAGGTGATGTCGGCGCCGAGCGCCTGGCCGGCGACTGCCTCGGCACGCGCCTTGAACAGGTCGAGCGCGGTATCGAGGTAGAGTTCAGACTCGTCGGCGAAGCGGGCGAGCGTGGAGGCTGCGTCGGCAAGCGGCACGCGGATCGCAAGGAACGTCTTCAGCGCGGCGAAAGCCTCTTCCGACAGGCGCACGGCGCCGAGTTCGGCCTTCTCGATCAGGCGGCGTGCGATATCGTCCGGCGTGCGGCCGGCGGCGAGCGCCAGTCCATGCTCTTCCATGGTCTGGCCGATATGGGCGGAAAGCGCCTCGCGGTCGCGCGCTGCCACCAGCCGCGCCGCCGGTTGGCCGAGGCCACGCTTGCGCTGCGGGTTGGCGAGGTCGGCAAGGGCCGCGGCAAGCTGTTCCGGCGCGCCAAAAGCGCGCGCCAGCCGCTTTTGCCAGCCGCGCGGTAGACCGAGCGCGGCGAGTACCGCCTCGAACACCGACTGGTCGCCTAGCGTCACGGCAAGCGGCGTTCTTGGCAGCGCCAACATCAGCAGCGCATGGGCATCGGCTATCAGCCTTGCGTCGGCAGACGCGATATCCGTGTCGCCGAGATCCTCGATGCCGGCCTGGAAGAACTCCGCCCGGCCCCCGCGGCGCTGGCGGAAAACCTCGCCGAGATAGGCGTAGCGGCGCGGCGTGCCGGATTGCGTGCGGATGTGGTCGAGGCAGACGGGGATGGTGAATTCCGGCCTGAGGCAAAGCTGCTCGCCGGTTTCGCTCTCGGTCAAGAAGATGCGGCGGCGCAGGTCTTCGCCGGCCATGTCGAGGAACGGGTCGGCGGGCTGCAGGATCGCAACGTCGACGAGGTCGGCGCCGCGCGCGGTGAACAGGGCGCGGATGTCGGAGGGGAGGGTGGTCATGGGCGCGGCAACTGCATTTCACGCGCACCTGATCCCAAATCAGGGGTGCTAGCGACATGGGTCGAGGTTGGCGCCGCTTCGCACCCCCCTCTGTCCTGCCGGACATCTCCCCCGCAAGGGGGGAGATTGGCCGGCCGCTTGGCTTTCGCCAATCTCCAACGGTGCAGGACGAGCAGCGAGATCGACGCTGCCAATCTCCCCCCTTGCGGGGGAGATGTCCGGCAGGACAGAGGGGGGTGCGAAGAAGCACCGATCTTATCCGGCACGAGACCGCTCCGCCGCCTGCGCATCCAGCACCTTGCGCACGGCCTCGACCAACTCGCCTTCCGCCACCGAGAACTGCGCCGGGCGGCCCTCCCGCCAGGCGGCGTTGTCGGTGATTTCCTTCGACAATTGTTCACCGAGTGCCATGTCCTTGATCTGCACTTCGCCCCTGGCGCGCTCGTCGCCGCCCTGGATGACGACGCATGGGCTGCCGCGCCGGTCGGCATATTTCATCTGCGGCTTCATGCCGGAGCCGCCGAGATACATTTCCGCCCGTATGCCAGCCTGGCGCAGCGAAGAAACCATCTTCTGATAGCGGCCGAGGCTTTCCGTATCCCGGTCCATGACCAGCACGACCACCGGGCCGACGACATTGGATGTGTCGAGCTTTCCAAGATTCTTCAGCGCCGTCATCAGACGCGAGACGCCGATGGAAAAGCCCGTTGCGGGCACTGGCTCGCCGCGGAAGCGGGAGACCAGCCCGTCATACCGCCCGCCCCCGCCGACCGAGCCGAAGCGCACGATCTGGCCCTCGTCGTTGGGGATCTCGGCCAGCAATTCGGCTTCGTAGACTGGGCCGGTGTAATATTCGAGGCCGCGGACGACCGAAGGGTCGATGCGGATGCGGTCCTCGCCGTAGCCGGCCTGAGCGACCATCGCCTGGATCTGCTGGAGTTCGCTCGCGCCCTCGACGAACGAAGCATTTTTGATGCCGAGCGTGCCGAGATACTGCACGGTAGCCTCGTTGCTGGTGCCCGGCGTGCCGGCCGGAGGCGTGTAGCCGGGAACCGGCTCGGATGGCGCCGTGGCGACGAAGAAAGAGACGACGATCGCCGCCTGGGTGTCGTCGAGGCCCGCGCCCTTGGTGAAATCGCCTTCGCCTTCCTTGCCACCGTCCCAGCGGCCGGGACCGAGCAACAGGCGCACCCCGTCAACGCCGAACTTGTCCAGCTTGTCTATGGCGCGCAGCACGATGAGCCGCCGCCCGGCATTCTCCGCGCCGCCGAGGCCGATCGCCTCCAACACGCCGTCCAGCACCTTCCGGTTGTTGACGCGGATGACATATTGCCCGCGCGGGATGCCGAGCGCCTCCAGCACGTCGGCCATCATCATCGCCATCTCGGCGTCTGCGGCCACGCCCGGCGTGCCGACGGTATCGGCATCGAACTGCATGAACTGGCGGAAGCGGCCCGGTCCCGGTTTCTCGTTGCGGAACACCCAGCCGGAGCGATACGACCGGAACGGCTTTGGCAGCTTCTCGAAATTCTCGGCGACGAAACGCGCCATCGGCGCGGTGAGGTCGTAGCGCAGCGACAGCCATTGCTCGTCGTCGTCTTGGAAGGAAAAAACGCCCTCGTTCGGCCGGTCCTGGTCGGGCAGGAATTTGCCCAGCGCGTCGGTGTATTCGATCAGCGGCTGGTCGGCCGGCTCGAAGCCGTAGAGTTCATAGACGGCACGGATTTTTGCCATCATCGTTTCCACGGCGCGGATGTCGTCGGGAAAGCGGTCGGCAAACCCGCGCGGCAGGCGCGCCTTCGTCTTTTCCGAGTTCGTCATGGTCCTTCGCTTTGTGCTGAGGGTCGTTCGCGGCGCCGCCGTCCTAGCGGATGGTGCAAGGTGCGGCAAGGGTTTGGGGCGGCTTCCTTCCCGCGAGGCGCGGCCGCTTATGGAAACTATCCTCTGCAAACCGGCTTCGCCGCTTCGGCTCGGCATCTCGTGGCAGGCGGGGCGGGGAGGAGCATTCGTCAACCAGACTCATATGCGATTGTCTTGCCCTCAAGGGGAGGGAAAGCCGGCACACTTCCTCGTCGCCACGCCCTGCTTTTCGCAGTCTGGCCATTTCAAAGTGCGCTCCCTGCCTCGGAGGGAGAAGTCGGGAAGACGGGCGGCCGTTCGATCGCCAATCTAATTTTTATCTGCGACCTTGCGGCCGCCCGTCCGGTGATCTCCGCCGCTTCATTCCCCACAGCATGGGATCTTGTACATACTCCGGCGCAATGCCGGTGATATCCCGTTCATGCCGGCTCCCGAAGCCATATCAGAGCCTTGTACCCGCTACGAGGCGGGACTCCCGGAACTCCGAAGCGACGCCGGCCCTCGCGGCCACGTTAGCCGCTACCCTCCGGACACCGATCCCTCCCCGCAAATCACCGTCATGATCGGCGTTCCCGCAGGAGAAACTGACGGGCATTATGAGGCAGGTTTTGGCAAGGGGGATGAGAATCGTACGCGGCGGCGTTTTTTCGCGTCGGGCGGAGAAAGCGGTCGAGCAAAAACAAAGACTTGACGGCCCGCGCTCAAAAAATTTTCACGGAAAGGCGAAAATTCCATCCCCGTTTTGGACCGAAATCCCGGGGACAGTTCACTCCATTCTAGCGCCAAGCGCTGCCGCAACGGCAGCCGGGGATGCGGAGTTGAGCGAACCGTTCTCGGATTTCCGTTAACCATTGCGGCGGCTGATGCCGCGATCAATCCGTCGTGACGCCACAAACCCGCCCTTATTTCGCGCCCGGTCCGAAACTATATCGAAACATGGGCGCGGATTGTGCGGCATGAGCCGGATACCGGCGCCTGTCACAAACCGGTGCAATCGAACAGCCTGAAAGCCAAGACCATGACCGCCCTCGTCAGAAACACCCCGGCACAGTCGAGCCCCGTGGCTTCGGCAGGTCGCGCGCGCAGGGTGGCCGAGAAGCGTAGTTTCGGGGGCTTCGGCATCGGCGGCGAAGGTGACGGCAATCTCGGCGGCACGGCGCTGACCGTGCTGCTGGTGCTTTATCCCGCCGTGGCTTCCGTCGCCGTCGTGCTGGCGGCGTTCATGCTGTCGGGTTCCGCGCCGAGCGTCTGACCGGCGGTTCCCCGGCCGTATCCCTGTCCGGATGGCTTTGCTGCACGTTTCCTCTGGCCCGTTGCCTTTTTGCTCCGCCGCCGACAAGAGTTGGTTCGGGCAAAACTCCGATTCACATAATGGCGCTTGAGGGGGCGGCGGCTTGATCGAGACGGTCGCGGGTAAAAAACTACTGTTCGCCATGGCGGCGGAAGCCGAATACGGGCCGCATCTGAAACGGCTGTTCAAGCCGCTGATGACCGGCGTCGGCCCTGTCGAGGCAGCACTCGCCATGGGCGTGGCGCTGGCCAGGCTGGAGGCGCAAAAATCAATGCCGGACCTCGTGGTGTCTTTGGGTTCGGCCGGCAGCCGCTTGCTGGAGCAGGCGGAGGTCTACCAGGCCGTGTCAGTGACCTATCGCGACATGGACGCCTCGCCGCTGGGTTTCGTCAAGGGTATGACGCCCTTCCTCGACCTGCCGGCGACCGTGCCGCTGCCGCACAGAATTCCCGGCATCCGCGAGGCGACGTTGTCGACGGGCGGCATGATCATTTCCGGCGCGGCCTATGACGCGATTGCCGAGGACATGGTGGAGATGGAGACGTTTGCCGTGCTGCGCGCCTGCCAGATGTTTTCCCTGCCGCTGGTGGCGCTGCGCGGCATTTCCGACGGCAAGGCCGAATTGCGCCATGTCGGCGACTGGACCGAATACCTCCACGTCATCGACGAGAAACTGGCCGAGGCGGTCGGCCAGCTTGAGCGGGCGATCGAAACAGGGGCCGTGAGCCTCTAGCGCGGCAGGTTGCGCGAGTTGCCGAACTCGATTGCCGCGATGTCGGCTCTTGGCGTTCCGCCGGCGTCGAGATAGGCGATCGAATTTTGCCGGCGGTCGAGTTTCCAGGTGCCGCTCGGACCGTCGTTCCAATCGACCGCGTAGCCGTAATCGAGCAGCCGCCATTTGCCGCTATAGGCCACGCCGTCCGGCAGCAGCATATGGGCCTCGCTGTCGTTCTGGTAATATATGATCGCCTGCTTGCCGCCCATGTCGAGCACATGGGTGGTGCCGGCCATGATGATTGCGAGCGTATCTTTTTCGATGATGGACATTTTTATCTCCATGTCGGGAATTTGCGAAAGAGTCTCGACCGGGGTAGATTGGTCAAGTATCTTGACTATATAGGATTATCGGAAATGGTCAAGGGACTTGACGAAAAAATCGGAGAACTGCCGGACCATATCGGCTGGCGGCTGTGGAACGCCAGCCGCGCATGGCAGGCAGACTTTGCGGATGCCATGCGGGGGGCAGGGCACCCCTGGTTCACCGAGGCGCGCGCGACGCTGCTCGGCCATCTTGCCAGGAAGGGCACCCGCCAATCCGCGCTGATCGAAAAAATGGCGATCAGCAAGCAGGCCGTGCAGCAACTGCTCGACGGGCTGGAAGCCGAAGGCGTGGTCGAGCGCCTGCCCGACCCGCAAGACGGCCGCGGCAGGCTGGTGTGCTACACGCCGAAGGGGCTTGCCGCGCTCCAGGACGGCGACCGCATCAAGCGCGAGATCGAGCGGCGCTACATCGAGCACCTTGGCCCGGCGCGGTTCGCCGCGCTCATGGACGCTTTGCGGGCGCTGGACGAAGGCCAACCGGATTCAAAACGCGAACAAGCGGACTCTCCGCATGAACAACCGGAATCGAAATGACAGCCTCCCGCGCCAAGCCATTGCACCGACTCGACTTCTTCTCTAAATGCCCGCCATGAAAAATACCGCCACCGTCCTCATCGTCGATTTCGGCAGCCAGGTCACCCAGCTCATCGCGCGCCGGGTGCGCGAGGCGGGCGTCCATTCCGAGATCGTGCCGTTCCAGTCGGCGGAAGCGGCGTTCAGGCGCATCAATCCGCAAGCGGTGATCCTCTCCGGCGGTCCGGCCTCCACCCATGAGGCGGGCTCGCCGCGCGCGCCACAAATCGTCTTCGAGGCGGGGGTGCCTGTACTCGGCATCTGCTACGGCCAGATGGCGATGTGCGTGCAGATGGGCGGCGTGGCGGAAGCCTCGGACCATCGCGAGTTCGGCCGAGCCTTCGTCGAGGTCGAGAAGGACTGCCCGCTGTTCGAGGGGCTGTGGACGACCGGTCAGCGCCACCAAGTCTGGATGAGCCATGGCGACCGGGTGATCTCGCTGCCCGAAGGGTTCCAGATTTACGGCCGCTCCGAGGGCGCGCCCTTCGCCGTCTTCGGCAATGTCGAGAAGAAGATGTACGGGCTGATGTTCCACCCCGAAGTGGTGCATACGCCCGATGGCGCAAAGCTTTTGCGCAATTTCGTGCATGGCGTCGCCGGCATCGAGAGCGACTGGACGATGTCGGCCTATCGCGAGAAGGCGGTCGAGGCGATCCGCCAGCAGGTGGGCAAGGGCAAGGTGATCTGCGCGCTGTCGGGCGGCGTCGATTCTTCTGTCGCCGCGTTGCTGATCCACGAGGCGGTCGGCGACCAGTTGACCTGCATCCTTGTCGATCACGGCCTGATGCGCAAGGACGAGGCGAAGAATGTCGTTGCCATGTTCCGCGAGCACTACAACCTGCCGCTCATCCTGGTCGATGCCGCCGACCGCTTCGTCTCGGCGCTGGAGGGCGAGGCCGACCCGGAGAAGAAGCGCAAGACCATCGGCCGGCTGTTCATAGAAGTGTTCGAGGAAGAGGCGAAGAAGCTGGGCGGCGCCGACTTTCTGGCGCAGGGCACGCTCTATCCCGACGTCATCGAGAGCGTCTCCTTCACCGGCGGGCCGTCGGTGACAATCAAGTCGCATCACAATGTCGGCGGCTTGCCGGACCGCATGAACATGAAGCTGGTCGAGCCGCTGCGTGAACTGTTCAAGGACGAGGTGCGGGCGCTGGGCAAGGAACTCGGCCTGCCCGAACATTTCATCGGCCGCCATCCGTTTCCGGGGCCTGGCCTCGCCATCCGCTGCCCCGGCGGCGTCACCCGCGAAAAGCTCGACATTTTGCGCGAGGCCGATGCGATCTATCTGGACGAGATCCGCAAGGCGGGCCTCTACGACGCGATCTGGCAGGCCTTCGCCGTGCTGCTTCCCGTCCAGACGGTGGGTGTGATGGGTGACGGCCGCACCTACGAATTCGTCTGCGCTCTGCGCGCAGTCACCTCGGTCGACGGCATGACCGCCGACTTCTTCCACTACGACATGGGTTTCCTGGGCGCGACGGCGACCCGCATCATCAACGAGGTGCGCGGCATCAATCGCGTCGTCTACGACGTGACCAGCAAGCCGCCCGGCACGATCGAGTGGGAGTAGGGGAAACGGCGGCAATAGCGTAGATTCGGTGGCGGTTTTCGCTGCTGAACGATAGTCATTCTTCTGCTTCTGACTTCCGCTGAGCGGCAATGATCTCCATTTCGAAACTGACACATCCGATGTGTGCCAATACCCGGGACCATGTAAAGCAGATTCGGAGGATGAGTGAGCTGTAGCGCACAGTAGCGTGCACATAGGATGGTTTCACTAGACTAGGCTCATTGCGATCCGCCGAGCTCGGCGCACACGTCACGAGTGCGCCAGTGGTCGATGCCGCCGGCACAAGCGGCCCTGAATATCCAATCCGAGTGTCCCGGTCTCCGCCATCGACGTTGATGCGCGGTAGCAACATGGCGACGCCCCTTGAGGCTTGAGGCTCTGCGCTGGGAGGTGAAAGCGAACCGCGCCGATCAAGGTGTGCCGAAATGGCCCGGCGCGTCGCTCGAGGAATCAGGATGAGCGAGCCCGTCGTGCGGCGGGCCTCGAGATCGCGGTGAGCATCGGCCGCGCGCGCGAGCGCATAACGAGTCGGGTCCTGCGCAAGAATGCGGCGTCGGCCCGGTCGCCGGGTTTACCCCTGGAACTTCCCGATCAACCAGATCGTGCGGAAACTTTCGGCGGCGCTCCAGACGGGGTGCTCCATCATCATCAAGGCGCCTGAAGAGACGCTGGCCTAGGGAGCTCATTCGCTATTTCGTTGATGCCGGCGTGCCGGCCGGCGTCGTCAATCTCGTCTCTGGCGTGCCGGCGGCGCCTGGAGCGATTCGGGACCATGATAGACACGAACGCGGCGACAGAATCACTTTGTGGCGAGATGGTTCGGCCTGCGATACCCGTTTCGCTATTCACAGTTTGCAAGCCCCGCTTAGTCGCTAACAGGAGACCGGTTATTGAATAAGCGTCGCGAATATGGAGAGTGCTATGCACGAGCGGATCGAAATCACGAACGAGGCAACAGCGCGCGTCGTCGCCAATGAACGATCACGGATGATCCTGATGGCATGGTGATGTCAGGTTAACCGACGATGAAGCCGTTGACTGATATTCGGCGGCCATGTTGCCCATCAGGTACAAGTGTCATCGTTTCCCGCCCGCGGTGATCGCCCATGCGATCTGGCTCTACTTTCGATTTCCGCTGAGCCTGCGTTTGGTGGAAGAGATGCTGCTGCGAAGAAGTTCGGCCCAGACTATGCCGGCCGCTTGCGGCGGAAAGCGCCGAGCTCAAACGATATTTGGCATCTGGACGAGGTGGTCGTGACGATCGGCGGGAGAAGACACTGGCTCTGGCGCGCCGTCGATCAGGACGGTTACGTGCTTGATGAGATCGTCCAGACCCACCGAAACACCAAGGCGGCCAAACGCCTGCTGATCCGGTTGATGAAGAAGCAGGGACGCCCGCCGAAACGCATCGTCACTGATAAGCTTCGTTCCTACTGCGCGGCTCGGCGTCAGATTATGCCCACAGTCGAGCATCGGTCACACGAGGGGCTGAACAATCGCGCCGAAAATTCACATTTGCCTTTGCGAAAACGGGAGCGGTTGATGCAACGGTTTCGCTCGCCAGACGCACTGCAACGCTTCACAAGCGTCTTTTCGGCAGTCCGAAATCTCTTCGTGCCGCCTCGTTCGAAACGCTCAGCTATCGCCGCCCATCTGCATCGCGTCAGGGCGATCGCCCATTGGAGGGCCGTAACCGGGACAGCTGCCTGAACCACGCGTCATGTCGAAAGCGCACTTCAAGAATTTAACCTGACATCACCGTGACTTGTCCTTTGTTGCGGCGGCGATGATCGGGTCGTGGCGCGGCAGCGCGAGGCCCGATCGCCGATGGGTTTTCGGTCAGACTGGCAACGATCGCAGTCCGGACGGTTCCGGGGCTTCAGGCGCAGCCGTCGGGGCAATCTGCTTCGCCATATCGATCAGCGGCAATCTGATGATCGCGCGGAGGCCCCGGTCCCGGTTCTCCAGCACGATGTCGCCGCCGTGATGGCGCGCGATGGCCCGGGCTATGGAGAGGCCGAGTCCGACGCCGCCTGTTTCGCGGTTACGCGACTGTTCCAGCCGGAAGAAGGGAGCGAACACCTGCTCCATCTCCGCTGTCGGAATGCCCGGCCCGGCGTCCTCCACCACGATGTCCAGGCTGTCGGGCCTGCGGACCACGCTGACGTTGGCGCGCTCGCCGTAGCGGACGGCGTTTTCGACGAGGTTGCGGATCGCCCTCCGCAGCGAGTCCGGCCGGCAGCGGTACGACACTTTTGGACCCTCGCTGACGGTGATGTTCTGGCCGAGTTCGGCAAGGTCGTCGCAGAGGCTGCCGACCAGCGCCGACAGGTCGACCGTCCGCGTCTCTTCGGCCGTGGCGTCCTCGCGTGCATAAGCGAGTGCGGCTTCCGTCATCGACTGGATCTCGGCGATGGTCTTCAGCATCTTTTCCTGAAGCTCATGGTCCTGGACGAACTCGGCGCGCAGCCTGAGCGACGTCAGCGGCGTGCGCAAATCGTGGCTGATTGCCGCCAGCATGCGCGTGCGGTCCTCGACGAAACGCTGCAGGCGCTCCTGCATACGGTTGAACGCCTCGGCGGTCAGGCGGATGTCGTCCGGTCCGGATTCCGGCAGCCGCGGCACCGTCTCGCCGCGGCCAAACAGCTCCGCCGCATTGGCGAGGCGACGCAGCGGCCGGGCGATTGCCTGCGCACCGAAGATGGCGATAGCCGACAGGATGAGCGCCGTGAGACCGAGCGACATCGCAGATTGCGACGTCCAGAACGCGTTCGGTATCGCCTTGGCGTAGGCCGCGTTCAGCCAGGTGCCGTCGTCGAGGCGGACGGAAAGACCCATGCCGTTCGGCGCGGCATCCATGTAGAGGAATTTGGCCTGCCGCGTGAAAGGGCCGACGCCGTGGGTCGACACATCCAACATGCGCGGCGGCACGGAAGGATCGGCCTTATCGACGCCGGTCGAGGCCTGGCCGTTCATGGCGGCGGCATATTTGGCGGCGATGCCGGGCAGCGGCTTGGAAAGCTGCGCGAATGCTTCCTTCTGCCAGGCCAGCGGATCGCTCGGCCCGTCGCGCGAGGTCCAGAAGCGTGTATAGGCGGTACCGCTCACGTCGAGGATGTCGGGCCGCAGCGACGACGGCGTCGTCTCCAGCAGCAGGGCGAGCGACGAGGTGCGGCTGACGAACTCGCCTTTCGCCGCCGAATGCAGGGCCTGGCCGCGCTCGTCCCAAGAGATCAGGAAGGTGATCGCCTGCGACAGCGCCAGCGCGAACAGCACCAGCGTGAGGAAGCGGGCCGCGAGGCTGCGTCTCCAGAGCAACATCATGCCTGGCTCACCTCGGCGGCGAAGCAGTAACCGCCGCCCCAATGCGTCTTGATCAGCATCGGGTTTCTGGGGTCCGCCTCGATCTTCTTGCGCAGCCGGCTCACCTGGTTGTCGATGGCGCGGTCGAAGCCGTCGGCGGTGCGGCCGGCGGTGAGGTCGAGCAACTGGTCGCGGCTGAGCACGATGCCGGCATGCTCAATGAAGGCGGTGAGCAGGCGGAATTCGGCGGTGCTCAGCGCCACCGCCACGCCGTCCTGCCCGACCAGCTCACGGCGGCCGACATTCAGCGTCCAGCGGTCGAAGCCGAGCGCGCTCGACTTCAGCCGGCCGCGCTGCGGCGGCAGGCTGTTGACACGGCGCAGGACCGCCTTGATGCGCGCCAGCAGCTCGCGCGGGTTGAAAGGCTTCGTCAGATAATCGTCGGCGCCGATCTCCAGTCCGACGATGCGGTCGACCTCCTCGGCCATGGCGGTCAGGAAGATGATCGGAACGTCCACCGTGCCGCGCACATGCCGGCAGGCGGCGAGACCGTCCTCGCCCGGCATCATGATGTCGAGCACGATGAGATCGGGCAGGCTGCGCTCGAGCAAGCGCTTCAGCGCCGCCGTGCTCTCGGCGACGCTGACGCGATAGCCCTGCTGGGTGAGGTATTTCCCAACGAGATCGCGAATGTCCCTGTGGTCGTCGACGACCGCGATGTGCTGCGCCGCTTCCATTCAATGCTCCAGAGCCGCCGCCAAATAGTCGGCCGGCATCGGCCATATCTAGTCTGCGTCTCCACGGATGTTCACCTTCCGCCCAAGGCGGCAATCCCGTGGCCCTTCAACAAGTGTGAGAAGTGTAACCAAATGTATCAGGCGGTTCGGTCCGCGACAGCTTGCGATGAACTGCCCGCAATCGGGACAAGGTTCTGCGACAGCTGCCGCCTAGCTTGGCCTCGTCGCTAGCCGGGATTTTCCGCCCGGCCGTCCGTGGTGTGCCACGCGGCGGCCGGGCCGTGGTCCCTCGCCAGCCTTACCGAAAGGAACGCAAATGGCCAGACTGACCATCAACGGAACCGCACGGGAGGTCGAAGTCGACCCCGACACGCCGCTGCTCTGGGTGATCCGCGAGCAGGTAGGCCTCACCGGGACGAAGTATGGTTGCGGCGTGGCCGCCTGCGGCGCCTGCACTGTCCATATAGACGGGGTCGCCACGCGCTCCTGCGTGCTGCCGGTGAGCGCCGTCGAGGCGACCCAGCAGATCACCACGATCGAGGGGCTGTCGCCGGACAGTTCGCATCCAGTGCAGCAGGCATGGCTGGCACTCGACGTGCCGCAATGCGGCTACTGCCAGGCCGGCATGATCATGGCGGTGGCGGGTCTGCTCCAGCAGAACCCGAACCCCACCGACGAGGACATCAACGCCGAGATCACCAACATCTGTCGCTGCGGTACCTACAACCGGGTGCGCGCCGCCATCAAGCTGGCCGCCAATGGCGGCGAAGCTACCCAGCGCGGCTGAGGAGAACGGTCATGAACGCGATAATCTCGATCTCCCGCCGCAGCTTCATCATCGGCGTGGCCTCGACGGCCGGCGGCCTGTCGCTCGGCTTCAACGTGCCTTTCCTCGAGCCGGCGCTGGCTGAGGGCGCCGAAACCACGCCCGAGGTCAATGCCTGGGTGGTGATCAAGCCGGACGATACGGTGGTGATCCGCATCGCCCGCTCCGAAATGGGGCAGGGGACGCTGACCGGCCTGGCGCAGCTCGTCGCCGAGGAGCTGACCTGCGACTGGTCGAAGGTGACGACCGAATATCCGTCGCCGGCCCAGAACCTGGCGCGCGACCGCGTCTGGGGCAATTTCTCCACGGGCGGCAGCCGCGGCATCCGCGAATCGCATGAGTATGTGCGTTTGGGCGGCGCGACCGCGCGCGAGATGCTGATCGCGGCGGCCGCCGCCGAATGGGGCGTGCCGGCCAGCGAATGCACTGCCAGAATGAGCATGATCACGCATGCCGCATCCGACCGCGCCGCAAGCTTCGGCCAGTTGGCGGAAGCGGCGTCGCGCATCACGCCGCCCGCAAATGTGACGCTGAAGGACCCGAAGGACTGGACCATCGCAGGCAGGCCGCTGCCGCGCCTCGACACTGCCGACAAGCTCAACGGCAGCCAAGTCTACGGCATCGATCTCAAGCTGCCGAACATGCTCAATGCCGTGATCCGTGCCTGTCCGTATTTCGGCGGCAAGGTTTCCGGATTCGATGCCGCGGCTGTCACCGGCATGCCCGGCGTGCGCAACATTGTGCAGGTCGATGAGACGGCCGTCGCCGTGGTCGCCGAGACGTGGTGGCAGGCCAAGACGGCGCTCGACGCGCTCCCGGTCACCTGGGACGAAGGCCCCAACCGCGAGGTGACCAGCGCCTCGATCGCGGCGATGCTGGCGGAGGGGCTGGATGCCGCCGACGCCTTCATCGGCGCGCAGGCAGGTGATGCCCGGGCGGTGCTGGCGGCGGCGGAGCGGACGGTGACCGCGACTTACGCATTCCCCTACCAGAACCACGCCACCATGGAGCCGATGAACGCCACGGCGCTCTACACGCCGGAGCGCTGCGAGGTGTGGGTACCGACCCAGAACGGCGAGGCGAGTCTCGCCGCGGCGGCCCAGGCTGCCGGCCTGCCGGTGCAGCAATGCGAGGTACACAAGATTCACCTCGGCGGCGGCTTCGGCCGGCGCGGCAATTTCCAGGACTATGTGCGCCAGGCCGTGAGCATCGCGAAGCAGATGCCGGGCACGCCGGTCAAACTCATCTGGTCGCGCGAGGAGGACATGCTGCACGGCGCCTACCATCCGACCACGCAGTGCAAGTTGACCGGCGCGCTCGATGCCGACGGCAATCTCACCGCGCTGCACATGCGCATTTCCGGCCAGTCGATCCTGGCGGCGGTGCGGCCGGAAGGCATGCAGGGTGGCATGGATCCGGTCGTGTTCCAAGGCCTCGTTCTGACCGGCACCGAGGGCACGCTGGGCTACACGGTGGAGAACTTGCTTGTCGACCACGCTATGCGCAACCCCCCGGTCCCGCCGGGTTTCTGGCGCGGCGTCAACCTCAATCAGAACGCCGTCTACACGGAATGCTTCATGGACGAACTCGCCCATGCCGCCGGCATGGACCCGCTCGCCTTCCGCCGCAAGCTGATGGCGAACAATCCGAAGCATCTTGCCGTGCTGGAGGCGGTGGCCGAGCGCATCGGCTGGGACACCCCGCCGGCGGCCGGCATCCACCGCGGCCTGGCGCAGATCATGGGTTTTGGTAGCTATGTCGCGGCGGCAGCGGAGGTTTCGGTCACGGATGGTCAGCTCAAGATCCATCGCATCATTGCCGCCACCGATCCCGGCCATATGGTCAACCCCGCCCAGATCGAGCGGCAGGTCGAAGGGTCCTTTGTCTACGGCCTCTCCGCCTGCCTCTACGGCGAATGCACGGTCGATGGCGGCCGCATGGAGCAGGAGAACTTCGACAGCTATGAGGTCCTGCGCATGGCCGACATGCCGGCGGTCGAGACGATCATCATGCCGTCCGGCGGTTTTTGGGGCGGCGTCGGCGAGCCGACCATCGCGGTCGCAGCACCGGCAGTGCTCAACGCCATCTTCGCAGCCACCGGAAAACGCATCCGCACGCTGCCGCTGAAGAACCATGAGCTGGTGTGACAGGATGAGGGATGGGCGCGGGCTATTGTCCGCGCCTGTCCTGTTTGCGGCGCTGGCGGCGGCCACGCCCGCCGGCGCTGATACACCCGTGCGGGCAGAGGCGCCGCCCGGCGCGGCGGCCTGCAGCGGCTGCCACGGGCCGGCCGCACTTGGCTCAGCCATCCCCTCGCTGCAGGGACAAGCCGCGGCCGACATCGTCACCGCCATGCAGGCGTTCCGCAGCGGCGAGCGCCCGGCGACGGTGATGGGCCGCATCGCCAAGGGGTTTTCCGAGGAAGAGGCGCGCGCCATCGCCGAATGGCTCGCCAAGCCGGAGGCAGACAGCAATGCCCAGCCGTAGAGTTCTGCTCGGCGGTGCGGCGGCGAGCGTCGCCATGCTCGCCGCGCCGCATGTTCGCGCACAGGCGCAGCCCCGTGTCGTCGTGATCGGCGGCGGCTTCGCCGGCGCGAGCTGCGCCCGCGTGCTGGCGCGGCTGGACCGCGATCTCGCCGTCACGCTGGTTAAGCCGGAGACGAACTACATCGCTTGCCCCTTCAGCAACGCCGTGCTGGCCGGATTGCGCGGCATCGAGGCACAGACGTTCGGCTATGATGCCTTCGAGGGTATTTCGCTCATCCGCGAGCGGGCGGTGGCCGTGGATGCCGAGCGCCGGCGCGTGCGGCTGGATGACGGCACCGACATCGATTACGCCCGGCTGGTGCTGGCGCCCGGTATCGATGTCAATTTCGAGGCACTGCCGGGTTACGACGCGGCAGCGGCCGAAATCATGCCGCATGCCTGGAAGGCCGGACCGCAGACGCTGCTCCTGCGCGACCAGCTCGCGGCGATGCCCGACGGCGGGACAGTCGTCATCTCGGCGCCGGCCAATCCGTTCCGCTGCCCGCCCGGTCCTTACGAGCGGGCGAGCCTGATCGCGCATTACCTCAAGACCAGCAAGCCGCGTTCGAAACTGATCATCCTCGACGCCAAGGACGCCTTCTCCAAGCAGCGGCCGTTCGAGACGGCGTGGCAGGAGCTTTATCCGGGCCTGATCGAATGGGTGGCGCTGTCGGCCGGCGGCCGTGTGACGGAGGTCGATCCGGCAACGAAGACGCTGACGACCGAGTTCGGCAGCCACAAGGCCGACGTCGCCAACATTATCCCGCCGCAACGGGCAGGCGCGATCGCGCAGGCAGCCGGCGTCGCCGACCGGACGGGCTGGTGCCCGATCGATCCCGTCACCTTCGAGTCACGCCTGCGGCCCGGCATCCATGTCATTGGCGACGCGGCGATCGGCGGGGCGATGCCGAAGTCCGCCTTCAGCGCCAACGCGCAGGCGAAAACCTGCGCGGCGGCGGTCGTCGCCCTGCTCAGGGAGCAGGAGCCGGCGCAGCCGAAACTCATCAACACCTGCTACAGCCTGGTGGCGCCCGACTACGGTATCTCGATCGCTGGCGTCTACCAGCCGCGCGACGGGTTGCTGGCGGAGGTCGAAGGCGCCGGCGGCGTCAGCCCGCTCGACGCGGCCAGGGGCGTACGCGAGCTCGAGGCGGCCTATGCGGAGGATTGGTTTCGCACGATCACCAGCGAAGTGTTCGGATGAGGAGGATGGCGGGTTTTGTCCTGGCAGCAACGGCGCTTGCGGCCTCGCCCTGTGCTGGCGAGGAGGCGATATCCTACGTCGTGACTGGCGATGCGATTCTTAACCCGCTCACCGGCGGAAGGGGCGATGCGACGCGCGGCGCGGTGCTGATGTCGGATCGGCACCGCAGCCTGTGCACGCTCTGCCACGCCGGCCCGTTCCCCGACCCGCATCTGCACGGCACGCTGGCGCCCGACCTCACCGGCGTCGGCGCGCGGCTTTCGGAAGGCCAGATTCGCCTGCGCGTCACCGACATGAGGCGGCTCATGCCGAACACGATCATGCCGTCCTACTACCGGATCGTGGATGAGGAAGATCGGCGCATCGCCGCAGGCTGGCGCGGCAAGCCGATCCTGGCGGGCGCCGACATCGAGGATATCGTCGCCTATCTGGCGACGCTGAAGGGCTAGGCATGGACGAACCGCGTCGAAATCAACATCTCGCGTTCCCGGTTCGACGGCGGCAGGTGATCGCGGGCGGCCTTGCCGGCCTCGTCGTGGTCGGCCTGCCGTGGCGGGCGCTGGCCCGGCCGAGCCTCGGGGAAGCGAGCAAAACCTTCACCGGCGGAGCCGAGGTGCTGGACGGCCGCGTCCGGCTGGACCTGCCACCGCTGGTCGAGAACGGCAACGCCGTCGGCATCACCATCGCCGTAGAAAGCCCGATGACGGCGGGCGACCACGTGCGCCGCGTCGGCGTCTTCAACGAGAAGAATCCCGAGGCGAATGTCGTCGTCTTCCATCTCGGGCCGCGCTGCGGCCGCGCCGAGGTCTCGACGCGCATCCGGCTCGCCACCTCGCAGGTGGTCGTCGCCGTCGCCGAGATGAGCGACGGCAGCTTCTGGTCGAGCCGGGCGAGCGCCATCGTCACGCTGGCCGCCTGCATCGAGGACCTTTCGTAGTGGCGCGTGCGCTGGTCAACGTGCCGAAGACGGCCAGGCGCGACGAGATCGTCGAGATCAAGGCGATGATCGCGCATCCGATGGAGACCGGCTACCGCATGGGGCCGAACGGCGCCAACATCCCGCGCGACATCATCCGCCGTTTCGTCTGCACCTATGACGGCGAGGAGGTGTTTTCGGCCGATCTCTTCCCGGCGGTGTCGGCCAATCCCTTCATCGCCTTCACGCTCGTTGCCACGACGAGCGGTACGATCACCTTCGCCTGGACGGACGATGCCGGCGAGACGCAGACCGCCTCGGCGGACATCACCGTGAGCTGATGCGCGCCCTTTGGGGCCTTGCCGGCATGGCCGCCCTTTTCGCTTGCGTCATGGTCGCCGCCGGCATCGAGGATGGCGAAAAGCGCTCCGGCTTCGACTTCATGACAGAGGAGACGCAGGCGCTGCAGGCTGACGATATGGCAAATCCCGGCATGCTTTGGGTGCTGCAGGGCGAGCAGCTTTGGCAACAGCCGGAGGGCAAGGCGAATACCGCCTGCGCGGGCTGCCATGGCGATGCGGCCCAGTCGATGCGCGGCGTCGCCGCCCGCTACCCGGCCTATGACGAGGCGACGGGGCGGCCGATCGACCTTGCCGGGCGCATCTATTCCTGCCGCGCCTCGAGGCAGCAGGCCGAACCGTTGGCGCCGGAATCGGATGAGCTGCTGGCGCTCACCACCTATGTCGCGCACCAGTCGCGCGGCATGCCGGTGACGCCTGCGGCCGACCTGCGGCTCGCGCCGTTCCGCGACAGTGGCCGGCGCCTGTTCGAGAGCCGCATCGGCCAGCTCGACCTCGCCTGCGCCGCCTGCCACGACGCCAACTGGGGCAAGCGGCTGGGTGGCGCCGTCATCCCGCAGGCGCATCCGAACGGCTATCCGCTCTACCGGCTGGAGTGGCAGGCGGTCGGCTCGCTGCAGCGGCGGCTGCGCAACTGCATGATCGGGGTGAGGGCCGAGCCCTTCGCCTTCGGTGCGCCCGAGCTCATCGACCTGGAGCTCTACCTCATGGACCGAGCGCGCGGCCTGCTCGTCGAGACGCCAGCTGTGCGGCCATAAGCGGAACCGGTTGCAATGTCGCGTCCATCCGGTTCGCGACGGCTGCTCCTGCGACAGACCGATACAACTTCGGCAGGGGCTGGCAAACCTCTGCGACAAGCTCGGACTATGGTTCAGCATCAGCCGGCGCCGTTTCCTGCTCGGGGTGCCCTCAATAGATGGAGCTCAGAAATGCGTCGTTTGTCCGGTTCGGAGAGTCCGCGTTACGTGTCGGATCGCTTGTCGGCGGTCAGCGATGTTCCGATGCAGTTTCTGGTGAGCGCAGCCACGGTGGGGACGAACCTCGTCGCTGCCTCGGTTGCCGATTTCATGTTGAGGGGAGGCGGAGGACCTGGGCTCGTGGATCCCCAGAAGACGGCTTCCGTGCTTAGCGTAGCCGAGCGAAAACTCACGGCCGGCGATCGTAGTAGATGCCACGCATCAGCACGTTCCGATACGGCTGGCGCTTCTTGAAGAGGCGCCTTGAACAAGTCAATCATCCGAGCGTGGCGAACTTGACCGCGTCGAATCCGTACTGTGGTTCACGCACATGAACTCCATTGACCTTGTAGCCGCTGTGTTTTGTAGCCGCCGCGTTTGCCTCGGCGCTATCTCGATCGCCAAGCGGCGGCTGCCGACCAACAAGAACGGCTCGGCCGTTCGCAACACAAGGCGCCACCGGTGATCCAGTCGCAGCATTCCCGATCGGTGGTTATCCCGCGCGCTCCATCATGCTGACCACCAAGTTAATTCAGACCACAAAATCAAACCTTCCAAACTTGCCATCGGCTGAATCGCTGACTTCAAGCAGAAGGTCGTCGGAATAGAGATAGTCCCCTTCATTCCGAGGTTCGTTTGGAAAGAAAAGTTGGGTCGTGAGGACTGTGCCGCCTGGGCGCTGCACACGAAGATGATAGTGACGCGTCCGGCCGGGATAAAGCGCGGGAACGATCGTGCTGAACCACCAGCGACCGTTTTCGTCGGTGAACTGATGGCCGCGCAGATTGAATCCGCTTGTATCATATTTACCGGTTTCGTCGGCGTGCCAGATCTCGACCAGACTGTTTGCGATCGGCTGGCAATCTGGATCGAGAACGAGGCCTGCAAGCGTGATGCTCTCGCCAGCCGGAGCATCATTGAAAAGTTCGTGGCGGAGCGGCGCGTTGGGCTTGTAGAAGGCCCCCGCTTCTCGCGCGAGCGTGAGGTCGTCGTCATCGCCGCAGGCTGGCGTCAGCTCCAGCGACGCCGATTGCGCCAGAGCCTTACGGATTGTCAATTGGTGCAGGATCGGCACCGTGAGAAATGCGGACAATAGGGAACGGCGGGTCGGCACCATGGTGAATCCTTATCCTGATCGATGAGACGGCCTGAGCGGTCCGCCTTTAGGAGCTAAGGATAAACCTCCCTGGTTCGCTGGGTAGGATCTTGTTGGTCAATAGCTTGTTCACCGGAGCTTAATTGTGTGCCGTCTTGGATGTCGGCGAAGCTGAGCAATTGATCACTTGACCTTCACAGGTTGTTCTGAACAGCAGCGATTGTTGTCTAGCCAGCGCAAGCTACCATCGAGGCTACGAATGATGATTACCAATCGACGGTGACTCCATGCTTCGCTCCGACTGTTGAGCTCTCTCGGCTTTTTGATCGTGGGCTGGTGTACCGCTACTTCTGCGCAGAGTGTCGACCCGGCCGTAGGCGAGCGTTTGTTCCGCGCTCGGTGCTCTGCATGTCACTCCATCGACGAAAACCAGAAGCGTACAGGGCCACATCTGCACGGCATTTTCGGCCGACAGGCGGCTTCCGTAGAAGGTGCGGACTATTCGGCGGCTTTGCGCGAGCTCGACCTCGTGTGGACTGCGGAAAGTCTCGACACATTCATCGCCAACCCAGGGTCCCTCGCAAAGGGCACGCGTATGACTGTCCGCGTCCCCAATCCACCGACCGGGCAAATATCGTAGCTTATCTTCAGACCCTGTCCCCGGCCACAAGATAGGCAAAAACTTTGCCCAGCGACCAATATTATGCTTCGCCTGTCGTAGGCCTCGTCCATTTGTAACGTGCGAGGAAGCGCAGGAATGCCTGCATCGACGCTGGAGTGTGACGTCGGGTAGGATAGTAGAGATACCGGCTCGGAAGCACTGGGCTCCAATCCCTTAGGACCTCTATAAGCGTGCCTTGTTCAATGTGATCTCGCGTGTAGTCGTCGAAGACGTGCGCGAGACCCATGCCGGCGATGGCCGCCTTGGTCTCCTGACTGGATGCGCTTAAGGTCAATCTTCCCTTCGGGACAATCTCGAGCGTCTCGCCCTCCTTGCTGAAAAGCCACGTGGAAATTGATCCGCCAGGGAACCGATGGCGAATGCAGGAATGTCTGACAATATCGTGCGGCGTCTCGGGTGCTCCCACCCGGCCAACATAATCCGGCGAACAGACGATGGTGTAACGCAGCTTGGGACCGAGTGGGACGGCGATCATATCCTGTGCCAACTGCTCCCCAAACCGCACGCCCGCGTCGAAGCCTTGCTCTACGATATCTATCGTAGCGGCGTCGCTGATGACTTCGACATCGACGTCTGAATAGGTTTCCATGAAGTCGAAAACGAGCGGCGCCAGAATATGGTCGGCTGCCGGACCCGGCGCGTTTATCCTGATCGTACCGAACGGGCTGTCGCGAAAGCCGTTCAGGCGATCCATGGCAAGCGCAATGTCACTCAGCGCAGGCAAGAGATCGCGCAGCAACTGCTCACCAGCCTCCGTAGGTGCAACGCTTCGAGTCGTACGATTGAGGAGCCGCATGCCGATGCGTTCCTCGAGATTGCGCATGGCTTGGCTAAGGGCTTGCCATGTCGAACTATGGCAAACCGGAAGAGGGCCGGGCACATGGTCTTTCCTTTGCGGGTTACAAGACGACGCTCGGAGCGGGTGTCGCCGAAGTCTCTGTGGATCAGGACACGGACGAAGTTCGGGTACACAGATTCTGGGCGGCCGTGGATCCTGGCTTCGCCATCCAGCCGAAGAACCTCGAGGCGCAAGTCGAGGGCGGCATCATCTTCGGCCTATCGGGTGCGCTGAAAGAGCGCGTGGAGATCGTCTCCGGCGAAGTTCAACAGAACAACTTCTATGACTACAACATCATGCGTATCAACGACGTTCCGGAAATCCGCGTCCAGATCATCGAATCTGGTGCCGCCCCTTCAGGCACTGGCGAAATCGGCGTCCCTATGACAGGGGCGGCGGTGGCGAACGCGGTGTGGTCACTGACGGGCAAACGTCTCCGTCATATGCCGTTCACGCCGGACCGCGTGAAGCAGGCTCTCTCGCAATAGCTAAGTCGGACACATCAAGTGAAGCGGCTGGCTTTATGCCGTTCGTCCGCAGAATTGACGGTTCCCGGATTGCCGCTGCCGCGTGATCGCACGCTGCAGGTACCTGCCCCTAAGGAGTTTTACATGTCTGAACCAGAAGCGAATATCAATGTTGACGTAAGCCGACGCGATCTGATGAAAGCGATGGGCCAGGGGCTTGCGGCCGGCGCCCTTGCCGGAGGCTCCCTGGTGACGGGCCAGGCTGCAAATGCACAGGAAGCGGCAGCAGGCAGTGCCGGTGCCGCGAGCGCAGCGCCAGATCCTATGATAGTGCGCACGTTACCTGCCTCAGGCGACACCGTTCCAGCCATCGGGCTGGGAACGTTCCTCACATTCGACCGGATACCGGGCGCGCCTCGCGATGAACTCAAGGAGGTCGTCCGTACCTATTGGGACGGCGGCGCCCGCATGATCGACACTTCACCGCTTTACGGAACGGCCGAGTACAGCGTCGGGGCATTCACCAGCGAACTCGGCATCAGCCAGCAGGTGCTCTTGTCGAACAAAATCTGGTCGACTGGCGAATTTGCTGGCGATGAAAGCCATGCGCTTCGCAGTCTCGAACAATCCAAAGGTCGCCTGTGGCGCGAGCAAATCGACATCATGCATTGCCACAGCCTCACCAATGTAGATGCGATCGTACCGATCCTGCGCGCGTGGAAGAAGGAGGGGCACATCCGCTACGTCGGCGTAACCTATCACGACAATCTATATCATGACGCATTGGCGTCCTGGATCGAGCGCGGCGTCGTCGATTTTGTCCAGGTCAACTACTCGATTTTCAACCGGGGAGCCGAGAACCGTGTTCTGCCTGCAGCTGCAGACAAAAGCGTTGGCGTGCTCGTCAATATGCCCCTCGAAAAGGCGCGGCTGCACAAGATAGTCGACGGACACACGCTGCCGGACTTTGCCGGCGAATTCGGTGCGGAGAATTGGTCGCAGTTCTTCCTCAAATGGGTCATCTCCAATCCGATCATCACCTGCGCCTTGCCTTCGACGTCGAACCCGGAACATGCAAGGGAGAACATCGGCGCGCTTCGCGGACCGCTGCCGGACCAAGCCATGCGGCAGCGGATGATCAGACATATGGAAACTATTCCGGGCTTCGCCGATATCGGGAAGATGCCGTGGTATCCTGACAAGGCCTATGACGGAACAATTCGCCGTGCGCAGTCGCAGATACGGGCTCGCGCCGCCTGACATTCTGCATCGACCAACGATCCTCCGGCGGGTTCTACCTGTCGGAGGATAACAATCACCGCAGTTCGGCGAGCCCATGGCACCGACCCTAATTATCCCTACGGATGTGAAAGCAGCTGAGATAGACGGCGAAACGCGAGCTTGGGCGTGTCTAGAGCGACGGGCGAGAAGAGAGAATCGCGGGTTTCGCAGGTATTAAAAGTCTGATTCCATGGATCGCGGGTTTCGCAGGTATTAAAAGTCTGATTCCATGGCGGCAGGAGGTAGTTGCCATGGGAAAGCCGATTTCGTCGGATTTGCGGGAGCGTATCGTGCGCG
>NZ_JBIRCY010000156.1:0-1543 GCF_044326205.1 Mesorhizobium sp. IMUNJ 23232
AGCAGGCAGGCGGCGAAGATCCCGTTGAAATGCCGGCGCCCGCTATGTCGCGGCCGCTTTTGTCAGGAGAGATATCGTGGACTTCTGGACGGAAACCATCGGCTTTTTAGGCAGCGGCTTTGCCGTGCTGACCTACTGGATGCGGGAAATGCTGCCGCTGCGCGTCGCGGCGGTGCTGAGCTGCCTGTTCTTCATCGCCTATGCCGCGATCATCGGCAGCCTGCCGCTGCTCATGATGGAAACCATACTGCTGCCGATCAACGCTTACCGGCTGCTCGAACTGCGCCGCGACAAGGCGACTGTTCAAATCGCGCAGCCAAGGAGCTGACAATGCTGGACATACCGAAAACAGTCATCCGGCGGGCGAGCCGCGCGGACATCCCCGAGATCGCCGACCTCATCGGCAGGGCCCTGGCGCCGTTTCTCAGCATCGGGCGTCAGCCCATCGAACGCTACATCGCGTATTCCCGCAACATTGCGGATCGCTGGAGCAGCGGCGACGTGCTGGTTGTCGAGGACGCCGAGGGCATCGCCGGCACGGTGACCTACGTGGATAGCGTGCGCCGACAAGACAGCCTTCTGCCGGTGGAGTGGGCGACCTTCCGCACGCTCGCCGTCCATCCCAGGGCACGCGGCCGTGGGCTCGGCGGGCAGTTGGTCCAGCATTGCATCGAGACGGCCCGCAACGAGAGAGCCGCGGTCATCGGTCTTCATACCGGGGCCTTCATGGCCACGGCGCGCGGCGTCTACCAACGGGCCGGCTTCCAGCGGAGCCCCGAACACGACTTCTTCGCCTCCTCGTTCCTGGCGTTCGATACGTCGGAAGGCGACCTGCTGGTCGCCGCCTATCGGCTCGACCTTTGAGCGGCGCGGCCGCATTACATGGAATCTCGCATCGTGGACAATTCCAAATTCTATCTGCTGCTGTGGTCGCTGCTGTCGTTCTGGGAACTCGGGCAGATCTGGCTGGTGCAGATCGTCGTCTATCCGCTCTTCGCCAAGGTCGGCGAGGCCGATTATGTCGGCTATCACCGTTTCTATACGAGCCGCATACCGCTTGTTGTCATCCTGCCGGGGTTCGCCAGCTTCCTGCTGCCGATCGCCTTGGCTTTCTTCGGGCCGGCCGTACCGATGTGGATGACAGCCACCAATATTGCGGCCGGCATCGTCGGGCTTCTGGTGACGGTGGTTCTTGAAATCCCCCGGCACGGCAAGCTGGAGACGTCCGGCAAGAACGAGACGCTTATCGCCGAACTCATCCGCTACAACTGGCCCCGCACGGCCTCGATCACCCTGCAGGCGGCAGTCACGATGTTCATGCTGGCTCACGTGCTCGGAGGCTGATCGAGCCGCTCCACCCATAAAAACAAGGCAACGGCGCTGCGGGATTTCAATCCGCCAGGGTCACGGCTGACGGTCGCGACCAGGATTGTCATCCGCTCTTATCGCAGACGACCTGACGCCAATCCCATCCAACTGGAACTCACCCGCCGCCGGCAATGCCGGCCGGCGAACCCTGCCGCACGCCGGCAGCAACCGCCGC
>NZ_JBIRCY010000157.1:0-1284 GCF_044326205.1 Mesorhizobium sp. IMUNJ 23232
CGCACCGGCCTCGACGCCCTCAGGGACTGGATCGCAAATCGACCCATCGAAGCCAAAAACGCTTGGGCCGAAAAAGCCCCCAAAAGACCGTTCTCGAGCCAATACCCGGCTTGAGTCGTGTACTGTGCGACAAGCTGATCGAGAACGGCCGCACGGCAGAGGAACGGGACGATTTCGATCCGTTCCCGGCCGTCAAGCTGTTCACGCCGGATGCCAATGCGACCTGGCTGATCACCGAAGCCTATCCTGAAGATTCCGACTTGAGGCTGTTCGGTCTGATGGACCTTGGCTTGGGCAGTCCCGAGCTAGGCTATGCCATGCTCAGTGAGATCGAGGACCTACGCGGAACGCTCGGCCTGCCGGTCGAACGCGACCTCTATTTCAAGACCGAGCACCGGCTCAGCACTTACGCCAAACTCGCTCGCCGCGCCGGGATGATAGTCACATGAAGTCACCATCTGGCGCGGCAAACCATCGCCGCGCCGGATCGCCGTTGATGGAGGCTCACAATTATCGCCCTCGTCCTTCTGACAGTGCCGCTGGTCATCATGGCGTGCATTCTCGCCTACCGGCTTGCGACTTACGCCCTGCCGGTCATGCTGGCGCTGGCCGCCACGCACTTCGCCTACGACACCGGCGCAGGAATGATCGGCTCAGGAATTGTAGGGCTTTTCGCTGGCGTGGCCTCGTTCATTGTTCTCGCGCTTCTGTTCGCCACGTTGCGCGCGCCGGTTCTGCGCATCGCCTTGGCCCTGATCTTCGCCGCTCCGGCCGCTATGGCGGGCCATGCGCTTGTGCATGGCGTCACTCGCGAAGCCGTTCCCTCGGAAGTCTGGAGGCAAATCTTCTGCATCGCAGGCGGCGTGTTCGTCGGTTGTTCGGCACTGGCGAGGCTGGCCGATTCGTCCAGCGAGGATCGTTGAAGGCCGTAGTCTCCGGATAGCTTCGAGCGGAACGATTTAATCCAAGGGCAGGACTTAGTGTCCGTCCGGGGACTTTGTGAGCGGGCAGAATCGGTTGTCGGATTTTGAGTTTCTGGTTTTGGATCGGTTGTGATTCCTTGTTCGGCATGATTCGAGAAGGAATGCGCCGATGTGGACCGCCGAGAACCGGGCTCGCTACAACCGTGATCATCTGCGTTATCCGAGCGATCTGACCGATGAGGAATGGGCGCTGATCGAACCGCTGATCCCGCCCGGCAGGCCAGGCGGCGGCAAGCGGAGCGTGAAGCTGCGCGAGGTGGTCAATGGGCTGATGTATGTGTTGTCGACCGGTTGCCAGTGG
>NZ_JBIRCY010000158.1:0-1197 GCF_044326205.1 Mesorhizobium sp. IMUNJ 23232
CGCCAGCGGTGCCGGGGCAACCCCGGGAATTCCGGGCCGCGCCGGGCCGGATGGGGCACCCGGCCGCGACCGGCCGGCGCCGCCGATGTTTCTCAACGACCGTCCGGCTGCCGATACAACTGCGATGCCCTTCGAAATCCAAACCAGAGGAGGAATGAGCCATGCTGAGCAATGAAGAACGGCTGCAACGTTTTGGACTGGCCGGCCGCTACGCCACGCCCGGCGTGCAGGAGCACGTCGTCACCGTCAAGGACGTCGACCAGTTGCGGCATGTCCTCGACCTCGGCCAGAGCGAGGAAGGCCGGGCCGCTCATTTCTCGTCGCTGTTCGGCGATATCTCGGCAGACGGCGACCCGCTGATCCAGCACGTGCAGGAATATGTGCTCGGCAACGGCACCCTGAGCGATGACGACCGCGCGGCGATCGCGCCGGCCTTCCCGCTCAAGATCTGCGTCACCGCCGATCCCGCGGGGCCGCTGACGATCAATGCGCCCTATGACCTTTCGACCAGCGACGGCAGCACCCGCGTGGCGATCTTCACCGACGTCACCATGAACCCGGGCGGCTATTTCATCTGCTCGGCGACGCCCCTGCAATTCACCTGCAGCACACTGACGCGCATCGGAAGCGGCGGCGCGGTGGGCGATTTCAACATCCTGGGCAAGGCTGGCGCGGACATCCCGCCGCCGGGCGGCCAGGGAGCGCCTGGACGGGCGCAAGATGGCGCATCGGGCCAGTGCTCGTCGGCCGGCATTGCCGGCAATGGCGGTGGCAACGGCACCGCCGGCGCGACGGGCGCGACCGGCGCGGCGGGCGGGCGCGGCCATGATGGCACCCCCAGCCAGATGGCGACCATCACCATCACCGGCACCGTCACCACGCCGCAGGGCCAGCAGATCCTTGTCGCCTCGCGCTCGGGCACCGGCGGCACCGGTCAGCCCGGCGGACCGGGCCAGCCGGGCGGTCAGGGCGGCAACGGCGGCAACGGGGTGAGTTGCGGCTGCACCGGCAATGGCGGCGGCACCGGCGCCATCGGCGGCCGGGGCGGAAACGGCGGCCCAGGCGGCCCTGGCGGCAACGGCGTCAACGCCAGCGCCAATGTCGTCGTCAGCGCGCTGGCGACCGAGATCCCGAAAATCCTGCAAGGCGGCGTGACCGCCGACGTGCCGTTCGGCAATGGCGGCGCCGGCGGGACGC
>NZ_JBIRCY010000159.1:0-1180 GCF_044326205.1 Mesorhizobium sp. IMUNJ 23232
GGCGCGCACGTCAAGAAATACGCAATCCGTGTCGATCTCCGTATGCTCGACGACGAAGCCTGCCGGCGCCAGTCTCGTCGACCCAAATCTCCGTTCCATCGCGCTGATTCCCTCTCGAAAATTGCGCAACACCAGCCTTCACATGCAGCGAAAGTGAGTCAGAGCCCCGTTTGGACGAAAATCACTCCTCAAACAGGGTCCTCATTCCACGAAAAATCACATGCATCCGAACATGGCGGAGATCTACCACCAGCGGATTTCGGCGCTTTACGGCGATCTCCAGAACGCGGAAACGACGGTGCAGGCGGCGCTGACCTTCCGTTCTCTTGTCGACCAGATCGAACTCGTGCCCGAGGGCAGCGACCTCCAAATCGTGTTGCGGGGCGATCTGGCTGCAATCCTGCGCTTTGCCGCAAACAAGAAGAACCCCGATGTCCTTTCAGAGGCCGGGGTTTTGACTGATCTGCTATCGCAGGGGTCGGTGGTTGCGGGGGCAAGATTTGAACTTGCGACCTTCAGGTTATGAGCCTGACGAGCTACCGGGCTGCTCCACCCCGCGCCACCAAAGGCAGGCTCGTGCCTGCGCGATACTGTCCTGCCAACAGAAAAGGCCGCTTTCGCGGCCCTGGCCGCCATGTGGCGGACTGTTCGTTAGGAGAAGATTTTTCATGCGTTTCGCAGACCTGGCAGCGACCTACTCTCCCGCGTCTTGAGACGAAGTACCATCAGCGCTGGAGCGTTTCACGGCCGAGTTCGGAATGGGATCGGGTGCAGCCGCTCCGCCATAACCACCAGGTCGGCGAAAAGCATGTTTTTTTCGAGAAGCTGTTTTGAGCGAATAGCGAATAGAGAGTAGCGAATAGGGTTTCTTATTCGGCGCCTCTCGAGGCTATTCGCTGGTCTTGTCGTGCCATGTCGACGTCGCATTGCTCGGCCGAAGGCCGCAAGCGCGACTGCGCGTCGCGGCTGATGCCGCGCCCTCGCGGAGCGCCAGGCTGCGTCAGCAGCCGGTACGGCGCGTGAGCGAAGATCAACCATCCGATTTCATCGGAGGGGCATTGAGAATGAGAACGATCAAGCCGATCGAGCTATTAGTACCGGTAAGCTTCACACATTGCTGCGCTTCCACACCCGGCCTATCAACGTGGTCGTCTTCCACGGCTCTAAGGGAATACTCGTT
>NZ_JBIRCY010000160.1:0-1108 GCF_044326205.1 Mesorhizobium sp. IMUNJ 23232
CAACGCGCCCGACCGGGCTGCGCGACCCCGACCAGCTTCACCCGGTCGGGCGCTCACCCTCGCGCACTGCACGAAGGGGGTCAAAATTGGACGCCGATCCGGGGTCAACTTTGCGCGCCGATTGACAGAAAGCCGTTTTCAGGGTCGATAAGTACATCCGTTGGAGGGTCGCCGAACGCGGCGCTCAACCGGGCCAACCCCTCGAGCCTGTCGTCCCAATAGGGTGAAACGACGATCAGGCGCTCAATGCGATCATCACCGACCGACGCAATGATTTGGTCCAGAATGGTAATTTCCGGACGATCGAAAAGCAGATTTAGGTCGGGAGCGCCATTCCAGATGTCGTCCGCATCCGCACCGTCGTCATACAACCAGGCGGCCGACCTCTTTGCCCGGTCCAGACTGGTGGGAAACCACTGATCGTCCTTCGGCACGAAGCGCTGCATATAGGCGATCGCGTTACGAAACAGCCGCGCGTTCTCGGGCCTGTCGTTCGAGTACTCTATACTGGCGATCTGCTCCTTGTTACCGGCTAGGCCAAGAGCGGTGAGATTGGCTGATCCTACAAATAGCCGTCCCTTGGATTCCCCGATCAGGGCGGTGATCTTTGGGTGGAACGCGCGGGGAGCACTCGCCTTGATAAGATGGTAGCTGCTGCCGGCGAAAGACGGTGGACCGAAGTCTGCAAACGCCTGATTGACCATCGCGCGGTCGGCCAGGACGACGATGTTCCTGCATCCTGCACCGCGTAGCTTGGGGAAAGGGACGTCCTCGAACGCGAGCGTTCCAAACGCGTACGTCGTCATGAACGCCGAATGAAATCCCCCTTCTCCGAAAGCCTCGTAATACCTCATGCCGCCGCCATTTCTGCTCGGCCCTGTTGGGTGACACCCTGATCACTGATGAGGCTGGCATCCCGCAAGAATGCCAGAGCCTGCGCGATGCGAGGACTGCTCGGGACGGGCTGGAAATCGGCCCGGTTGTCAATGGCGGCGCAAAACCAGGCCGTTGGGCGGCGCAAAAGTAGGCCACTTGGGCCGGCAAGCGGGGAACGGCGGGAGGGCGTAGCCCGACCACAGTTTGCCGCTTGCGGCGTCGGCGATTCCCT
>NZ_JBIRCY010000161.1:0-1076 GCF_044326205.1 Mesorhizobium sp. IMUNJ 23232
CAACGCAGCTCGCGCTTGCACAGCACGTCGCGCAGCCGATCCGGCGGCACATTCAAAGCGCGATGCAGATTGTCTGGCCGGGCAGGGACCTTGGCGAACCTCTCGTTGAAGTCGGCCATGAACGCCGGCAGGAACACATTGGCCGCCTCGATGTCCGATACGCCGGCGAGACGCAGTTCCTTCACAAGACGGTCCTGCAGCGTCCGATTGACCCTTTCGACCCGGCCTTTGGCCCGGCTCGAATTGGCGCACAGGATCTCAATGTTGAGTTCTGACAATGCGCGGCCGAACTGGGTCATGCCGCGGCCAGCCTTGGCATCCTTCTTAGCGACCCGGAAAACGTGTGCTTATCGGAATAGAATGCGACCGGGCAGCCGTGTGCCTTCAGATAGAGTTCCAGCGCCTCGAAGTAGCTGAAGGTGCTCTCAGACTTCACAAAGCGAAGCTGCTGGAGCTTGCTCGTGGCGTCGTCGATGAAGACGAGCAGGGTGCACGGATCGCCTCGCATCTCGAACCAACGGTGATCACTGCCGTCGATCTGCACCAGCTCGCCATAAGATTCCCGACGCAAACGAGGCTGATGGAATGTCCGGCGCTGCTTGCGTGACAGCCAGATTCCAGCGTCCGCCATCCATTTGCGCAGTGTCTCGCGCGAAACAATCAGGCCGTGGTTCGCCGCCAGCTTCTCTGCCGCCAAGGTCGGCCCGAAGTCGAGATAGTGTTCCCAAACCAACCGAACGGCGAGATCGCGGACGCCGGCGACATATCGATGGTTCGACGGTCGTCCTCGAGCCTTGTGCCGAAGCGCCGTGGCGCCTTCAGCCCGGAACGCCTTAAGCAGACGCTGGACCTGGCGCGTCGTCATATCCAGAACATGCGCCGCCGACACGGCCGTCATGCGCCGCTCCAAGACTTTCGACAGGACCTCGATGCGTAGAAGCTCGCGCTCGCTCATCAAAATTAGTCCCAATCTGCTGACCCCCAATGCCCCAATGTGAGCAGGGACACTGGCACCTCGAAAGCAGGAGCGACATTCCTACTTTGCAGAAACAGGACATTCTAACTTTGCGGCAATA
>NZ_JBIRCY010000162.1:0-1052 GCF_044326205.1 Mesorhizobium sp. IMUNJ 23232
GACGAAGCCGAGGTAAGACTCCTTTGTCTTGTCGTATCTGGTGGCGACGCGGCGCCAGTTCTTGAGCTTGTTGAACAGCCGCTCGATCAGGTTTCGCCACTTGTATTTCTCGGCATCGTGTGGCGCGGGGTCCTTGCGGTTGCGCTTGGCCGGGATGACGGCCTCGATCTCGGCCTTGGCCAACTCCTCTCGAATGGCGTCGGCATCGTAGCCCTTGTCGGCCAGAAGCGCTTCGATCTTATCGGCGATCATCCGCAGCAGCGGCGCGAAGCCTTTGATGTCGTGCGCTTCCCCGCCCGTCACGACGAAGCCGAGCGGGCGGCCTTTGGCGTCGCAGCGGGCATGCAGCTTGGTGGTGAAGCCGCCGCGCGAGCGACCAAGCGCCTCCGTCTGCTGAGTCCCCTTTTTATGCCGGCTGCGCAGTGATGCGCCCGGACAATCGTGCTGTCGATCATGTCGGCGGTACTATCTCGCTCGACCATTTCCGCCAGACTTTCCAGCATGGCATCGAACACGCCGGTTTCGACCCATCGCCGGTAGCGGCGGAACACGCTGTTCCACTTGCCATATTCGTCGGGCAGGTGCCGCCACTGCGCACCCGTGCGCGCCATCCACATCATGCCTTCGAAGTAGAGCCGGTTGTCTTGTGCCGGCCGACACCCGCGTCCGCGCTCAGGCGGCAGCAAAGGCCCGATCAGTTCCCATTCCTCGTCCGTCAGACCAACACGTTCGCCCAAGGCTGCCTCCAAAAAGAAGCCTTGAATCAAAACCGGATTCTCCAGTCAACCTTTGTCAACGGACGCTAAATTATGCAATAAAATAAATATATTAGAATGAAATACCGAGAACTACCCGCCCAAACGCCCGCCAAAAAATAAAGCAACCGCTTGCTACGGGATGATAGGAGATGGACCGATCTCGCTGGAGCCGAGCTCAACACGCTTGCTCGCCGACAGGTTTAAGAGTCAGTCCGGTAACTTTATGATGGATTACAAAGTCTTCTGATCATGAGGCGGATGGAGGCGAGCTTTAGGAAAGCGAGTGCCCTGGCG
>NZ_JBIRCY010000163.1:0-1012 GCF_044326205.1 Mesorhizobium sp. IMUNJ 23232
CCACCTCGCCGGGTCTCAGGCAGGGCGCCAGTTGGGTCTCGACATAGGCATCGAAAGCAGCGCCATCCATCGCCCCTTCGATGACCCAGGGGGCGATGAGTTCATCGCATCGCAAGCCCGCTATGAACGTCTGGGTCTGCCATTTGCCGAACGGAGCATCGGCCGGCAGCCTTTCGCCACAAAGGCTGCGTCCACGCAACGGCGTCATGTTGGTCTTCACGCTGATTTCATCGATGAAGACAAGCCGGGACGGCTGAGCGCGCATGAACGGCTGGCGGCGATCCAGCCATTGGCGACGCGCCGCCTTCACGTCACTGCGTTCTTTCTTCGACGCCAGCAGCTGTTTTTTTTATATGTGAAGCCCTCCCGGCATAGGAACTTCGACAGGTTCGACGGATCGATGCTCACACCATGCTGCGCCTCCAGCCAGATGGCGAGGTCCGGCATGGTGATGTCGGGCTTGTCCCTCACCTTGCCGGTAATGGCCTCGCGATAAGGGCCAAGTTTGCCTGACCCTTCCGGACGGCCCTGCCGGGCCGGCGCGACCGACCCGGTCGCCGTGTAGCGCGCCTGAATACGCACCGCCGTCGAGGGCGCAACCTCGAAGCGAGCCGCCATGGCGCGGCGCGATTGGCCAGCTTCCACCCCTCGCACGATACGTTCCCGCAAGTCCGACGAAATCGGCTTTCCCATGGCAACTACCTCCTGCCGCCATGGAATCAGACTTTCAATCCCTGCGAAACCCGCGATTCACTCTTCTCGCCCGACGCTCTAGTCAGTGTGAAAGGACAACTGCCTCATGCAGAAGTATCGAAAAGATACACCCGCAGTTTCGCCGGTGTGGACTGTCCAGAATCCCGTCGCGCACCTTACGGTTCAACACCGTGTCAATGGCGGCGCAAAACCAGGCCGTTGGGCGGCGCAAAAGTAGGCCACTTGGGCCGGCAAGCGGGGAACGGCGGGAGGGCGTAGCCCGACCACAGTTTGCCGCTTGCGGCGTCGGCGATTCCCT
>NZ_JBIRCY010000164.1:0-968 GCF_044326205.1 Mesorhizobium sp. IMUNJ 23232
TGAAGATTCCTCGGCAAAGGATCTTCACTCATGGCGCCCGTTCATACCGTTCTCATGGAGACGTTAGGCATCCACTTCGGACTGAGCAAGAGCCGGCTTTTGACACTTGCTGCTCTGGTCGTTGGGCTTGTTCAGTCGCGCACCGTCAACCTGTCGCATCTTGCCGCGCATCTCTGCGGCTCGGCCTTGCATGCATCGAAATATCGGCGCCTGCAGCGCTTCTTCCAGTTTGTCCGGCTCGACCAGGCCGTGGCGGCGCGTCTGGTGCTGCGCATGCTCGATCTGGAGCGCCCCAAATTCCTGGCGCTCGACCGCACCAACTGGAAGCTCGGATCGCGCGACATCAACATCCTGATGCTGGCGGTCGTCACCCGCCGCTTCCGGGTGCCGCTGCTGTTTTGCCTGCTGCCGCATCAGGGCAACAGCGACACGGGCCTCCGCATCGCGCTGATGCGGCGCTATCTCAGCCTGTTTGGCGCTGCATCGATCCGCTGTCTGCTCGCCGACCGCGAGTTCATCGGTCAAGAATGGATGGATTTCCTCAATGAAAACAATATCCCCTTCGCCATCCGCGTGAAGACCGGCATGACCGCCACCCTCGATGACGGTCGCACATGGTCGCTTGCAACGCTGCTGCGGCGCAGGCGGGCGCGATCCGCCACCTTCATCTGCAAAGCACATCTCAACGGCACAGAAGGCGCAACACGCGAGCAGCTCAGCCTTGTCGCAAAGCGCCTGGCAAACGGCGAATGGCTCATCATCGCCACCAACCGCCCCGACCCGAAACAGGCGCTCAACGACTATCGAAAGCGCTGGGGCATCGAGTGCATGTTTGGCGACGCCAAGACCCGCGGTCTCAACATCGAAGACACCCACATCACCGATCCCGAAAAGCTGGCAAGCCTCATCGTCATCATCATGCTCGCCATCACATGGGCCTATCGCTGCGCCACGCATTCCATGGGCAT
>NZ_JBIRCY010000165.1:0-891 GCF_044326205.1 Mesorhizobium sp. IMUNJ 23232
AGCGAGACCGAATACGGCACGCTGCGTTCGTATGCCGCCATCAACTTCAACTACCAGGTGTCGGGCAGCGGCACGACTGGCTACGACATGGAAGACGGCGTCAGCATCGAGCACGCCTATATCGAGCTCGGCGGCTTCCGCATCGGCAAGACGGACTCCTACTTCTCGACCTTCACCGACTATTCGTCGGGCGTCATGAACGACGGTATCGTTCCCTACGGTCCGTTCGGCACGCTGCAGATCGCCTACACCTACACCGGCGCGAACGGCTTCTCCGCCGGCGTCGCGATCGAGCAGGGCGACCAGAGCGATATCGCCTATCGGTCGGACATCCAGGCTGACGGCCAGGCGCTTGGCGGCATCACCCAGGACTATGCTCCGTTCGTGGTCGGCGGTCTGTCGTTCACGCAGGGCTGGGGCAAGATCGGCGTCGTCGCCGGTTACGACAGCTGGCAGTCGGAAGTGGCGGTCAAAGGCCGTTTGGACGTCAACATCACCGAGACCGCTTCGGTGTTCGTGATGGGCGCCTGGGACTCGGCCGGGTTCGACAACGAGAACTACTACGCGCAGTGGGCTGGCGACTGGGCCGTCTGGGGCGGCACGGCGATCAAGTTCAACGAGAAGGCGACATTCAACGCCGAAGTTGGCTATGACGACGGCTCGAACTTCTCGGTTGCCGCCAACGTTGCCTATGAGCTGGTTCCCGGCTTCACCATCACGCCGGAAGTCGTCTATTACGATCCCGACAAGGACAGCAAGGGCAACCAGATCGTCGACGCCGACGGCGACGAGGTCGACGACTCCTGGGGCTTCAACCTGCGCTTCCAGCGCACGTTCTGATCGACCTTCACAGGTTTAAAAGAAAACCCGGCGGGCAACCGCCGGGTTTTT
>NZ_JBIRCY010000016.1:0-124055 GCF_044326205.1 Mesorhizobium sp. IMUNJ 23232
TCCGCCCGGCGGAAGATTGCCGCGTTTCGATCCGGATGTTCCGAAACGCAAGAACATCCGCGAGGTCGACGAGATTCTGGCGCACGCCAATGCCATGGCGTTCTACGCGCTGGAGCCGCCGAGGCGCGATACGTCATGACAACGGTGCAGGCCCGGCGGACCTCGAAAAGCAAAGCATCTCAACGGTTTAATGGCTAGGCGGGCTAAAATCCGGGCGTGGCGACAACCCCTGCTGTCCGGAAGTGCCGTTGCCGGTTTGATGGCGAAGCCGGCCGAAATTGCCTCGCTTGCTTCAGACCGCGCCAGCCCTCATCATATACCCGGCCTCGCTTTGATGGCCGGGAGGAGAATGGGTGCCGGCGGAAGCGACGCGAAAAATTCGCGAGACGGCGAGCGATCCCGAATTCGGGCCGTGGCTGGCGCAGGCCTCGATCCTGGTGGTCGACGACGAACCGGGAATGCGCAATTTCCTCATGCGCACGCTTGGGCCCCGCTGCAAACGGCTCGACGAGGCGACCGACACCGAGGAGGCCTCCCGCAAGCTCGACGCCCACCATTTCGACGTGGTGATCCTCGACAACGTCATGCCGGGCAAGAACGGCGTCGACTGGCTGGCCGAGCAGCGGGCCATCGGCTTCTTCGCCGACGCGATCCTGATGACTGCCTATGCCGATCTCGAAACGGCGATCCAGGCGCTGCGCGCCGGCGCCGTGGATTTCGTGCTGAAACCGTTCCGGTCCAACCAGCTCCTCAACGCGGTGGCGCGCTGCCTCGACCGCGTGCGGCTGCAGCGGGAGAATTATGTGCTGCGCTACGAGTTGCGCTCGACCTCCGACCACATTTTGCTGCGCGACAAGCTGATCGGCGAGTCGCCCGCCATCCGCCAGGTGCGCGACACCATTGCCCGCGTCGCGCCGCTGCCCACCTCCGTGCTGCTCACCGGTTCGTCGGGCACCGGCAAGGAGGTCGCGGCGCGCTCGCTGCATTCGCTGTCCGACCGGTCGGAAAAACCGTTCGTTCCGGTGAACTGCGCGGCCATCCCGCCGGACATGATCGAGACCGAACTGTTCGGGCATTTGAAAGGCGCCTTCACCGGCGCGGAGGCCAGCCGCGAGGGGCTGTTCGTGCATGCGCAGGGCGGCACGCTGTTCCTCGACGAGATCGGCGAACTGCCCATTGCCACGCAGAGCAAGCTGCTGCGGGCGCTGGAGGACCGGCGCGTCCGGCCGGTCGGCTCGGAGCGCGAGATCCCCGTCGATGTGCGCTTCATTTTCGCCACTAATGCCGACCTGTCCAAGGAGGTCGAGAAGGGTCGCTTCCGCTCCGACCTGTTCTTTCGCATCAACGTCATGCAGATCCACCTGCCGCCGCTGAAAGACCGTGGCGACGACGTGCAGGATCTTGCCACGCTGTTCATGCGAAAGCTCTCGCAGCAGCTCGGCATGCCGCCGGTGCCGATCGGCGACGGCGTGCGCGCCGCGCTCGCCCGCTACGACTGGCCGGGCAATGTTCGCGAGTTGCGCAACCTCATCGAGCGCACGCTTATCCTCGGAAAGTTTCCCGAGGGATTCGGCTCCGGCAGCGACCGCGCCGTCGCCGATACGGCGCAAAGCCTGGCTGACCTGGAGCAGCGCCACATCCTCTCGGTGCTGAAGGAGACCGGCGGCAATCGTGACGAGGCGGCGCGGCGGCTGGGCATCTCGCGCAAGACCATCGACCGCAAATGCGCATCCTGGAATGTCTGACGAAGCGGCTGAGGTGGCGAAAGGCGGGCGCGGCGGCTCGATCCGGTTCAAGCTTCTCGCCATCGCGCTGCTGCCAACGCTGGTCATCCTGCCGCTGCTGCTCGGCATCACCATCGTCCGCTGGAACGCGAAGTTCGACGCGACGCTGATCACCAAGGTCAATGGCGACCTGACGATCGCGCACCAGTATCTGTCGCGCATTCTCGAAAACACCGGCGAGCACATCGCCGCGCTCGGCAATTCGGCCCGGTTCCGGGATGTCACCGCGGAGGACGCGGCCGCGATGTCCGATCTCCTCGAAACGAGCCGCAGGGATCTCGGCCTCGACTTCCTCTATCTGGCCGATCGGGACGGCGCGGTGCTGGCTTCCGCTCCGGTGCTTGCCATGCCGTCGCCAAAAAATGACTGGCCGGTCATCGTCGCGGCATTTTCGGGAAAGTCCTCGACGGCAATCGACATTTTCGACAATGCCGAGCTTGCCGGCATCTCGTCAGCGCTGGCGGAGCGTGCCCGCCTTGAGCTGGTGCCGACGCCCAACGCTGTATCCACCGACCGCAGCGTCGAGACGCGCGGCATGGTGGTCCATTCGGCCAGCCCCGCCAGCCTCGGCGATGGGCGCCAGGCGGCGCTGGTCGGCGGCATATTGCTCAACCAGAACCTCGTCTTCATCGATACGATCAACGACCTCGTCTACCGCGAAAAGAGCCTGCCGGAGGGCAGCCAGGGAACCGCGACGCTGTTCCTCGAAGACGTGCGGATCAGCACCAATGTCCGGCTGTTCGAGGGCCGCCGCGCGCTCGGCACCCGCGTCTCGGCAGCGGTGCGCGCCAATGTGCTGGACGAGGGAAAGGTCTGGCTGGACAGCGCCTTCGTCGTCAACGACTGGTACATCTCCGCCTACGAACCGATCACCGACAGTTTTGGCAAGCGCGTCGGCATGCTTTACGTCGGCTTCCTCGAGGCGCCGTTCACCCGCGCCAAATACGAGACGCTACTGATGATCGCGCTGGCTTTCCTCGCCATCACGGCGGCCAGCGTGCCGATCTTCCTCTATTGGGCGCAAGGTATTTTTCGGCCGCTGGAGCGCATGACCGGCACCATCGCCAAGGTCGAGACCGGCGATCTCGGCGCTCGCACCGGGCTTTCGCTGGCGCGCGACGAGATCGGCCGCGTCGCACTGCATCTCGACCATCTGCTCGACCAGTTGCAGGAGCGCGACCGCCAGTTGCGCGAATGGAACGACGAGTTGAATGCGCGGGTAGACGAGCGGACACGCGAGTTGCAGCTTGCCAACCGCCAGTTGGAGGCGACGACCAAGCAGTTGATCATGTCGGAAAAACTCGCCGCGATCGGCGAGATTACCGCCGGCGTCGCCCACGAGATCAACAATCCGGTCGCCGTCATGCAGGGCAATCTTGAAGTCGCGCGCAATTTGATGGGCGACCGCGCCGATCTGGCGCGCACCGAGTTCCGGCTGCTCGACGAGCAGATCCAGCGCATCAGCCAGATCGTCACCAAGCTTTTGCAATTCGCCAAGCCGGAGGAATATGCGGGTTACGTCGAGCGCCACGCGCCGCGCGACGTGATTTCCGACTGCCTCCCTCTCGTGCGGCACCTGCTCGAGAGAGCGAGGATCGAGGTGTCGCGGCAGGACAGCGCCGAAAGGCTGGTGCTGATGAACCGCACCGAACTGCAGCAGGTGCTGGTCAACCTGATCGTCAACGCCATTCATGCCATGCCGGATGGCGGCCGGCTTTCGCTGCGCACCAGTGACGAGGACAGGAACGGCAGGCCTGGCGTCGCCATCGAGGTGGCGGACACCGGCGTCGGCATGACCGGCGAGGTGCTGGAGAAAGTCTTCGATCCGTTCTTCACCACCAAGCGCCAGCAGGGGACCGGGCTCGGCCTGTCGATCAGCCAGACGCTGGTCACCCGCCAGGGCGGACGGATATCGGTGGAGAGCGAGCCGGGCAGGGGCACCAGCTTCGAGATATGGCTGCCCGAGGCATCGTGAGGCGCCGGACATTTTGTCCGGGCGTTCCGGACAGAATGTCCATCAAACCGGCCGATCATTCGATAAGCATTTGAAATCGTTAATCGCGGCATCTGGCACAGCGGTTGCTAGGGTTCGTCCGTAGGAAACGGGAGGACTGCATGTCACCAGAAAACAGGGGCGCCTAGCCCGATCGAACCGGCCTGGACCCTGGAGGCGGGCGACAGCCGGCGGAGAAGCGCGGCGGCGGACCGAACAAGCCGCGCGGCACAATCAGATGACCAACTGGACAACCGCCGGACGGGGCTCTGGCGGAACGGAGGAGATTTGCATGTCCACGACCACAGACACATTTTCAGGCGGCATGGGCGGCGTAGGGTTGCTCGACCGCGAGCGGATCGTCGCCAGGCCCGGCTTCAACCGCTGGCTGGTTCCGCCGGCCGCGCTGGCCATCCATCTCTGCATCGGCATGGCCTATGGCTTCAGCGTCTTCTGGCTGCCGCTGTCGCGCGCCATCGGCGTCGCGCAGCCGGTCGCCTGCGCCGACCTCAATCTGTTTTCAGCGCTGTTCACGACGAGTTGTGACTGGCGCGTCGCCGATCTCGGCTGGATCTACACGCTGTTCTTCGTGCTGCTCGGCTGTTCGGCGGCGATCTGGGGCGGCTGGCTAGAGCGCGCCGGGCCGCGCAAGGCGGGCGTCGTCTCGGCGCTGTGCTGGTGCGGCGGCATGGTGTTGGCGGCGATCGGCGTGATCACCCACCAGCTCTGGCTGATGTGGATCGGCGCCGGCGTCATCGGCGGCATCGGCCTGGGTCTCGGCTACATTTCGCCGGTGTCGACGCTGATCAAATGGTTTCCCGACCGGCGCGGCATGGCGACGGGCATGGCGATCATGGGTTTCGGCGGCGGGGCGATGATCGGCGCGCCGCTCGCCAACATCCTGATGAACTTCTTCAAGTCCCCGGAATCCGTCGGCGTCTGGCAGACGTTCCTGGTCATGGCGTCGATTTATTTCGTGTTCATGATGTGCGGGGCGTTCGGCTACCGTATCCCGCCGGCCGGATGGCGTCCCGACGGATGGACGCCCGCGGCCACGCAGAAGTCGATGATCACATCACGCCATGTGCACTTGCGCGATGCCCACAAGACGAAACAGTTCTGGATGATCTGGATCGTTCTGTGCATGAACGTGTCGGCGGGCATCGGCGTCATCGGCATGGCGTCGCCGATGCTGCAGGAGATTTTTGGCGGCCGCCTGCTCGGCCTACCTGAACTCACCTTTAACGACCTGTCGGCGGAACAGAAGACGGCAATCGCGGCGATTGCCGCCGGTTTTGCCGGGCTTTTGTCGCTGTTCAACATCGGCGGCCGATTCTTCTGGGCGTCGCTGTCGGACAAGATCGGCCGCAAGACCACCTACTACACCTTCTTCATCCTCGGCATCGCGCTCTATGCCTTGGCGCCAACCGCGGCCGGCATGGGCAGCCAGGTGCTGTTCGTGGCGATCTTCTGCATCATCCTCTCCATGTATGGCGGCGGCTTCGCGACGATCCCGGCCTATCTTGCCGATATCTTCGGGACCCAGTTCGTCGGAGCGATCCACGGCCGGCTGCTGACGGCCTGGGCGACGGCCGGAATTTTGGGCCCGGTGGTGGTCAACTATATCCGCGAGTTCCAGCTTGCCGCCGGGGTTCCGCGCGAACAGGTGTATAATTTCACCATGTATATCCTGGCCGGCATGCTGCTGCTCGGCCTGATCGCCAACATGCTGGTCAAGCCGCTGGCCGAAAAGTGGTTCATGCCGGACGCGGAGGTTGCCGCGCTCCAGGCGAAGTCGGCGGCGGCGCAGGCCGGGCCGTCGGGCTCCTTCGGCATCGGCAAGGGCGGGCTTGATGGCAAGGCCATGCTCGCCTGGGCAGGTGTCGGCATCCCGATCCTGTGGGGCGTCTGGGTCACCTTGAAGAGCACCGCCGCGCTGTTCTGACCGCGCGTTCCCTCCCCTTGCGGTCAAACCCTCCGGCGCCTTGCACGCCGGAGGGTTTTTCTTTGGCGCGAAGACGTCGTCACGGCAGTTTGAAAGCCGCGACCGGTCCGGAATGCTATGATTGCCAGCATGACGCTCGCAGCAGCGAGTCGCCGGTGGTGCCGGTGGTCAAATGAATGTGATCCGGGCGATCCGCGTAACAGATCGGCGTTGGTGATCGTACCTGGGGCACAATCCCGAATGAAGGTGCGAGCATGATCACACGTCGATTTCTACTGAAGGGCGCGGCCGGCGTCGCCATCGCGACCGCTGCCGCCGGCCCGGGATCGGTCCTTGCCGCCCAGGCCTTCGAGGTCACGCATACGGAAGAAGAGTGGCGCAAGCTGCTGACGCCGGCACAGTTCGCGGTTTTGCGGCAGGCCGATACGGAGCGCCCTTTCACCAGCCCGCTTAACGACGAACATCGCCGGGGCAATTTTGCTTGCGCGGGATGCGATCTCGACCTGTTCTCGTCGACGACAAAATTCGACAGCGGCACGGGCTGGCCAAGTTTCTGGGCGCCGCTTGAGAAGGCGGTCGGTACCGAGGACGACACGTCGTTCGGCATGGTCCGCACCTCGGTGCATTGCGCCCGCTGCGGCGGGCATCTCGGTCATGTCTTCGACGACGGCCCGCAGCCGACCGGGCTGCGCTATTGCATGAACGGCGTCGCGATGCGCTTCAAGCCGGCCGCGGCCTGACGGCATTCCTGCTGAAACCCCCTTTTTTCGGAGACGATCGATGACCCCGCGGATACTCACCAGATATGGCACGCGGTTTCCGGCCCATGCCCTCGCGGCGATGCTGGCGGTTTTTGGCGCGGTCGCAGCTTCGCCATCGTCGGCACAGGAAGGCATCGCCATTCCGCCGCCCGCCCGTGATGAACCGGCCGGACAAGCCAAAACCGAAACCGCGGTGCTGGCGGGCGGCTGCTTCTGGGGCGTGCAAGGCGTGTTTCAGCGCGTCGCGGGTGTGACCAACGCTGTATCGGGTTATGCCGGCGGCGAAAAGGATGCTGCGCATTACCAGACAGTCAGTTCGGGAGGCACCGGCCATGCGGAATCGGTGAAGATCACCTTCGATCCGTCGAAGATCAGCTACGGCAAGCTCCTGCAGGTGTATTTCTCGGTGGCGCACGACCCGACCGAGCTCAACCGTCAGGGGCCGGATGTCGGCACGCAATACCGCACGGCGATCTTCCCGGAGAACGAGGAGCAGGCAAGGATAGCCAAGGCCTACATTGCGCAACTCGACCAGGCCCGGGTGTTCAACGCTGCGATCGTCACCAGTATCGAGCCCGGCCGCACCTTCTATCCGGCCGAGGACTATCATCAGGACTATCTGACGCTCAATCCGGGCCAGCCCTATATCGTCTACAACGACCTGCCGAAGATCGAGAACCTGAAGCGCATCTTCCCGGACCTCTACCGCGACGACCCGGCGCTGGTGTCGGAGGTGGGCGTGACCAATTAAGCAGCGGTCGTCATTCGTCGGACTGGCGGATTGCCGGAAAAGTCGGCTACCTACGCACCCCGTTCAATCAGGAACCGGTGCCCCGCTTCGTTCGGCTCGTTCTTCACCAGCCGATGACCGGCGTCATGGCAAAAGGCAGGAATGTCGATGACGGCAAGTGGGTCGGTGGTTTCCACCCAGAGCAGGCTCCCGGCCCGCAGGCCCTGGAGCCGCTTGCGCGCCTTGAGCACGGGGAGGGGACAGTTCAGGCCCTTGAGGTCGTAGACCTCGGCCTGATCCTCGGCTTGCCGTCCGTCCACGAGATCAGGTCGACCTAGCTGCCGAACAGGTTGGTGATGCGCTTGGCGGCGCGGCCGAGGAAGCCTGGCTTCTCGACCGGTGCCGCCGCCTCGACGACGGGTTCGGGCGGCGGCGGGTTCTTGGCTGCTTCAGCGGCGGCAATCTCGGCAGCCTTGGCGGCTTCCGCTGCGGCGATTTCGGCTGCCTTGGCGGCGGCCTTCTGCTCCTCCGCCAGCCGCGCGGCCGCGGCCTTCTCTTCGGCGATGCGCTTCTTCTCGGCCTCGGCAGCCTCGAGTGCCGCCATCTTGCGGCCGGCCGGCGAATCGATGCGGCCCATGCGGCTGGTCTGCACGACCGTTCCGGTCGCCGTCATCGACGGCGGCTCGATCGGCACGCGCTCGCCGCGCGCCCGCTTCTTGGTCCATTCGGAGACCACCTTGGCCTCCTGGATGCCCAAAATCGTCGGCTTCGGCGCCAGCGTGTCGCTTGATTTGACGGCACTGGCGAAGGCCGCCTCATAGCCTGACTGGTAGGACTGATACGCCATCTTCAGCGAATCGGGCTGTGCCACGACAGGGCAGGTGCCGGACGGCGAGAGCGAGGCGCCAGGGGCTGCCGCGTTGAACACGTAGCGCTTCTCGCAGACGTCGACCTTCGGCGGCGTCTTGGTGATCTCAAAATAGTCGTAGCCTTCCTTCAAATTCTTCCAGAAGGCGTAGTTGGGATCATCGCGATAACGCGCCATGTTGGCGGCCGTCATGCGGAACGGGTAGGACTGGATCTGGAACTCGGTCTGGCCGCCCTTGAAGGATTCCCGCGCGATCGCGTAGATTTCCGTCATCTGCGAATTGTTCATCGAGAAGCAGCCCGACGATGAGCAGGCGCCATGAACCATCAGGTTCGAGCCTGTCCGGCCATTGGCTCGGTCGTAGGCATTGGGATAGCCGATGTTGAAGGCCAGATGATATTTCGAGTTCGGGTTCATCTGACCCGGGCGGACCGTATAGAACCCTTCCGGCGACTGGCGGTCGCCCTCTATATATTTCGGCCCGAGCTTGCCCGACATCTTGCAGATTTCGTAGGACGCAAGCAGGTCGTAGCGGCCGTTGGTCTTCTGCTTCCAGATCTCGACCTTGTTCTCTTCCTTGAAGACCCGCGCGACGATTGGCGAGCCGCGCGCCATGCTCTTAGTGATCATGGTCTGCACGACTTTTTGCGGCAACGGCGCGTTGGCGTTGCCGCTGCTGCCGCCGCTCACCTCAAGCGTCGACTCGGTGCAGCCGGCCACGCCCAGCGCGAAAACCAGCAATCCGGCGCGTATCAGTCTGGTGGTCGTCAGTGTGGCGATCATCGGCATGCGTGTCGGTGTCAGTTCCGTATCTCTCGGCCGGGCGCATCTGGGCACCGGAGTCGGCAGAACCATAGATCGGTTAACCTTGAAATTTGATTACCGCAAGTCTTAACCGATAGTCCCGCCGCCTGATCATTGAAGCGAACGAGGCGGCGAATTTGTGGCGAAATCCTGTCGGCCTTTACAGGCTTCGGCCGATCGCCAAATACTTCTCCCGCCGCTGCTCGCGGAAATCCATGTTCGAGCCGGCGAAATCCGAAAACGCCTTGCCGATCACGTCGCCTGTCGCCTCGATCACCGCGTCGGGCGAGCGATGCGCGCCGCCGGTCGGCTCCGGCACGATGCCGTCGATGATCTTCATGTCGAGCAGGTCCTGCGCGGTGATCTTCATCGATGTCGCGGCATCGCGCGAGCGGGTCGTGTCGCGCCACAGAATCGAGGCTGCGCCCTCCGGCGAGATCACCGAATAGATGGCGTGTTCCAGCATGTAGACGCGGTTGGCGGTGGCGATCGCGATCGCCCCGCCCGAGCCGCCCTCGCCGATCACCACCGAGACCGACGGCACCTTCAGCGCCAGGCAGGCCGATGTCGAGCGGGCGATGGCCTCCGCCTGGCCGCGCTCCTCGGCGTCGACGCCGGGATAAGCGCCGGCGGTGTCGACCAGCGTCAGCAGAGGAATGCCGAAGCGGTCGGCGAGTTCCATCACGCGCACCGCCTTGCGGTAGCCCTCCGGGCGCGGCGAGCCGAAATTGTGCTTGAGCCGGCTCTTGGTGTCGGAGCCTTTCTCCTGGCCGAGCAGCGCCACCGGCTCGCCCCTGAAGCGGCCGAAGCCGGCGATGATGGCGTGGTCGTCGCCGAAGGCGCGGTCGCCGGCCAGCGGCGTGAAGTCGGTGATCAATTTCTCGACATAGTTGAGGCAGTGCGGCCGGTCGGGGTGGCGCGCCACCTGCACCTTTTGCCAAGGCGTCAGCGCCTTGTACACCTCGCGCAGCGCCTCCTTGGAGCGCTTCTCCAGCCGTCCAATCTCTTCGGCGACATCGACCGCCTCGCCATTTTCGGCGAGTTTCTTCAGTTCGATGATCTTGCCTTCGAGATCGGCAACCGGTTTTTCGAAATCGAGATAATTGTACATGCGCTCTCGGACGTGCGAGCCCGTCGAGTTGGGCCGTTGAACGGGGCTGGCGGCCGGAACGCCGCTGAAATCCGCCTCCACATACCGTCAGCCGGGCGTATCGGCAAGCGGATGATGGTCGTTGACGAGGCGCACCAGCCTTTCCTCCAGCACATGGGTGTAGATCTGGGTGGTCGAGATGTCGGCGTGGCCGAGCAGTTGCTGCACGGCGCGCAGATCCGCGCCGTTCTGGAGGAGATGGCTGGCGAAGGCGTGGCGGATGACATGCGGCGAGATTTTCGCCGCCGATATCCCGGCGCGCGCCGCCAGGGCCTTGAGATCCCTCGCGAAAACCTGGCGGGGCAGGAAGCCGGTGTCGGAGGCGGCGGGAAACAGGAACGAGCTTTCGGCGAAGGCCGGCGCCTTTGCCCGGACGGCATGCCAAGTCTTCATGGCGATGCGCGCCTTCGGCGATAGCGGCACCATTCGTTCCTTGTTGCCCTTGCCGGTGACGACGAAGAAACGCTCGTCGCGCAGTGCGACGGAAAGCGGCAGGCCGACCAGCTCCGAGACACGCAGGCCTGTGGCGTAGAGCACCTCGACCAGCGCATGCATGCGGGTGGCGGCGAGGTCGTGCGGCTTTTCCGCGGCTTCGGTGGCGGCCCGGTCGAGCAGGCGCGACGTCTCGGCCTCGCCGAGCGTCTTCGGCAGCGGCCGGTCCTTTCGCGGCGCGTCCAGCGTGCCGGTCGGGTCATCCGGGCGAAGACCCTCGCTGTAGAGGAATTTGTAGAACTGCCGAAGCACCGAAAGTTTTCGCGCCTGCGAGGTTGCCGCGAAGCCTCTTCCGGCAATGTCGCCGAGATAGGCGCGCAGGTCGGCGGTGCCGGCATTGCCCAGATCGCCAATCGTCTCCGCCGCGTCGTCAAGGTCGCGGCGGTAGCTGGCGAGCGTGTTGGCGGCCGCGCCACGCTCCGCGCTCATCATCTCCAGAAAAGCCTCGATGCGGACGGAGTCTCTCATGGCGAAGGCTTTGTGTTCAGTCTGTCCAGGGGAATGTCGACGGTCATTTCGGTCTGGCGCGGCGTGACGAAAGTGGCGAGCGCAAACATCGCCGCGAAGACCAATGCGGCCAGGATGCCGATGATCGTCAGGAAGCGGAAGAGGGTCGGCATGGGCGACTCGGTCCCGTTACTCCCCGCCGCTTATCGCCCGCGACTCTTGGCAGTTCAAGTCCGGGGCGCGTATGCGAGAAGCAGCATTGCGTTGGGGGATGACCGGTCACCCGCCGCCATCGGGCGGCTATCCGGGCGCCGGCGCCTGCCCCTCCCAGCGCGGCAGACTTTCGTCGATGCACGCCCATCGCGGTGCCGAGGCGGCCCAGATCGTCGCCGCCGGCTGTGCGATATCGGGGTCGTCAAAGGTGCCCACCCGGACAAACACCAAATGCGGGCGGGACTCGGCCTCGCTGAACATGTGGGTGCCGCACACCGGACAGAAGCGCCGATGCATCCTGTTGCCGCTGTCGGCGACGCTGACGAAGTCGCGCAATTCGCCGGTGACCGACAATGCCTCCGACGGAAAGCAGGTGCTGACGGCCGCATTCCCCGTCGCAAAATACTGGCAAACCCGGCACCAGCACAGCCGCGTGATGATTGGCTCGGCATCAGTCCGATAACGGACGGCTCCGCACAGGCATCCCCCGGAGATCATTCGCGCTTCCTCTCGTCACATCGGACGCCCAATTGTCCTCCCCCGTCATGGCCCGCGAGGGCCATCCAACCCAAGTCAGCGCATGAATCCCGGTATGCCCAGTGGGTTGTCCTGCATCGCCGCCCTGTCGGGTGTGTCGATCGCCGGCTTGGCAGTGATGATCGCAAACAGCCGGCGCACATAGTCCTCCGGCATGTCGAGCGTGATCAGCACCAGCCGCACGCCCCGCGTCCCGTCCGGCCAGGACGGCAGCCGCGCCGGCGGGTGCAGCGTGCGCTGCACGCCGTGGATCACCAGCGGTCGCCTCGGATCCTCGCGTAGCTCGATGATGCCCTTCATGCGCAGCAGTTTTTCGCCATGCACGGACAGCAGCAGGTCGAGGAACATCTCGACCGCCGAATAGGGCACCGGCTCGTCATGGATCAGCGAGAAGGATTTTATGCGCTCGTCATGGGCGTGATGGTGATGGTTTTTGTGATCGTGATCATGATGATCGGGGCCGTCATGGTGATGCCCGTGGTGGTCGTGCTCATGGTGGCCGTGCCCATGATGATCGTGGCCATGATCGTGGTGGCGATCTTCTGCGGCCTCGCCCAGCCAGCGGCGGACATCCGCCGTCTTGGTCGCCGGATCGTAGAGGCCGCAGGCGAGCACGCTTGCGGCCCCGGCGTCACGCACGTCAAGCATCGCGGCATTGGGGTTGAGTAGCCGCAGCCGCCGCTTCAACACCTCCAGATCGGCCGGGTCCGCGACCAGATCGGCCTTGGTGACGACCAGCCGGTCGGCCACCGCCGCCTGCTTCACCGCCTCGACGTGCTTGTCCAGCGTCGCCGCGCCATTCACCGCGTCGACCAGCGTGATCACGCCGTCCAGCCGGAACGCCTGCACCAGCACGGGATGCGCCATGATCGATTGCAGCACAGGCGCCGGGTCGGCGAGCCCCGTGGTCTCGATGACGACGCGCGCCAGATTGTCGATGCGGCCGGTCTGCACGCGGTCGATCAGGTCGGCCAGCGTATCGACCAGTTCGCCGCGCACCGTGCAGCACAGGCAGCCGTCGGAGAGCTCGATGACGCCGTCCGACGCCTGGTCGACCAGCAGGTGGTCGATCGCCACGTCGCCGAACTCGTTGACGATCGCGGCGGTGTCCTTCAGCGCCGGGTCCTTCAGCAGCCGGTTGAGCAGGGTCGTCTTGCCGGCGCCGAGAAAGCCGGTCAGCACCGAGACGGGAATGGGAAAATCGGTCACGGACAAGCCTGCGGCAGTTCGGGTTGGGATCGGAAGTGGGGAAGCGCCGAGACTATTGCAAGGCCATGCTGGCGTCGCCCTGTTCCACGGTCCTCAGCCCGGGCACCGGCATGTCGGGCCGCCAGGTCGGGATCGGCACGTCCGCCGCCTCGGCGGCGGCCATCGCCTTGGCCGCCGGCCCCTGCGCGCCGCCCAGTTGGATCGGCACCAGCCTGCGCGGACGCGGCAGGTCGGCGGAATAGATCGGCTGAGGCATCACCGCCCTGCCGGCCTTCACCGCGGCGACCAGTTCCTTGTATTTCTTGGCGCGCGCGGCGCGGGCCTTTTTCGAGCAGAGCTGGCCGGTCATGTCGACCGGCACGTTCGGCCCGGTTTCCGTCCGCTTGAGTTCGGCAATGGTCGGTCCTGTGCCCGGCGCGGAGGCAAACCCGCGCGATAGCATGTCGGCCGCCTCCTCGTCGCGGGCCTCGATGGTCTCGCCGCCGACCACGATCGCCATCAGCGTACGGCCGTTGCGCGTCGCTGACGCGACGAGGTTGAAGCCCGCCGGACAGGTGTAGCCGGTTTTCATGCCGTCGGCGCCATCATAGCGCGCCAGCAGATTGTTGTGGCTCGGCAACTCCTTGCCGTCGGAGAGCAGGCCCTCGATGGAAAAATAGTCGGAATATTGCGGGAAATCGTGGCGCAGCGCCTCGGTCAGGATCGCGAGGTCGTGAACCGACGTGTATTGCTGCTCGTCATGCAGCCCATGCTGGTTCACCCAGTGCGAATCATTCATGCCGAGCCGCTTCGATTCGGCGTTCATGCGTGCTGCGAATGCGGCCTGCGAGCCCGCCACGCTCTCGCCGATGGAGCGGGCGACGTCATTGGCCGACTTGACCATGATGATCTTCAGCGCGTTGTCGAGCGTCAGCACCGAGCCCGGCGGGTAGCCCATCTTGCTCGGCGGCAGTTGGGATGCGGCCTTCGAGATGCGCACGGGCGAGGAGAACGTCACCTCGCCCGCCTGGATCGCCCGGAACACGACATAGGTGGTCATCAGCTTGCTCAGCGACGCCGGATACCAGCGCTGGAACGGGTCGTCGCTCTCGATGACCCGGCCGGTCGCCACGTCGAAGAGGATCGACGGATTTGCCGAGGCCGGAACGGCCTGCAAGGCGGTGGAGACGGCAGCGCCAAACAGCAGGGAAAGAAGGGTTTTTCGCATCATCGTTTCGGAAATAGCCTCTTGCCGTGAACGATAGTAGGTCAATAAGCTCGCGCCGTGCGTCGGCAGGGGCGAAGCCAACGCCACCGGAAGGTGCTATTTAGCCTATGTGACGCCAAAATGGCAAAACCCGCATGGCGACGCAGTCATGAGGGGAAACGAGCGGAAATGGAATCTATAAAATGCCGATACTGAATCGCGCCGCCGAATTGCAGGACGAAGTGGCCGGCTGGCGACGACATATCCACCAGAACCCGGAACTGCAGTATGACGTGTTCGAAACCGCGCGTTTCGTCGAGCAGAAGCTGAAGGAGTTCGGCTGCGACGAGGTCGTGCCCGGCATCGGCCGCACCGGCGTGGTGGGCATCATCAAGGGCAGGCTGGGCGACGGCGGCGTGGTCGGCCTGCGCGCCGACATGGACGCGCTGCCGATCCGCGAAATCACCGGCAAACCGTACGCCTCGAAGAACCCCGGCAAGATGCATGCCTGCGGCCATGACGGCCACACCGCCATGCTGCTCGGCGCGGCGAAATATCTCGCCGAGACACGCAATTTCGCCGGATCGGTCGCCGTGATCTTCCAGCCGGCGGAGGAGGGTGGCGCCGGTGGTCTCGCCATGGTCAAGGACGGCATGATGGACCGCTTCGGCATCCAGAAGGTCTACGGTATGCACAATATGCCGGGCCTGCCGCTCGGCCATTTCGCCATTCGTCCGGGTCCGATCATGGCGGCGACCGCCGAATTCACCATCACCGTCAAGGGCCGCGGCGGCCATGCCGCCCAGCCGCACCGCACCATCGATCCGATCGTGGTGGGCAGTCATCTGGTCGTGGCGCTGCAGACCATCGCCTCACGCTCGACCGATCCGGTCGATTCGCTGGTGGTGACGGTGACGAAATTCCATGGCGGCGACGCCTATAACGTCATACCCGAGCAGGTGGAGATCGCCGGCACGGTCCGCACCTTGCGCAAGGAGGTTGCCGCCGGCGCGCAGGACCGCATGAAGACCATCTGCGACGGCATTGCCGCCAGCTTCGGCGCGTCCATCCATTTCGACTTCGACGCCAACTATCCGGTGACGGTCAACGACGCCGAACAGACGGTTTTCGCGGGCGACGTCGCCACCGTGATCGCCGGCGAGGCGCAGGTGCATCGCGGCATCCCGCCGCTGATGGGCGGTGAGGATTTTTCCTACATGTTGGAAGCTCGCCCCGGCGCCTTCATCTTCATCGGCAATGGCGAGAGCGCCAATCTCCACCACCCCGCCTATGATTTCAACGACGAGGTGATTCCGCATGGCGTGAGTTATTGGGTCAGGCTGGCGGAGACCTCGCTGGCCGCTTGAGCACTGGGGTCTCCGGCGGTTGGCAATCAGCGCCAGCCGCCGACAGACCGAGCAACTGGCTCGTCACCCCTTCCAGTTCAACACCTTCCCCGCCTCGAAAAACCCTACCCACGGGTCTTCATCCTTCAGCGCCTTCGCCATAGCCTTGTTGCCGATGGCGAAGTGGTCGGGCGTAAGTCCGTCGAGCATGTCCCATGGCACGGGCACCGATACGGTTGCGGCAGGCTTGCCGCGCGCCGAGAAGGGGGCGACCGTGGTCGAGCCGCGTCCGTTGCGCAGATAGTCGATGAAGATGCGGCCAGTGCGGGCCTTCTTCGACAGCGTCGCGGTGTATTTGTCCGGCTCGGTCTCGGCCATGGCGTGGGCGAAGTCGTGGGCAAAACCTTTCACGGCGGCCCAGTCGGCCTTCGGCTTCAACGGCACGACGACGTGAAAACCCTTGCCGCCGGAGGTTTTTAGGAATGACGGCAGATCGAGTTCATCCAGCTTCGCCTTGACCGCCCAGGTCGCCTTGCGGACGTCCTCGACGCCCAGCCCCTCGTCGGGATCGAGGTCGAAGACGATCTGGTCCGGGGTCTCGATGGCTTGCGTCGTCACGCCCCAGATATGCACCTCGACCACGCCGAACTGCACCAGCGCCGAAAGACCCTCGAAATCGCTGATGAACAGCAGTTCCTCGCCGTCCTCCGGGTCCTTCATCCTGCGGATCGATTCATGCATGCCCTTGGAGGCATGTTTTTGGAAGAAACGCGGCCCGTCGACGCCGTCCGGCGCGCGCACCAGGCTCAGCGGCCGGTCGATGACGAAACGCCGCATGCGCGGCCAGACGGCCTCGTAGTGCTCCAGCAGACCCTGCTTGGTGACACCGGCCTTCGGCCATAGCAGCTTTTCGGGATGCGTCAGCGTCACGGCGGTGTGCCTCCCTTTGCCAGTCCGGCTTCGCGGTTCGGCTTTCGCCGCGCCGGCGGATTTCTTCGCCGGCTCGTCGGCCTCGGGTTTTTCGGCGACGACCTCCTTCGCCGGCTTGTCGTCGCGAAACCCCTGGAAGGAAGAATGCCGTATGATGCCGTCCGCCGTCCAGCTTCGGAATTCAATCTCGGCGACCAGTTGCGGCTTCAGCCAGATCGCGCCCTTCTGACCCGGCGGGATCTTGTCGAAGGGCGGGGATTTTGCCTTCAACGCATCCATCCGGCGCTTCAACTCGTCGCCCATCCGGTTCGAGAATCCGGTGCCGACGCGGCCCGCATAGTGCAACTTGCCTTTGTTGTTGTAGCCGACCAGCAGCGAACGTACGCCGCGTCCGGCGGCGTTGGACGGTACATAGCCGACGATCACGAATTCCTGCCGATTGGTGCATTTCGACTTGATCCATTCGAGGCTGCGCCCGCTTTCGTAGGGCGCGTCGGCGCGTTTGGAGACCACGCCTTCCAGCCCCATGCGGCAGGCGTGGCGCAGCATGGTTTTGCCCGGCTCGACAAAATGCTCGCTGTAACGCAGCGGCCCGTCGCCTTCGCCGACAAGCGTCTCCAGCCGCTGCTTGCGCTCCACAAGCGGCTCATCGCGAAAATCCTGACCATCGAGATAAAGCAGGTCGAAGACGTAGAGGATCATCTTCTCCGTCTGTTTTTCGGAGAGCGCGGCCTGCAGCGCCGAGAAGGACGCAACGCCATTGTCGGCGAGTACGACGATCTCGCCGTCGATGATGGCGCTTTCGCAGTCGAGTTTGGCCAGAGCGTTGGCGATCGGCGTTCCGAACTTTTCGGTCCAGTCCAGCCCTTTCCGGGTCAGCAGCTTCAGCTCGCCGCCGGCAAGGTGCGCCTGGATGCGATAGCCGTCGAATTTCACCTCGTGCAGCCACTCGCCGCCCGCCGGCGGCTGCGTACGCAGCGTGGCCAACATCGGCTCGACGAAATCCGGCAATTTTGCCGACGCCTTGCGCGATGAGGCTTTCGCGCCGTTGCCCTTGGCCATTGGCTTGCGGTCAGCCCGCGCTGGCCGGCCTTCGGCGACGTCCTCGATCGTCCTCCCGGTGGTGACCGACTGTGGCGCGTCGATCAAAACATCCTCGCCGGGCCGAGCGAAAGAATCGTCCGACTTGATCAGCAGCCAGTTGTCCTTCTTCTCGCCCGGGCGAGGCCGCAGCCGCACCAGATGCCAGTCGCCATTCAGCTTGTTGCCCTTCAGCGTGAAATCGATATGGCCCTTCTTCATGGCCTTGGCGGGGGCGTGCTTCGGCCTCCATTCGCCTTCGTCCCAGACGATCACCGCACCCGCGCCATATTGCCCCTCCGGGATCATCCCCTCGAAGCCGCCGTAATCCAGCGGATGGTCTTCGACATGCACGGCCAGCCGCTTCTCGTGCGGGTCGAGGCTCGGGCCGCGCGTCACCGCCCAACTCCACAGCACGCCGTCATGCTCCAGCCTGAGATCGTAGTGGAGGCGTGTCGCGTCATGCTTGTGGATGACGAATCTGCCGCCGGCCTGTGCCTCGTGGGCTTTCCGTTCGTCTCCTGCCGGCTCGCTGGTGATGCGGAAATCGCGCTTGGCGCGGTAGGTTGTGAGCGGATCGGAAGAGGCCGGCATTGGTCAGGCCTTCTTGCGACTCGACGCCCACGGAAAGCGATCAAATGTGCATAGTTGCAAGCCTGCAGGTGGCTCCGCACCCCCACCCCTGACCCCCCCCCCCCCACAAGGGGGAGGGGGACTCGCTTTCAGCGCCGTTGGGCGTCAATCGTCGATGGTTTCGCCCAGTGCTGCGGCGGGAAAAGTCGCCCTCCCCCTCGTGGGGAGGGGTAAGGGGTGGGGGTAATTTCATTTGTGCTTGCCCTTCGCCGCAGTCGCACGCCTGGCCGGCGCCTTGCTGCCGCTCTCCTCCTTGTCGCCGCTGTCGCCCGCAAGGCTCTTTTTCAACGCGTCGAACAGATTGACGACATTGGACGGTTTCTGCTGGGGCTTGGCTTTTGGCGCCTTGCGCCCAGCCTTCTTCGATTTGATCAGGTCGAGCAGTGCGTTCTCGTATCGGTCCTCGAATTTGTCGGGATCGAACTTCCCCTTCCTGCGGTCGATGACTTTCGTGGCAAGCGCCACCATCTCGTCGTCCAGATCGACCTTCTTGCCTGACTCCAGCACGTCATCGACCTGCCGCACGGTGCTGTCGTAGCGCAGCGTGGTCAGCAGCATGCCGTTTTCGAACGGCTCGATGACCACCGGCCTTTCGCGTCGGTAGAGCACGATGCGCGCTAGCCCGGCCATCTTCTTTTTCGCCAAGGCATCGCGGATCACCGCGAACGCCTCTTCCGAAACCTTGTCGGCCGGCGCCAGGTAGTAGGGCGTGTCGAGATAGATCTGGTCGATGTCTCGCTTGGCGACGAAACCTTCGAGGTTGAGGGTGTGCGAGGCTTCGATCTGCACCGCCTCGATGTCCTCCTCCTCGATCAGCAGATACTCGTCCTTGCCGGTTTCATAACCCTTCACCTCGTCCTTTTCGGCGAGCCGCTTGCCGCTCTCGGCGTCGATATATTGGCGCTTCACCGTGTTGCCGGTGGCGCGGTTGATGATGCGGAAATACACCTTCTCGCTCTGCGTGGTGGCGTTCGACAGTTCGACCGCGCAGGTCACCAGCGACAGTTTCAGGTACCCTCTCCAGGCAGGCCGTGGCGCCATAGTCAGGTGTCCAGCCGGATCGTCGATTGTACAGGCAGCAGGAAGGCGCGCGCCGCCTCCATGTCGTCTTCGCTGACCAAACGCCCGCTTCGGTCCGCAAGACCGGCGCGCATATCGCCGGAAAGGGCGCCCGCGGCAACGGCTTGCTGCAAGGCTTCGCGTGCCTCCCGTTCCGCGTTGGCCAGAGCCGAAAGGGCGAGGATGAGCCGATCGCGATGATCCATTGTGATTTCCTGCATGAAGGTGTGCCGAGAACCAGGGTCACCTGATTCTCAGCACACGCTTGGAGGACTGTCCTGGCCGGACTGCGACTAACGCTTGGCGCTTGTCCTGGTTCCCCGGAAATGGCATTTCGCGCACGGACCTGAATGCGGTCCGCAGCGGCGGCCGGAACGGGCTTGAGGCATGGCGGTGACGACAGAGATATCAGCGCTGGCCGATGCGCCTGAGCAGGACGTGCTGGCGCTGAACAATGCGCACGCGGCAGAACTTTCGTGGCTTGAGCCCGACGACCTTCGCCATCTGATCGGTGAGGCATTTTACGCGGAAACGGTGGGCGGCTGCGACGCCTTCCTCATCGCCTTCGACCAGGACGCCGACTATGCCAGCCCCAACTTCCAATGGTTCCGAACTCGCTATCCGCGCTTTGTCTATGTCGACCGGGTGGTCGTCTCGCCGGCGGCGCGTGGGCGCGGTCTGGCGCGCACGCTCTACCGCGACCTGTTCGAACGGGCCGAGGCGGCGGGCCACACCATCGTCACCTGCGAGGTCAATGCCGAGCCGCCCAACCCGGCCTCCGACGCTTTTCATGCGGCACTCGGCTTTTCGGTGGTCGGCACTGCCGCGATCCACGACGGCAAGAAGACCGTGCGCTATTTCGCGCGCGACCTGTGATGCCCGGCTCTGGTCGGCAGGCGTGAGTGGTCTGGAAAGGGATTCTTAACGATAGTTGGCTCTAATGCCTTCTATTGGCGGCTTTGGGAACCATTTCCGACCGCAACGGTTTTTCCACATGGCGATCTTCGGCAAGGACGGCAGGAAGTACGGCTGGGCGGCAGGCGCGGTCGCGCTCGTCCTCTCTGCCGCCGCCATAACCGCCGGCAGCGCATCGCCGAGCGGCTCCGATATTCCGGTAGCGCCCTTGCAGGAAGATTTCGGCAACGTCGATGCCTCGCCGGATTCCGCCGATGTCACGCAGCGTTTCGCCGACGCGCCCTATGGCGTCGATCCGGTGGTCACCGGTCCGGTCAGCACCGCCTTCAAGCAGCAGCGCGAAGCCGCGAACTGCGACAATGCGGTCTGGCCGAATGTTCCGGCCGCCTGCTATCCGGACTGATAGTCAAACTAGCCCGCGCTTGACCATCATCGCTTCGGCCGTCGGCATCTTTCCACGGAACGCCCTGTAGAGATCTTCCGGGTCCCTCGAGCCTCCGGCGGCGTAGATGTGCTTGCGCAGCTTCTCCGCCAGCGCCGGGTTGAACGAATCGCCCGTCTCCTCGAAGGCCGCGAAGGCATCCGCGTCCAGGACTTCCGACCACATGTAGGAATAATAGCCGGCCGAATAGCCTTCGCCGGCGAACACATGCTGGAAATGCGGTGTGCGGTGGCGCATGGCGATGGCGTCCGGCATTTCGAGTTGCTTCAGCGTCTCGGCTTCGAAGGCGAGCGGTTCGTCCGGGGCGTCCGGACGCGCATGATAGGCCATGTCGACCAGTGCGGAGGAGGTGAACTCCACCGTCGCGAAACCCGAGCCGAATGTTTTGGCCGCCAGCATCTTGTCGAGCAGTTCCTTCGGCATAGGTTTGCCGGTCTTGTAGTGGAGCGCGTGTTTCTCCAGCACTTCGGGCACCGTCAGCCAGTGTTCGTAGAGCTGCGAGGGCAGTTCCACGAAGTCGCGGCTGACCGAGGTTCCCGCCACCGACGGCCATGTCACGTCGGTCAGCATGCCGTGCAGCGCGTGGCCGAATTCGTGGAACAGCGTCTTCGCCTCGTCGAGCGACAGAAGTGCGGGTTCGCCCGCCGGGGCCTTGGCGAAATTCATGATATTGTAGATGATCGGGCTGGAGCCCTTGCCGAGTTTGTAACCGGATTGCAGGGCGCTCATCCAGGCGCCGGAACGCTTAGACGACCGCGCGAAATAGTCGGCCTGGAACAGGCCGAGTTCGCTGCCGTCCTTGCGCTTGATTTTAAAGACGCGAACATCGTCGTGCCACGCCTTGATGCCCTTCTCCTCGACGAAGGAGAGGCCGAACAGTTTTCCCGCCACGTCGAAACAGGCGTCGATGATGCGCTCCAACTGCAGATACGGCTTAAGCTCCGCCTCATCGAAGGCGAATTTTTCGGCGCGCAACTTCTCTTGGTAATAGCGCCAATCCCAGCCGGCGATTATCTCGTTGCTGCCGGCGGCGGCCGCGAGGCGTTGCAACTCGGCCTGGTCGCCGGCCGCCTTCTTGCGCGCCTTGGTCCACACCGGGTCGAGCAGTCCGTAGACGTTCTTCGCCGTCTTCGCCATCGTGTCGTCGAGCTTCAGCGCGGCAAAACTGTCATAGCCGAGTAGCTTCGCCTTCTCGGCGCGCAGCGCCAGTGTTTTCGCCACAACCGCGCCATTGTCGGTCTCGCCGCCGTTTTCACCGCGGCGAATAAACGCTTTCCACGCCTGCTCGCGCAGGTCGCGGCGGGCCGAATAGCTGGTGAAGGGCTCGTAGATCGAGCGCGACAGCGTCACAGCATACAGGCCCTTGCGGCCGCGCGCTTCCGCCGCCTGTGCCATCGCATCGCGCAGGAAGGCAGGCAGCCCGTCGAGGTCGCCTTCTTCGAGGAAGAGTACCCACTCCTTCTCGTCATGGAGCACGTTCTGGCCGAATCTTGCACCGAGCGAGGCCAATTCCTCGTTGATCGCGCCAAGCCGGTTCTTGCCTTCCGGGTCGAGTTTTGCGCCGGCGCGGACAAAATTCTTCCAGGTCTTTTCCAGCACGCGCAGCGTTTCGGCATCGAGGCCAAGCTTTTCGCGTTGCGTGTAAAGCGCGTCGATGCGGGCAAACAGTTTTGCGTTCATCGAGATCGCTGAGTAATGCCGCGCCATCTTCGGCGCGATGTCGCGCTCCAGCGCCTGGATCGCATCGTTGGTGTGGGCGCCGGCCCGGCACCAGAAGATCGAGGACACGCGGTCGAGCGCATCGCCGCAAAGCTCCAGCGCTTCCATGGTATTCTCGATCGTCGCCGGCTCGGCATTGCCGGCGATCGTGTCGATCTCGGCCTCGTGCGCTTTCAGCGCCGCCTCGAACACTTCAGCGAAATCGCCGTCGCCGATCCGCGAGAAATCCGGAAGGCCGAGCGGACCGTTCCATTTCGTCAACGGGTGTTCGTCGAGATTCACGGCGGTTTCGGACGTCATGCGGAAAACTCTCCTCGGGATCGAAGCGCCACCGATGTAGGGCTGCAAGGATGGCGGCGCAACCATATTGACGGAGTGCCTGGCGATCTCTAAGCAAGCCTGATAATAAGAGAGGCTTATCAATCCATGCCGCCCCGTTCGGATTCGGACAATGTCGGCTTCCTCGTCGCCGACGTGACGCGGCTGCTGCGCGCCGAGATGGACCGGCGCATCACCGCCGCGGGCCTCGAGCTCAATCCCGGCGATGCCCGCACCTTGAGCCATGCGGCGCGTTGCGGCAGCGTGCGCCAGAACCTTCTTGCCGAACGCATCGGCGTGGAGGCCATGACCGTCAGCAGTTCGCTGGACCGGCTGGAAGTGCTCGGCCTGATCGAGCGGCAGGCCGACAGCGTAGACCGCCGTGCCAAGCTGGTGCATGTCACCCAGGCCGGCGAGGCCATGCTGGAAAGCATGCAGCCGCTCGCCGCCGGGCTGGGTGCCGAAGCCGCCAAGGGCATCGCGCCGGCCGACTGGCAGCGCTTCCTCGATACGCTGAAGCATGTGCGGGCTAACCTTACGGCAGCGCGCGACCAACTCCGCAAGGAGAATGCGGCGGCATGAACATGCAGACCAGCGTTCTCCCCGCGCCCGTGATGAGCGAGCGCCGCGTCAGCCTGCTGGGCGCGGTGCTGGTCGCCATCGGCCCGATGTCGATGGCGCTTTATACGCCAGCCATGCCGGAGATCGTCCATGCCTTCGGCACGACCGAGGCGGCGGTGAAGCTGACGCTGTCGCTGTATTTTGCCGGCTTTGCAGTGGCGCAATTGATCTGCGGGCCGCTCTCCGACGGTTTTGGGCGCAAGCCCGTCACCTATGTCTTCATGAGCATCTTCCTCGTTGCCTCGCTGATGGCGCTGCTCGCCCCGACGGTCGAATTGCTGATCGCCGCGCGTTTCCTGCAAGGCGTCGGTGCCGCGGTCGGCTGGGCGATCGCGCGGGCCATCGTCCGCGACCTGTTCACCAATGAGCGTTCGGCCCGCATCATGAATCTGATGGGCCTGATCCTCGCCGCCGGCCCGGCATTTTCCCCGACACTCGGCGGCATCACGATGGAACTCGCCGGCTGGCACGCCATCTTCTGGCTGATGTTTGCCGCCGGTGTGATCATCATGCTCATCGTCCGTTTCGCCATGGTGGAGACGGTCCAGCGCGACCTGTCGCGCATCCGGCCGGCGGCGCTTCTCGGCTCGTATCGCAGCGTGCTGTCCAGTCCGTATTTCGTGCTGTCGAGCCTCGTGCTCGCAGGCAGCGTCGGCACGATCTACACGCAGGCGACGATCCTGCCCTTCATCCTGATGGACCGGGTCGGGCTGACACCCAGCCAGTTCGGCGTCGGCATGCTGATGCAATCCGGCCTGTATTTCGCCGGCTCGCTGGTCGTGCGCCAGCTTCTCGGCCGCTTCGGCGCGTTCCGTATCGTGCCGGCGGGGCTTGCGTTCATCGCTGCCGGCAGCCTCTCCACGGCGATCGGCCTGCATTTCTTCGAGCCGACCTTCCTGCTGGTGATGGGGCCGGTGGCGTTCTTCTCCTTCGGGCTCGCCTTCGTCCTGCCGGCGATGTCGACCGCAACGCTGGCGCCATTCCCGCATATCGCCGGCGCGGCATCCTCGATGAGCGGCTTCTTCCAGATGGGCGGCGGCCTCGTCGGCGGGCTGGTCTGCGCTTCCATCGGCGAGCCGGTCGTGGCGATGGCCACCGTCATCCCCGCCATGGGCCTGATCGGCATCCTGGCCTGGACGGCTTGGCACAGGCTTCCGAAGCCCGCGGCCGCCAACAAGGTGCATGCCCCGCCGGAGCAGCCCCTTCAGTAAGCCTCGCAGTTCTCGGCGATCGCGTCCTGATTGTTTTCCTGGATCAGGCCAGCTTCGATACGAAACATCTCGCGCAACAGCACGTCATTGGCCGGAAAATCGTAACAGGCCACCACCGTCGTCACCGCGCCATCGCTACTCTCGATCCGGTGCCGGATGGTAGCGCCTTTGACGGCTGCCTCCCATTCGTCCAGCGAATCCATGAATTCAGCCTTGGTCTGCTCCACGCCGAGGTCGGTCATCCTGATCCTTGCGTCGGCGGCAAGCAGGCTTCCGAGCTTGGCCCGGTCGGCGGTGGCGAGAGCCGCGTACCACGCGTCGACAACCGGTTGCTGGGCTATTGCAGGCGTGTACGCCAGGCAGAGCAACACGGCCGCGTATGACGTGACGCGACGCTTCCTGTGGAGCAGGGGGCTCCGCAAAACCATCAGTCCATGTCGGGGCGCTGGAAATCCCCGGTCTTGCGGTTCATCACCCAGAGCTCGCCGGTCGAGATGTCGAACCAGGCCCCGGAGAGCGTGATCCGTCCCTTGCCCTCGAGGATGCTGATGCACGGAAAGGTTCTGAGATTGGCGATCGAATAACGGATCGAGATGCGTTCCAGCGAGGTCTGACGCTCGCTGGCCGTCGAAAACGCGTTGCTGGTGACAGATTCGGCCGCCGGCCCGAGCAGGCTCATCCATTTTCCGATGAAATCGCCGGGGGACAGCGGTTCGGCTGCCGGCGAAAGTGCTGCGCGGATGCCGCCGCAGCGGCCGTGACCGATGACCACAATGTTCTTCACCTTGAGGATCTGCACGGCGAATTCGAGCGCCGCCGAGGTCGAGTGGAACTCGCCGTCCGGCGCATAGGGCGGCACCAGATTGGCGACGTTGCGCACCACGAACAGTTCCCCCGGCCCGGAATCGAAGATGACTTCGGGAGCCGCGCGCGAATCGCAGCAGGCGATCACCATGGTCTCCGGCGACTGCCCCTCGCGCGCCAGCGTCCGCCACTTGCCTGTCTCCGAGGCATAGCGCCCCTTCATGAAGCTGCGGTAGCCGGCAATAAGGTGGTCTGGAAGATCGGTCATGGATTTTACCTAACGCCGATCCCGCGCGCTGATCAATGCGGCAATCGCTGCACTGCAACAAATCTGGACACGTTCACGCCCGGATGGCGACAGGAATACCATATTCGTCGCTTTCCGGCGGGTCCGGAAACGATCGCGCCTCGCCACGGGCAAGTCGGCCGGCGATCAGCAGCATGGCGGCGGCGTCGAGGAAATCATCGTCGCCGGCCCCGCGCGGCGGCGGTGCGTCGAGGAATGCGCGCTCCAGCCCGTTGGCCGCAAGCAGCGCCTTGCGCTCCGCCATGCCGGTGGGATTGATGCGGCCCTTGATCTTCTTCGGCAATGACATGGCCTGCTCGCCGTTGAGCCGCCAGAACGCGACTTCCGGGTGAGATTCGATGACCCGCACCCGCAGTTCCGGCCGTACCCGCATCAGGCGGTCCAGTTCGCGGATTTTCGAGAAGATTCCGAAGGCCTGGATCGATACGCCGCGGGGCGGATTGGATGTTTCGCGCGCTACGCCGCTGGCGATGCGATGCGCTTCATACCAGCGCTCGAGCGTGGTGAACGGCTCGTCGGCGGCATAAACCGCTGCCCGCGAGGAGATGGAGAAAACACTCGATTGCCGCTGGCCGAGAAAGCGCCGCACTAGAACCTCCGGCCCGCGCCCGCCATGCCGGGTGAAGGCCGGCAGGCCGATTGGCATATCGACCGCGATAATGGCGTCCTCCGCCAATCCCGCAAGGATATCGCTGAACGACCCGCAGACCCGCACTGAAAGCGGCTCATCCCGCCACTTCACCACGGCGATCCAACCCGCCTTGCACCCGTCGACACCCGCTATGTCGACATCGGCGGCAAGAGCGGAATGCGTCAGGTTCATTGCCCTCGGAGCAAGATTTACGCCCGCCGGTCCCGCCCGGGATGGGTCAGGTGCCGCAAATGCACCATCGCCATCGGATGCGACAGGCTCTGTGCGTCGGTCTCGATCTGCAATTCGTCGGCGCCGCGCTTGGTGGTGCGGGCGAGGATTTCGAACACCGACGCCGTCGTCGATTGCAGCGCCTTGCCGGCGGGCTGGCCGTCGAGCAGCCTCGCCAGCAGCACCGCCGCCGTCAGGTCGCCAAGCCCGTTCGGCGGCTTGTCGATCGCCCGATGCTCGGCCAACAGCGCCTCGGAGCGCGTCAGCATCAGATTGCCGATGCCGCCAGTCATCAGCGCCGGCGCGGAAGTGACCAACATGGTCGGAGGGCCGGCTTCCATCGCCGCGGCCATCACCGCGCGCAGGTCGTCGAGTTTTGCGCCGACCATCCATTCAAGTTCGTAGCGGTTCGGCGTGGCGATGTCGGCCATCGGCACCAGCACGTCGCGCAGCGCCTCCGCCAGCGCCTGCGGCACGTAGAGGCCGCCCATGTCGCCCATTACCGGGTCGCAGACATAGATCGCACGCGGGTTCTTCGCCCGCACCGCAGCGACCAGCGACGCGACCGCCTCGGCCTGCCTGACATCACCCAGATATCCGGAAAGCACGCCCGCCACCTCACCAAGCCAAGGCGAGGTCGCCAGATCCTTCATCAGCGCCGCGAATTTTTCGGGATCGGGAACGATGCGCGTCGCCCGTCCATGACCGGGATGCCAGGGCAGGATGACGGTGGGCACGGCCCAGACTGGAAAACCCAGCGTTTCCAGCGCGAACACCGCGGCCCGGTTGCCGACAGAGCCCCGCGCCACATGGCTGGAAATGACGATGACGGCGCGCGGCGTCTCCGGCTGTTCGCTGGTCATGATGCCTCAGAAGTTCCGCATGAAGTAGACGACGACCCAGGCAATCACCGCGATGGTTATCGCCATCGCCAGCAGGCGGCCGATGCGGATTCCCAGCTTTTCGATCGGATCGGAGGCGTCGCGTGTCTCGTGATCGAGGGCAGCGCCGCCAGGCTCGGCCTCGCCTGCGACACGGGCCAGAATCCGTATGGATTCCTCCTTGTGCTCCGTATCCTTGTCGCTGCGCACGCAATCCACCTCGGGCCGGCATGGCTACCGCATGTCGCCTATCACAGGCTGCAAGGCGCGTCCAAGCCCGAAGCCCGGCCAGCGGTTCCTTTGCACCGCGAATATGATAAGTCTCGGCTCGATCCGTTATGAGGGACCGCCAATGTCTTCCTTCGTCGCCACCATGCCAACCGCTCGCCGCGCTCACGCGTTCCTGCTGCTCGGGCTGCTTCTGCCGCTGCTGTCCGCATGCGGCTACAACACCATCCCGACCGCCGAGGAGAAGGCCAAGGCCGCCTGGAGCGAGGTGCTCAACCAGTACCAGCGCCGCGCCGACCTGATCCCCAACCTCGTCGAGACGGTGAAGGGCTATGCCGCGCACGAGAAAGACACGCTGGAGGCTGTGGTCGAAGCTCGCGCCAAGGCCACGCAGGTGACGGTGACGCCGGAAACGCTGACCGACCCCAACGCCTTCAAGGCGTTTCAGGACAACCAGGCCGGCCTCACCAGTGCGCTGTCGCGGCTGCTTGCCGTGGTCGAGAACTATCCGGACCTCAAGGCCAACCAGAACTTCCTCGGCCTGCAGGCACAGCTCGAAGGCACTGAAAACCGCATCGCGGTGGCCCGCCGCGACTACATCGAGACGGTGCGCGAATACAACACCACGCTGCGCACCTTCCCTTCGGTGATCTGGGCGACTCTCTGGTTTACCGACAACAAGCCGTTCCAGAATTTCACCGTCAGCGAAGACAAGATGGAGCCGCCGAAGGTCGATTTCGGGACGAAGCAGGGCGGGTGACGGCGGGGCCATGGACGCGGCCGATGGCGCAGTGGTTCCCCTCCCCCTTGAGGGGAGGGTGGCCGCGAAGCGGCCGGGAGGGGTCGCTGCGGCAGTGCTCGGCCTCATTTCCTTGACGGCGAAGAAGGTCCCTCGCACTCCCGCAACGACCCCTCCGTCCTTCGGACCGCTACGCTCGGCACCCTCCCCTCAGGGAGGAGGGATAGCGGCGCTCCTCTTTGCCCTGCTCATCCTTCTCCTCCTCCCCCTCGTCGTCCTCGCCGCTGACCTCCCCAAACTTACCGGACGTGTCGTCGACACCGCCGGCATGATCGACCCGGCGACGAAAACCGCACTCGTCCAGAAGCTGGAGGCTTTCGAGAAGAAGTCCTCCGACCAGATCGTCGTTGCGACCGTGAACAGCCTCGATGGCGAGGCGATCGAGCCCTATGCCAACCGTCTGTTCCGCGCCTGGGGCCTCGGCCAGGGCGGCGAGAACAACGGCATCCTGCTGCTTGTCGCCAAATCCGACCGCAAGATGCGCATCGAGGTCGGCTACGGGCTGGAAGGCACGCTCACCGACCTGCATTCCAAGCTGATCATCGAGAACACCATGGTGCCGGCCTTCCGCGCCGGCGATTTTTCCGGCGGCATCTCGCGCGCCACCGACGACATCATCACCGTGCTGGATGGCAATGCCGCGGAACTGGAGGCGCGGTCGAAACGCAATCCCTACGTCAAGAACAACAACTCGCTGCCCGACGTCGACTGGATTTTCGTGATCTTCATCGCGCTGTGGGCGACGATCTTTCTTGGCGGCATGGCGATGGCGATCCTGCCGCCGATCTTCGGCACCAAGATCGGCCCCAACCGCTACCGCTGGCTGGGCATGGACGTCACGGTCGGCGGGCGTTCCTCTGGCCGATCGCCATCCGGCTGGTCCTCGGGCAGTTCGTCGGGCGGCTGGTCTTCTGGCGGGGGAGGCTGGTCATCGGGCAGCAGCAGCGGCGGCGGTTTTTCGGGCGGCGGAGGTTCGTCCGGCGGCGGCGGCGCCTCGGGGAGTTGGTGAGATGACCCACACGCTCACCGCCGCCGATCACGACCGCATCGCCCAGGCAATCCGCGAGGCCGAAGCGGAGACTTCGGGCGAGATCTACTGCGTGGTCGCGCGTTCCAGCGACAGTTATTTTTATCCTGCCGCGTTCTTCGTCGCCCTGGCGGTCGTGGTTGCCAGCCTTATCGCTGCTTTCGCGCTCGAATATTGGTGGGTCTCGATCCGGCTTCCCGTCTTCTGGGCCGCCGTCGCGCTGGCGCTCGCCGCCGCGTGGCTGGTGCTGCTGCTTGCGCCAGGGTTCCGGATGCATTTCGTGCCACGCCGGCTGCGCTACCGGCGCGCCCATGACAACGCGCTGAAACAGTTTCTGGCGCGCAACGTCCACATCACCACGGAACGCACGGGCGTGCTTGTCTTCGTGTCGCTGGCGGAGCGCTATGCCGAAGTGGTTGCCGACGCCGGCATCAATGCAAAGGTACCGCAGCAGACGTGGAACGGCATCGTCGGCGAACTCGTCTCCCATGCGCGCGGCGACCGGCTGGCCGACGGCTTCGTCTCGGCCATCGCCGCCGTCGGCGCGTTGCTGTCGACGCATTTTCCGCACCGCGCCGACGACGCCAACGAGCTCGACGATCATCTTGTGGAAATCTGACGGCGTTTTCCGCGGCTTCCGCCACGGTATACTTTCTGTCGCTTGCAATGGCGGGCGGGCGTTCTAAACTCAATCGTCATGACCACGCTTACCATCGATATCCGCAGAGCCGAGCCGCGCGACGCCGAGGCGATCGCCGAGGTTCATCATGCCGCGTGGATGGGCGCCTATGCCGGCATCATTCCGCACAAGGCGTTGATGAAGATGGTCAACCGGCGCGGCCGTGACTGGTGGGCCAACGCCATCCGCCGCGCAGCGACCGTCATCGTTGTCGAAATCGGCGGCGAGGTCGCCGGCTACACCACGATCGGCCGCAACCGTGCCCGCGAATTGCCGCAGCAGGGTGAGATCTACGAACTCTATTTGAAGCCGGAGTACCAGGGCGTCGGTCTCGGCAGCAGGCTTTTTTCACTCGCCCGCAAGAGGTTGGCAGACCACGGCCTCAAGGGGCTGGTCGTCTGGGCGCTGGAAGAGAACCGAAACGCCGTGGCGTTTTACGCTGGCGCCGGCGGTCGTGACGTTGCGGAAGGGGTCGAGGTCTTCGACCAGAAGGCGCTGAAGAAGGTCGCCTTCGTCTGGGATTGACGGCGGGCTAAGCTGCAGATCCCATTCCTGGCGGTTTTTCGCCGATTCTCCCTCGCATCGGCAATGACCTTGCGTGTTTCGGCATCTGCTTGGGCATGAGATACGACACTGCGACCTCGACATCGGTCAGTCCGCGCCTGATGCCGTCGATGATTTCAAATCTATGATTGACGTAAGCGGCGACCGCGCCGCCAGCGAGGATTTCATACAGCCAGCAAGGAATCTGCGAGCGCTTTCTGCGGCAATCGTTGCGGAGCCGTGTCGATGAACGTGACGGTCTCATCGAGCGGCGCCCGGCCCGAGCGGATATAGGGCTCCGTGACGTCCTCGTAGCCGATCGACATGCCGCAGAACAGCATCTGCCCTTCGGGCGGCGACAGGATCTCCGCGACGGTCTTGCGATAAACCGACCACGCCATCTGGGTGCAGCTATGCAACCCCTCGCCGCGCAGCAGCAGCATGACTGTCTGCAGATACATGCCGACGTCGGACCATTGCGGCCTGCCCAGGTCGCGGTCGATGTAGCAGAACAGGGCGGCGGGCGCGCCGAAACAATCCCAATTCGCGGAAGCAGCCCTCTGGCTTGCCTCCCAGTCGCCGTCGGCGATGCCGAGCGCGCTGTAGCGCTCATGGCCGAAGCGGGACCGGCGCTCGCGGTAGGGAGTCTCCATGTCGGCCGGGTACATCTGGTACTCACGTTCGTCCCAGGGGTCGTGCGCGGTGACGCGTTTGCCGGCGCGCTTCTTCAGCTCGGCCAGCGGCGCGCCGGTCAGCACGTAGATGTTCCATGGCTGGATGTTCGATCCGGACGGCGCCCAGATCGCGGCGGACAGCACGCGCTCCAGCACCGCCTTCGGGATGGGCCGGTCGGTGAACTTGCGCACCGCCCGCCGGGTCGTGACCGCTTCATACACGTCCATGATCGTTCACCTTCTGGTTTCTTGGCTCCAGCAACCAAGAAGTACCAAATTCGAGATGAGCCGGTCCATTCTGCGGGTGTTCGTAGGCACACCCCATTTGGTCAGACAAAGCCATACCGACGTCGAGCATATCTAAATGAGAAGCGTGGCTACCTCGCTCCCAGTGACCAGGGTTGCGAATAGTAGCCGGGGCTTCTGCCTATGACTGCTCGCTGCTCATCGGCAGCGGCAAGTGGCGGTGTGCGGCAAAGCGCGTCATCCCATTGCGTCGCCCCGGCGAGCCGGCTATCGGTCAAGCGACAGCAAGGGAACCCCAGCCATGCGCATCGAAGCCATTCCGACCGGCAAGAATCCACCAGAGGACGTCAACGTCATCATCGAGGTGCCTGTTGGCGGCGAGCCGATCAAATACGAGATGGACAAGGAGGCTGGTACGCTGTTTGTCGACCGCTTCCTGCACACGCCGATGCGTTATCCCGGCAATTACGGTTTTGTGCCGCACACACTGTCGGGCGACGGCGATCCGATCGACGTGCTGGTCTGCAACACGCGCGAGCTGATCCCCGGCTGCGTCATCAATGTCCGGCCGATCGGCGTGCTCGTCATGGAAGACAATGCGGGCCAGGACGAGAAGGTCATTGCCGTGCCGTCGCCGCATCTCACCAAGCGCTACGAGAAGGTCAGGAACTATACCGACCTGCCGCAGATCACACTCGACCAGGTTGCCCACTTCTTCGAGCACTACAAGGATCTGGAGCCCGGCAAGTGGGTGAAGATCGAAGGCTGGCACGACGCCGACCACGCGCGGCAGATGATCGTCGAGGCCATCGAGCGAGCGAAAGCGGCGAAGTAGCGGCCTTTACCGTCGCGGCTCGCCAACCCAGTCCGTTCAATTCTCCTGCCGGTCGAATTCCGGCAGGGCGACGTCGCCACCGACCAGAACGCGCTCATCGGCTCCGCAGGCAAAATCACGCGCCTGCTCGTCGGCGATCTTTCGCGCCGTCTCGTTGGCCTTGGGGTTGCCGCTGGCGACGACCAGCCCGATCGTGCAGCCTTCGCCGACGCCGATCTGGCCGACCTTCTCGACCACCAGCACCTCGGTCTTCTTGTCGCTGTCTTCCGGGTCGTTGCTGACGAACCAGCGGTGGATCGTCGCCACCGGCACCTCGCGTGCGCCATCCACCTCGATGCGCCATTCGATCTTCGGCCCGGCGGCGTTGAAGGCCGGAAAGCTCTCCCAGACATGTTCGGCGCCGGTCGGCGGAAAACCGTAGAAGATGGATTCGCGCAGGTCGCCTGTGTAGAAAATCACCGGATAGCCGCGCCAGCCCGGACACACCAGATTGGCGAAGTTACCGCCCTCCTCGTTCGACGAGAAGGTCGAGCAGGTCTTTTCGAAATCGATGTCGGTGTATTCGCTTTTCATCTCCGCCGCGCCGGCTGGCAGGCCGAGGGCGGCGAGGGTCAGGAGGATGAGAAGGTTTCGCATTGCCGTTCATCCCGCATCTGGCAGAACTGCTTCGAGCCTAAAGCAAGCAGTTCTGAAAGAAAACCGGAGGGACGGATCGAGGGTGGTTGCTCGGCAGGCCGGCGAAGCGAAACGAAGCCTCATGGTCAGCTCGCGAGCGGTCCGCGTCGGGCCAAAACGCAATTCTTTGTTGTGGTTTTACGCTATCTCGTTGAAATGCCTTTATCTTCCAGACATGACGTGCTTTCTGCCGCGGTTCGATCCGATGCAGGCGCCGTGCTTTTGTGCCTGCAAAAACCCAATCAGGACAAAGGCTTGGACAGTGCGCCCAGGATAGAGGCTAGGGAAGATGGCTCCGCCTCGATCCGCACCGTCTTCAGGCGCGACGTCTGACCGGTAATCACTGAAACTTTCGAGCGGGCGACGCCAAAATGGCCTCCGACGAGCCGTTCCAGCGCCGCATTGGCGGCGCCTTTTTCCGGCACCGCCCGCACCTTGGCCGCCAGATAGGAGCGGCCGTCCGCCGCCGTCTCGATTCCGCTGAACTGGTCTGCGGACGCTTTCGGCGTAAGCCGCACGAACAGGTCCAGACCGCCATCCCGCTCGCGATAAAACGCAGACATTCCAGAGGGTCAGACGACCATCGGGGCTATGGTGGTCCACAGGAACTGGCGCAGGAAATAGATGATCAGAAGCACGATGATCGGCGAGATGTCGATGCCGCCGAGGTCGGGCAGCATGCGCCGGATCGGCGCCAGGACCGGCTCGGTGACTCGGAACAGGAAGGTGCCGATGGTGTTGACGAACTGGTTGCGCGAATTGACGACGTTAAACGCATAGAGCCAGGAGAAGATCGCCGAGGCGATCAGGAACCACCAGTAGATTCCGAGGGCTAGATCCACCGTCTGGATGAGGGCGAGCATAAAATTCTCCTTTGGTCCGCCGACATGTAGCCATTGGCCGGATTGGGAACAAGCCGTTTCCGCCGGCCTCGGCGCGGCAGGCGGTACCCGCCGCCCGCAGCAACCACAAAACGCCCGCACTCCTGCTTGACAGGCGCTGCCCTGCCTGCACATAACACCGCCATTCGCCGAACGGGGCTGTAGCTCAGCTGGGAGAGCGCGTCGTTCGCAATGACGAGGTCAGGGGTTCGATCCCCCTCAGCTCCACCATTCGGCGGTGATATCCAATTGCTTTTATTTTGCTTTTGGCGGAAATGTAGGGATCATCCCGTCATTCTTCCCCCATCTCGGCGGCTCGCGGTGTCTGCAAAAATTCGGAGATGATCGAAGAGGGCGCCACGCTTGAGGCCGATCTGGCGACCGCTCCGGCCTTGCGAAGGATCTGACGATAGGCCGGACCTGGCGTCAGACTGCGGAACCCTGTCGGCAGCGGTTAACAATTATCATTTGAACTGTTTCGTTCAGAGACAGTTAACCATATTGGGCGACCGCTGTTCGCGTCTGGTTTTGAGGCCTGTAGCCATCCCGCGACTCAGATAGCGCGGGAGCTGGCCGGGCTCACTGCACACCACCACTGGCGAACTCTGGCAACATATCGCCAGTGTTGAGGTGAGCCCGGCCACCTGCTTGTCGAAAGTCCGCCGGTCCATAACCCACCCCGACCCATGCCCGGCGATCCCTTCTTCCCGATTTGGTACATCGGGTGCCAGCGATTGGCCGGCCGACCCTTGCGATGCATATGCCGTGCCAGAGTGCTTCTGGCGTCTTTCCGGAATCGGGACGTCGCGCCTCGACCAAAAGCGCTGGCTCCCGCGCCTGCGGGCGGGCTTGCACCGTGCCGCAGTATGACTGCTAGGCGCTGCGCTTGACGCCATCAAACATTCGTGTCGTAACCCGCCGAAACACGCCGGGGACCGGATGGAGACGGAAGCAGCGATTTCGGCGGACGACCGCAGGCACGGCATGCGCGAAAAGCTCGCCGGCCGGTCGATCGTGTTCGTCGGACTGATGGGCGCCGGCAAGACGGCGATCGGCCGCAAGGTCGCGGCGCTGCTCGACCTGCCGTTCATCGACAGCGACCAGGAGATCGAGCAGGTGTCGCGGATGACCATCCCCGAATTGTTCGAGCGTTATGGCGAACCGGAGTTCCGGGCGCTGGAGCAACGGGTTATCCAGCGCGTGCTCGAGACAGGACCACAGGTGCTGTCGACCGGCGGCGGGGCGTTCATGAACGCGCAGACGCGCGGGCTGATCGCCGCGCAGGCGGTGTCGATCTGGCTGAAGGCCGATCTTGACGTGCTGTTTGCCCGTGTCGCCAAGAAGCAGAACCGGCCGCTGCTGAAGACGGAAGACCCAAAAGCGACGCTGCGTAAGCTGATGGACGAACGCTACCCGATCTATGCCGAGGCCAACGTGACGGTCTACACCCGCGACGAACGCAAGGACGTGATCGTCGGCGAGGTGCTGGACGCGCTGGCTGGCCATCTGGGGCAGGGGACACGGAATGACGGCTGACGGCATCGAGACAGTCAAGGTGGCGCTGGGTGAGCGCGGCTACGACATTTTGATTGGCTCCGGCCTGCTGGACCGGGCGGGAGCGGAGCTTTCGGCGCGCCTGCCCGGAGTGCGCGCCGCAATCGTTACCGACGAGAATCTTGCCACCCATCACCTCGGACGCCTTACCTCCAGTCTAACGGCTGCGGGCGTCAAGGCGACGCCGATAGTGCTGCCGCCCGGCGAGAAGACCAAAAGTTTTGCCGCCTTGCAGGACGTCGTCGACAAGGTGCTGGAGGCGAGGCTGGAGCGCGGCGATGTCGTCATCGCGCTGGGCGGCGGGGTGATCGGCGACCTGTCCGGCTTCGCCGCCGGCATCGTGCGGCGCGGCATGAATTTCGTTCAAATTCCGACCTCGCTGCTCGCGCAGGTGGATTCTTCCGTCGGCGGCAAGACCGGGATCAATACGGCGCGGGGAAAAAACCTTGTCGGCGTGTTCATGCAGCCGAGGCTGGTGCTGGCCGACACGGATGTTCTGGACACGCTGCCGGAGCGCGAGTTCCGCGCCGGTTATGCGGAAGTCGCCAAATACGGGCTGATCGACCGGCCGGAATTCTTCGCCTGGCTGGAAAAGAACTGGCGCGAGGTTTTTTCAGGCGGACCGGCGCGCACCTATGCGATTGCCGAATCCTGCCGCGCCAAGGCCGACGTCGTGGCGCGCGACGAATTCGAGACCGGCGACCGTGCGCTGCTCAATCTCGGCCACACGTTTGGCCATGCGCTGGAGGCGGCGACGCGATACGACGGCACGCGGCTGGTGCATGGCGAGGGCGTGGCAATCGGCATGGCGCTGGCGCACCGCTTTTCGGCGCGTATGAATCTCGCCAGCCCGGACGATGCGGTTCGGGTCGAGAGACATCTGGCGACGGTCGGGCTGCCCTGGCGCATCTCCGACATTCCCGGAGAAATGCCGGACGCGGACGGGCTGCTCGCTTATATCGCGCAGGACAAGAAGGTGTCACGCGGCGCGCTGACCTTCATCCTGACGCATGGCGTCGGAAAGTCCTTCATCGCAAAAGACGTGCCGGCATCGGAAGTGCTGTCGTTCCTCAAGGAGCAATCGGGGGGATGAACGAGCCGGAGCTGCTGGCCGGAATCCTGATCGGGGCGGGCGGCGCTCTTGTTCTCGTCGCAGTGCTGTGGCTGCTGCGAAAACCCTTGATATTGGCCTTCAGCCACCGAAAACCCGAGCTGCCGGCGCCGCCGGAAGAACCGGCCGTTTCGGAGGAAGAGGCGCGCAAGGAGGCGGAAGCGGCCCAGCAGGACAGGGCGCGCATGGACGCGCTCCGCGATCTCAGCGAGCTCGAAGTGTCTGATGTGATGGTGCATCGCACCGACATGCACTCGATCAATGCCGACAATCCCACGGAGGCAATCGTGCGCGAGATCATCCGGAGCCCGCACACGCGCATGCCGCTGTGGCGCGGTTCGCTGGACAACATCGTCGGCGTCGTCCACGCGAAAGACCTGGCGCGGGCGCTGAGTGAGGCCGGCAACGATTTTTCGCAGATCGACATCATGAAGATCGCGGCAAAACCCTGGTTCGTGCCCGACACCACCTCGCTGAAGGACCAGCTCGACGCCTTCCAGCGCCGCAAGGCGCATTTCGCCATCGTGGTCGACGAATATGGCGAGGTGGAAGGGCTGATCACGCTGGAGGACATCATCGAGGTTATCGTCGGCGACATCGCCGACGAGCACGACATCGACGTGCAAGGCGTCAAGCAGGAGGCCGACGGTTCGGTTGTGGTCGACGGCTCGGTGGCGATCCGTGAATTGAACCGCGCACTGGGCTGGGACCTTCCCGACGAGGAAGCGGTGACGATCGCCGGGCTGATCATCCACGAGACGCAGTCGATCCCTGAGGAAAAGCAGTCCTTCACCTTCCACGGGAAACGGTTCTTCGTGATGAAGCGCGAGAAGAACCGGATCACCAGGATCAGGATCAGGGCAGCGGCCGCGCAACTCAATCAGGCGACGTGACCGTCGCCTGACAGGCAAAGGTCCTCAGATCACCTCGAAATCCCCGGCGGTCATGATGAATCCGTTGTCGATGTGGGCGAACAGTACGCGTCCGCCCGAGCCCGAACCGTTGCTGTCGTAATAGAGGTTGCCCGTATCCTGGTCGTAGAGGATGCGGTCGTCCGCATCGACGGCTGCGACGTTCAGGTTCTTGAACAGTTCGGTCGCCAGCGCACCGGTTGCGGTGAGCGTGGTGAAATAGGCGTTTTCGAGCTGGATCGTATCGGCCGCGCCAAAATCCTTGATCGTGTCGACGTTGGTGGCGCCATTCAGGTCCGAGTTGAACACGAACGTGTCGGCGCCGTTGTTGCCGTACAGCGTATCGTTGCCGCGATAGCCTTTCAGGATGTCGGCGCCCACGCCGCCCGAGATGACGTCGTTGGCCGTGTGGGAACCGTTGAGTGAATCGTTGTAGCTGGAACCCACCAGCCGCTCGACGGACTCGTATGTGTCGCCGGCCGCATCGCCTTTGTTGATCGAAGGATTGGCCAAACTAGCGACGACGCCCTGCGTGGCGGTCGCATAGGAGGTGGTGTCGGTGCCGGTGCCGCCAGCGAGAAAGTCCGCGCCGCCGCCGCCGATCAGTGTGTCGTTGCCGGCATCGCCGAAAAGATCGTCTGCGCCGGCAAGACCGATCAGCGTGTCGTTGCCCGAATTGCCGTTGATCGTGTCGGCCGACAGTCCGCCGGTGATGGTATCGACCGCCGCGCTGCCGTTGAACGTCCAAGGCTGGCCCTCGATGAAGGTGCGCAGCGTCGCGGCATTGCCGTAAACGAAGAGGCCATAGAAGTCGTTGACCGACTGGGTGAGCCCGGTGATCTCGACTACCGGATAACCCTCCCCGGTGACGATCCGATAGCCGGTGACGGTGCCGGCATTGTAGGGATACCATTCCTCGTCGTCATAGTATCCTTGCAGGCCGACGCCGACCACCTCCAGATGAACGCCCGATACCGAAAAGACGCCGAGGCCATAGCTGAAATAGGTCGAATCTCCTGCGAAAGTAGTCTGGTTGGAACGCGTGGTGACGTTTGTAAACAACGCCTCCGGATTGCCGGGTGAGAATTGCGTCATGGCGGGCATAAGTCATCTCCGCTGCGGTTTCTGGTGCACCGAGACCAAGTATTTTCCCTCGCTGCCACGATGAACCAGCGGGCAGCATGACGCAAGACCGCGGGCGATGGACGGTTTCGGGCGTGGAGCGCTTGAATATGCGAGAGATAACCTTTCGAATGCACACGTTGGGGACCAGAAATCCCGTTCGCGAGCAGGCCGTTCCATAAGGAGTTAGCAGGGCTGGCTTGGATATGCGTAAGATCGGACGGGTTTTGATGGCGGGACGGCGATGAGCGAAGACATCTACGATGCGCAGTTCGTCAAGGGTGTCTTCGACCGATGTTCCGGCAAATACATCGCCTTCAGCCTGATCTGCTCGTTCGGTTTTACCGAGCGCTGGCGAGCGCAGTGCGTCGGCATGTTGCCAGACCCGATCACCGCTGGAGCGAGGGGTTACGACCTGATGGCGGGGACCGGAGAGGTCTGGCCGCATCTCTTGAAGCGCTTTCCCGATGTCGGCGCGATCACTGCCGTCGACATATCGTCGGGAATGCACCAGCGCGCCATCGAACGCTTGCATGCACACCGCGCCCACAGGATCGCCTTCATCGAAGACGATGTGCTGGCGAGCGACCTGCCGGATGCGAGCGCCGACTTCGTAGTCTCGACCTTTGGATTGAAGACCTTCAACCGCGACCAGCACCGGCGGCTGGCGGCGCTGATCGCGCGTTGCCTCAAGCCGGGCGGCGTGTTTTCGATGATCGAGGCGTCCGATCCGAAAGGCTGGTGGCTGCGGCCGCTCTATCTGTTCCACCTGAAGATCGTCCTGCCGACCATCGAGCGGGTCCTTCTGCGCGGTGCGCAGGATTTCGCGATGATCGGCACCTACAGCACCAATTTCGGCGACGCGTCCGCCTTTGCGGAGATGCTGCTGGCGGAAGGATTGGAGGTCAAGTACAGGCGGCTGTTCTTCGGCTGCGCCACGGCTGTCGCGGGGAGGAAACCTGAAGCACTTCCGGCCGCAACGCTTTGATCACCCCGGCAGGGCGAAAACCGCGCAGGGGCTTGCGATGCCACGCAACATATGTTCGCCGAGAGGGATCATCTCCGTCGTCGCCTCCGCCGCGAACGCGCCCGAGGCGAGCACGGCGCGGCCAAGGGGTTTGCACAGACCCTCCAGCCGGCTCACCAGATTCACGGCCGGGCCGATCGCGGTGAAATCCAACCGGTCGGCGGTGCCAATGTTGCCCCACAGCATCTCGCCGAGATGCAGGGCGGTGCCGAAGGGCAAGGGCGGCAGGCCTTGATTAGCTCGCTCCCGGTCGTGGTAGGCCATGCCGGCGCGCGCCGCGGCGACGGCCCGCAGCGCGGCATCGCAGGCCGCGGAAGCCGGACGTTCGCCGACCGGGAAGATCGCCAGAACGCCGTCGCCGATGAATTTCAGCACTTCGCCGTCGAAGGCGTGAACGGCGCCGGCGATACGGTCGAACCAGGCATCCAGCGCGGCAACCACGGATTTCGGCGTCGCCGCCTCCGACAGTTCGGTGAAGCCGCGCATATCGGCATAGAGCAGAACCGCCCGGATGGTCTCGCCCGTGTCGCGCCGCAACCTTCCGGCCAGCACCTGCCTCGCACTGCGCCTGCCAAGGTAGGTTTCGAGCAGCGCGGCCAGCGTCGAGCGCGCGGCAAGCACGCCGAGCGGCGCAGCGGCAAAGCGCGCCACCTGTTCCAGGAATCCGGTTTCGGCCTCCGTCAGGGGCCGCGAAGCCGCCCAGCCCAGCAGTGCGCCGTCCGAGGTTGGACCGTCCGGTGGGCCGGCGGCATTCTCCTGCACGATCCCGGCGCCGAGCCTGGCGAGCCAGTCGCGGCCGACGCTGGCCGGCTCGAGCCCAGCCAAGCCCAGGGACCCAAACCCCAGCGCCTCGATGACCTCGCCGGTGTCAGCCCGCCACAGCCAGGTCCGCCGGGCGATGATCGGATGTGGTGCGGCCTGCGTCAGCGCGGCGCCGGCGATCGGCAGGCCGTCGGCAATGAGCTTTTCGCCCAGCGCCGTCACGAAATGCTCTGCGCCGGGGGTGGTGCTCGCTTCGTCGACCAGCCAGGCCAGGGTGGAAGGGAGTTCCATTCAGGGCGCGGCGACCGACCGACGATAGGCTATGCCGTTCGCAATTCCACCGTCTCGTCGCCGTTCGTCGTCGACCATAGGTCGCATGTCTTCCTCTTTGCTCGCCTCGTCGGCGGATTTTCACTGCATCGCAGCCAATCGCAAGTCCGCGTGATCATGCCATGCAAGCGGCCACACGGCTATGGCCGGTGTCTGTCAGGAGATTTGAACCGCGAGAGCAGGTTCCTTGCGCGAAGGGACAGGTTTGTTAGGGTGTCAGACCGTCGCTGCGGGAGGAGATCGTCGTGGCGCGTGGTGAAGGAGTCTATCGATGGCTGAAGCGCTGCTGGTTCGACGGGAAGTCCAGATCGCGGCCCCGCCCGCGACTGTCTTCGCTTTCCTGACGAACCGGGAAAAGATCCTGCGCTGGATGGGCACGGAGGCGAATATCGAGCCGCACCCCGGCGGCATCTATCTGCTCAACGTGACGGGCAAGGACATCGCCCGCGGCGAGTTCACCGAGGTCATTCCGGTCCATCGCCTCGCCTACAGTTTCGGCTGGGAAGGCAACGACACCGTGCCGCCGGGATCGAGCCTGATCGAAATCGACCTGCTCGACAGGGAAGGCGGCACGCTGTTACGCATGACCCATAGCGGCCTGCCCGACGCCAGGGAATGCGCCAACCACGAGAAGGGCTGGGCCCATTACCTCGGCAGGCTGGAGGTGGCAGCGGCCGGCGGCGATCCGGGACCGGACCGGCCGCGCGACATGTGATGGGCGATGAAGCCGGTTGGCCTGTTTCAACCGCGGTCGCCTGCCTATCCCTCCGGACGGGTCCGGAACGCCTCGCTGATCGCCTCGGCCATTCCGATGACGGCAGCACCCGTCGCTCCGGGGTTGCGGCGCAGCACCACGCGGGCAGCGTCGATCGCGCCGAACCCCTCCGCAACCATCAGTTCCCGGCAGCCGGCCGGGATGTTGCTGCGCGAGATCGGCGCCACGGCAAGGCCCGAGGTGGCGGCCAGACGCAGGCCGCCGCTGGTGTCGCTCATATAGGCAACGCGATAGTCTATGCCGCGCCGCTCCAGCGACTTCAGCGCATAGTCACGGCACCAGCCGGAACTAGGATAGATGGCGATCGGCAACGGCCGTTCCTCGTGGCGCAAGTGCCGCGCGGATGTCGCCCACACCGTCGGGTCCGCCATCAGGATTTCGCTGTCGGAGAAATCTTCCCACTCGAACACCACTGCGAGATCGAGCTCTCCGGCATTCAGCGCAGCCACCTGGGAACTGGTCCTCGCGAAGCGCACCGTGATCTCGACGCGCGGGTGCTGCTTGGAAAACTCGGAAAGCGCCTGCGCCAGGATCGTCACGCCATATTCTTCCGGTATGCCGATCCGCACCGGGCCGTCGAGCGGCGCCGACTTCAGCGAAGCTGCGGTCTCTTCGAGAAGCGCGACAATGCGGCGCGCATTGGCGATGAGCCCCTCGCCCTTGCGTGTCAGCGATACGCCGCGCGAGCCGCGCTTGAACAACGGATCGCCGACGAGGTCCTCCAGCTTCCGGATCTGCATGGAGACTGCGGACTGGGTACGTCCCATCCGCTCGGCAGCGCGGGTGACGTTGCCCGTCTCCGCGACCGCCACGAAGGCTCGCAGCAGTTCGCTGTCGAGATTCACGAAGTCCTCCCCGCGTCATCAGAAGTTCTGATGACAGGCATAATCCCTATTCGTTTGCTGTATGTCAATTTCGGCTGGTACGGTAGCTTGGCAAACTTCGGGACAGGAGTCGGTCTGTCCGGCACGGTCCTCACTCGGCCCGCTACCCTCTGGTGGCGGGTTCTTTTTTCTCCGGCCTTGCGTCGTCTTCCCATTGTCGTGCCTAATCCCTACCTGCATTGCATGGAAACGGTCAGCCGGGCGGAAAGCAATTTGCGGAAAATACAAACCGGAAGGCGGGCACTGCTGGTCGTCAACCCGCGCGCCCGGCGCGGAACCGGCTCGATTGCCGCCGCGGTCAGGCTGCTCGAAACCGCCGGCCTGGACGTGCGCGAGGTCAAGGCCGGAGAACAACACAAGATCGACGACGTGATCCGCGCCGAGGCCAAAAGCTGCGACCTCGTCATTGTCGGCGGCGGCGACGGCACGCTGAATGCCGCGGCGCCCGCGCTGGTCGAGACCGGCCTGCCGCTCGGCGTGCTGCCGCTCGGCACCGCCAACGATTTCGCCCGCACCGTTTCCATTCCGGTAGATCTGCAGAGGGCGGCCGAAATCATCGCCGCCGGGCATCTGCGCGACATCGACCTTGGCGACGTCAACGGCCATCTGTTCTTCAACGTCGCCAGCATCGGCTTCAGCGCCGAACTTGCGGCCGAACTGACCCAGCATGCCAAGAAACGCTGGGGCGTCTTCGGCTACGCCATCGTCGCGGCCCGCATCCTGCTGCGTTCGCGGCTGTTCACGGCCCATATCGACCATGACGGGACCACCGAGCACATCCACACCATGCAGGTGTCCGTCGGCAACGGCCGCTACTATGGCGGCGGCATGACGGTGGAAGCGACCGCGACGGCTGAAGACGGCAAGCTCGACCTCTACAGCCTGGAGGTCGACCACTGGTGGCGCCTGCTGAGGTTGCTGCCGGCACTGCGCAAGGGCACGCAAGGACAATGGGACGACGTCCGCGCTTTCCAGACCACCGAGGTCACGATACGAACCAGGAAGCCGCGTCCGGTCAATACGGATGGCGAGCTTTCGACCTACACGCCGGCACATTTCCGCATCAGGCCGAAGGCGATCCGGGTGTTTGCGCCGCCGCAGGTTTAGGAAGCGTCACCCTTGACCACCCCGACAAACGGCAACTCCCGAAAGGCATGCGCCACGTCCATGCCGTAGCCGACGACGAAATAATCCGGGCAGTCGAAACCGACATAGTCTGCGTTGAGCGTCGTCTGGCGACGCATGCGCTTGTCGAGCAGCACGGCGATCGAGCAGCTTTTGGCGCCGCGCGACAGCATGAGTTCGCGGGTGTAGCGCAACGTCTTGCCGGATTCGAGGATGTCGTCGATCAAAAGGACGTCGCGATCCCTGACCTCGTTGTCGATGTCGCGCAGCACGCGCACCTCGCCGCTGGTGGTGCCGCTGCCGTAGCTAGAGATGAAGATGAACTCGACCTCCGGCGACAGACCGACATCGTGCATGGCGCGGATCAGGTCGGCGGCGAAGACGAAGGAACCCTTCAGGATCGAGATGACCAGCAGGTCGTGATAGTCGCGTCCCGCTATTTCCTCGGCGAGTTCCAGATTGCGCCTGGCAATCGCCGAGGCGCTGAACAGCACTTCGATCTCCTTGTTGCGGACGACCGGCATTGGCGCTTCCTACTCGGCGAAGGTGACGGATACGGACTTCACCCCGTTTCTAGGCACGTCGAGCCGGCTGGAAAAGGCAAAACGCTCGCCGGGGCCGAGTCGTCGCGAAGATGTCCCCAGCTTGTAGCGCGTGATCGCCCCGTCGAGGCTGGCTACGCGGATTTCGAGGCCGGGCATCGCCGCCCCGACCGCACCGTCATTACCGGCCTGGCCGTCGACGAACAGAACGGGCCGCGGCCCCGATGCGTCGACGCGGGAAGAGATGTCCGACAGCGTAAAGGCCGGGCCGCCGTCGCCTGCCGAAAGGCCACCCTGCGGCAGCACCAGCGCATAGCCGCCCGACACCCAGAAGGACACGCAGGCCATCGCGACACCGCCCGCCCAGAAAAACACGCCGCCGCGCCTGGCGAACAGGCCGGGCCGAGCCGGAGCGGGCTTCGCCGCGAGGAAATCCATGCCGGCCTCGGCGCGGGGCCGAAACGACTGCGACGGCACCATGGGCTGCCGGTCGCCGACGATCTCGAAGTCGGCGTCCACGACATCGGTCGCCCCGAAGTCACCGGTGGCACGGCGTGATGCCGGCCCGGTCATGATTTCGCCGGAAACCGGGCGTGCGGTGCTGGTCGCGGCCATGATGGTCGATATCTCCTTCGCGTCTGCGGCTTTCCGGCGAACGCATTTGGTCAACGCTATTTCACCGCCCTATTCTTAACCGGCGGTTAACCATGCGGGCAGATGGTCGATTCGCGCAAAACGGCTCGTGATGGAGCCCTGGAAATTAGAGTCGAGCTTTGATCCGCTTTGAGAATGTCGGCCTCCGCTACGGAATGGGCCCGGAGATTCTCCGGGACATCTCGTTCCAGATTCCGCCGAGTTCCTTCCAGTTCCTGAGCGGCCCTTCCGGCGCCGGCAAGACAACGCTGCTGCGCCTGCTGTTCATGTCGCTGAAGCCGACGCGCGGCCTGATCAACATATTTGGCAAGGACCGCTCGCGTATATCTCCGCAGGAACTGCCGATGATGCGTCGCCGCATCGGCGTGGTGTTCCAGGATTTCCGCCTGCTCGACCACATGACCACCTATGAGAACGTCGCGCTGCCGTTGCGCGTACGCGGGCGCGAAGAATCCAGCTACCGCGCAGACGTCTCGGAACTGCTCAAATGGGTCGGGCTAGGGGAGCGCATGCATGTGCTGCCGCCGATCCTGTCGGGCGGCGAGAAACAGCGCGCTGCGATCGCCCGCGCGCTCATCGAACAGCCGGAAATCCTGCTCGCCGACGAGCCGACAGGCAATGTCGATCCGCCGCTGGCGCGCCGCCTGCTGCGCCTGTTCATCGAGCTCAACCGGCTGGGAACCGCAGTGGTCATCGCCACACACGATCTTGGCCTGATGGAACAGGTCGACGCGCGCCGCATGATCCTGTCCAACGGAAGGCTCGACATCTATGATTGAGATGCCGGCCGAGATTTCCGTGCAGGCGCCCGCGGCCGCGGAAGTGCAGCGCGAGCGCGCCCAGCGCCGCACCGCGCCGATCGTGCCGGCCCGCAATGTCGCCGGCAACGCGCTGATCCTCGTCATCGCTATCATGACCTTCCTATCCTGCCTGACGCTCGGCGCGGTCTCGCTGGTGCGCGACACCGCCGCCGTCTGGCAGAACCAGATCGCCCGCGAGGCGACGATCCAGATCAAGCCATCCGACGGGCTCGACATGGAGGCGGCGCTCGCCGACGCCGCGGCCACCGCCGGGGAGTTCCCGGGTGTGAAGGGCGCGCGCATCGTCGACCGCGCGGCAACCGCACGCCTGCTGGAGCCGTGGCTAGGCTCCGGGCTGAACATCGACGAGTTGCCGGTGCCGCGCCTCGTGGTCATCACCATCGACCAGAACAGTCCGCCCGACTTCGCCGGATTGCGGACCGCGCTGACCGACAAGGTGCCCGGCCTGTCGCTCGACGACCACCGCACCTGGGTCGACCGGCTGGTCACCATGGCGCGCACCACGGTGACGCTCGGCATCGCCGTGCTCGTGCTGATGCTGTCTGCGACGGTGCTCACCGTCGTCTTCGCCACGCGCGGAGCCATGGCCGGCAATGGACACATCATCGAGGTGCTGCATTTCGTCGGCGCCGAGGCAAAATTCATCGCCAGCGAGTTCCGACGCCATTTCCTCCTGACCGGCATGAAGGGCGCGGCGGCCGGCGGGGCGGCCGCCGTCCTCGTCTTCGTCGCCTTCTCCTTTTGGTCGTCGCGCAATCTCGCCACGCCCCAAGCCGACCAGGCGGCGGCGCTGTTCGGCAACTTCGCTATCGGCGCAACCGGTTATGCCGGCGTCGCGGCGATCGTGCTCGTCATCGGCGCGCTGACCGCGGCGACGTCGCATTTCACCGTTATCGCCTATCTCAACGATCTGGAGTTCCGTCCGCCGGACGGGTGAGGAAGCCGCTAGCCGGCGCGCCAAGCAGGCGCTACCAAAGCAGGTGATTCGGAGGTATCGATTGTCGATGCTGGAAACGATTTCGAGCGATTCGGCGGAGGCTGGCCGGGCAAGGCGGCAGCGCCTTCTGGCGGTCCTGCGCATTTCGGCGTTCGGCATGATTGCGGCAGGCGGACTGTTCGCCGGCGGCTTCGGCCTTTTCGGCACCTATGTCAGCGAACTGACAACGCCAGACGATGTGGAGCCGGCCGACGCCATCATCGTGCTCACCGGCGGGCAGGCCCGCCTCGACGCCGCGCTCGACCTCTTGAAGACCGGCAAGGGCAAGCGCCTGCTGATCAGCGGCGTCAATCCTGTCGCCAGCCGCGAATCGCTGCGTGCCGCAACAGGCGGCGACAAGGATCTGTTCTCCTGCTGCGTCGACATCGACACCGCTGCTCTCGACACGATCGGCAATGCCGAAGAGAGCGCCAAATGGGTGCAGAGCCACGACTATGGCAGCGTGATCCTCGTCACCAATAATTATCACATGCCGCGCAGCCTGCTGGAGATGAACAGGCTGGTGTCGAATACAGATCTGCAGCCCTATCCCGTGGTCAACACGAGGCTGGACGATGGCGGCTGGCTGACCAAGCCGGAGGCTCTGCGCGTGATCTTCACCGAATACACCAAATACGTCGCCGCCCTGGCCCGCAGCGTCATGCCTTCCGGCGAGGTGATGGCGGACGACGAACCGCGCTACACCGCGACGATCCGCAAGCCGGACGCGGCTACGCCCTGAGCCTCGGCGGGAGAGTCGAAGCAATGCTGCAACGGCGTTGTGCATCGCCGCGCCCCTGATGTACGAACGGCGGGCGGAGCCTTTCCGCGCGATTTCGTCAGGAACCCCGCCTCGCCATGCTCGTCTTCCGGTCGCTGCTGTTCAATGCCGCCTTCTACCTGAACCTCATCGTCCAGATGATCCTTTGGGCGCCGCTGTTCTTCCTGATGCCGCGCAAGAAGGCCTGGTTCGTTCCGAAAGTCTGGGCGCGTTCGGAACTCTGGCTGCACGACAAGCTGGGCGGCACGAAGAACGAAATCACCGGCCAGGAGAACCTGCCTGAAGGCTCCTTCATCCTCGCGCCAAAACACCAGTCCTTCTGGGATGCGATCGCCTTCATTCCCCACCTGCGTGACCCGCTCTACATATTGAAGCGCGAGCTTACCTGGATACCCTTTTTCGGCTGGTACATCCTGAAGATGCGGCTGATCCCGGTAAACCGCGGCAGCCGCGCCAAGGCGTTGAAGAAAGTGGTGGCGGACACAAAACGCGAGATGGCCGACGACCGCCAGTTGATTATCTATCCCGAAGGCACCCGCCGCGCGCCTGGCGACGAGCCGGCCTACAAATACGGTATCGTCGAGCTCTATTCGCAGCTCAAGCTGCCCGTCGTACCGGTCGCGCACGTTGCCGGGCTCTATTGGCCGCGGCGAAAATTCATGCGTTATCCCGGCACGATCAAGGCAAAATTCCTGCCACCGATCCCGGCCGGCCTGGAACGCGAGGAATTCATGCAGCGGTTGATCCGCGAGACCGAAGCCGGGTGCGATGCGTTGCTGGTCGACGCCGCGAGTACGCCCGGCCACCCGCCGCTGCCGCCGACGGCCGTCAAGCGGCTGGCGGAACTGAAGGCTGCCGGACAGGCGCAATAGCGCCGGGCAGCAGCCTTCTCCGCGAAACTTCCCCTACGCACTGGCTTTGTCGAGTTCCTCGAGGTCGGCGGCAGTCAATTGCAGCGACGCCGCCTTGATCAGGCTGTTCACCTGTTCCGCATTGGTTGCGCTGGCGATCGGCGCCGTCACGCCCGGCCGCGCGATGATCCAGGCCAGCGCCACTTCCGCCTGGGTCGCCGAATGCTTGGCCGACACCGCATCGAGCGCTGCCAGGATACGCATGCCGCGCGCGTCCAGATAGGATTTCACCCCACCCCCGCGCGCGCTTTTGCCGAGATCGGCCTCGCTGCGGTATTTGCCGCTGAGGAATCCCTTGGCGAGGCTGAAATAGGTGATCACACCCAGCCCCTCCTTCATGCAGAGGTCGCGCAGTTTTCCGTCATAGGAGGAGCGGTCGTAGAGGTTGTATTCCGGCTGCAGCACCTCGTAGCGCGGCAATCCCTTGTCCCTGGATATCTTCAGCGCGTCGGCAAGCTGTCCAGCGTCGAGGTTCGACGCGCCGACGTGACAAACCTTGCCCTTTTTAAGCAGTTTTTCATAAGCGCCGAGCGTCTCCTCGTAGGGAACAGTCGGATCCGGCCAGTGCGAGAAATAGAGATCGACCACATCTGTCTGCAACCGCTTCAGCGACGCCTCGATCGCCCGTTCGATATAGGCGGCGGAAAGGTCTTTCTTGCCTTGCCCCATGTCGGAACCGACTTTGGTGATGAGCACGACCTTGTCGCGGTTGCCCCGGCTCTTCATCCATTTGCCGATGATCGTCTCGGATTCCCCACCGGAATTGCCCGGCACCCAGGTCGAATAGGAATCAGCGGTGTCGATCGCATTCAGCCCGCCGTCGATGAACCGGTCGAGGATGTCAAAGGAGGTCTTTTCATCGGCCGTCCAGCCGAAGACATTGCCGCCAAGTACCAGCGGCGCGAAGTCGAGGGCGGTACTGCCGAGTTTGCGTTTCTGCACGATCATTGCTCCGTGAATGGGATCAGGGCGGGTGCGCCCCGGCGCGGCAGAAACTAGACCCGGCGGTGCCAAGGTCAAAGGGCTGGCCGGTTTTTCGTTTCGGCTGGTCCAACTGCGTCAGTGCTTCTTCGCGGCATCGACGAGTTCGCGCGTCATCCGGCTGGTGTCGCCCCACGTCGAAAGCCAGATCATCAGCGATGTCACGGAGCCGATTATGAAGATGCCTGCGAAATGCAGCCAGCCTTTGGATTCCTGGGCGTCCTGTGCGGTTCTGAGATGGTCCAGTTCCTCTTCCTGGATCGATGCGATCAGCCCATGGAGGTCAGGGTCACGCGATTGCAGGAACGCCAACTGGTCGAGCAGATGGTGATGCACCGTGCTCTCGACTGCCTCGGTGCAAATCCACACTACGCGTTCGCCCATCAAGGCCGTGATGGCTCCGAGCACATAACCGCCGAGGCTCCAAAGCGACATCACACGGCACGGCCGCGCGCCTCTCGCCGGCATGGCATCCTTGAACAGCACGCAGTGATTGATCTCGTCCAGCCGCATCTTTTCGAGCACGGGCACGATATGCGGAAACAGCCTTCGGGCGACCGTGATCTGGGCTGCATAGATCTTGATCGCGCCGGTCTCACCGGCATGGTTGACCTTGACGATCCTTTGGATGGTTGTCCGGTCTCGGCCGGCAGGCATCAACATCAGGCCCTCCCAGCCAATATCCTTCAATCTGCCGAGCCTACAGGTCTTTGATCCGCCGCGCGACGCCCTCCATCCAATGGTCGCGGATGCCCAACGCGGCCAGATGCTCGACGGTGCTGAACACATAATCCTCGTTGCGGCCGGACTGGCCGACTGCACCGCGCACGATCGCCGCCGCTTCCGCCTCTTCGAGGCTCCCCGCATATTGCAGATGCGTGCGGTCGACGATGTAGCATACCGCCTGCACCAAGCCGCCGCCGTCCAGCCGAACAGGCACTGTGCGCTCCAGATAAACGTTGGTCACCAGTTCGCGTTCGCGCAAATAACTCATCACCTCGTCGCGCAACTCCTCGGGAACGCGGAACGCCAGCCCGACGCAGGAACCGCCGCGATCGAGCCCGAGCACCAGGCCCGGCCGCTGCGGCGTGCCGCGATGCACATGCGAATGCACACAAAGCGAGCGACGATAGCCATGCAGCCGCGCCCTTTCCGTCTCCGTATGGGCAAAACCGGGTCTCCATATTAACGAGCCGTAGCCGAAAACCCAAAAATCGCCCATATCGCCTAGCCAAGTCTCTGCTAAGAGGAGTCGCCCGTCGCTGCAGTCCTAGACGAATCCGTTCGTCCGGGGAAATTGTGAAGCGGCTGGCGGCTGCCAAACCCGACCGGAAGGCATGATGCACGACCCATCCCGCGCCAACGGGCGCTTCGGACGCCGGATCATCTGGCTCGGCGTCTTCATCGTCATCGTGATTGCCGCCTACACAACCGGCTGGTTCTGGCTGGCCGGTAGAATCGAAAGCCAGACCCGCACCGCGCTCGCGAAAATGGAGGAGCGCGGGCTCAAGGCCGAATGCGCCAACCTCACCATACGCGGCTATCCGTTCCGCATCGGCGTCTATTGCGACCGCGTCGCCTTCGAGCAACCGGCTCAGGCGGTGAGCGTCGCGGCAGGCGCCTTCCGTTCCGCCGGGCAGATTTACGATCCAATGCGGCTGGTGGCCGAACTGGACAGCCCCGCCACCGTCACCGTGCCGGACGGCGGGCAGATTGCCTTCGATTGGCAGACGCTGCGCGCCAGCACGCGCCTGACCCAGACCCTGCCGGAACGCGTTTCGCTGGAGGGCACGCAGCTCAGGGTCGGCGCCAATGGCAGGCCGCAACTGGTTTCGGCCGAGAATTTCGAGGCGCATATGCGGCCGAACGAGGCCGATGTCGACCTGGCCTCCAGCTTCGGCGGGCTGGTCTTCGATCCCTCGGTGATCGGTGACCGCACCGTGCCGCCGTTGACGGGCGAGGCAGACCTCTCGGTCAAGGACGGGCTGAAGCTGCTTGCCGAGAACCGCGCCCGCAATTTGCGAGGCCAGTCGGGCATCGTGCGCAAGCTGACGCTGCAGCTTGGCGAGAAAGGCGCGCTGATCCTCTCCGGCCCGTATTCCATCGACCAGGACGGGTTGATTGACGCCGACTTCAAGGTCTCGATCAGCGATCCGAAAGCGCTCGCGATATCGCTGGCGCAGGTGTTTCCGGAGCAGGAGAGCAAGATCAAGCAGGGTTTCGCCGGCCTCGCCTTCCTCGGCAGCAAGCCGTCGCTGCCGCTGAGGATCACCAAGGGCAAGGCCACGCTGGGTTTTATCCCGCTCGGCGGCATCCCGCCGGTGGACTAAGCTATCCCTTCTCCGGGTGCTCGACCGCCTGGCGGCCGAAGTCGGGCACGTCGACCTCCTGTCCCGCCTCGATGATCGAGCGCCGCACGCCGCGGGTGCGGGTGAAGATGTCGAACAGTTTTTCGCCTTCGCCCCAGCGGATGGCGCGCTGCAGCAGCGCAAGATCCTCGGAAAAGCGCGCCAGCATTTCGAGGATGGCGTCCTTGTTGTGCAGGCAGACATCGCGCCACATGGTGGGGTCGGAGGCGGCGAGGCGGGTAAAGTCGCGAAAACCCGAGGCGGCGTATTTGATCACCTCGGACTTGGTCACCGTCTCCAGGTCGTCGGCGGTTCCGACGATGTTGTAGGCGATGATGTGCGGCAGGTGCGAGACGATCGCCAGCACCATGTCGTGATGGTCGGCATCCATCGTGTCGATGTTGGAGCCGCAGCGCCGCCAGAATTCCGAGAGCTTTTCCAGCGCCGCCGGATCGGTGCCGGGCAGCGGTGTGAAAATGCACCAGCGGTTCTCGAACAGGTCGGCAAACCCCGCGTCCGGACCCGACTTCTCCGTGCCGGCCAGCGGATGGCCGGGGATGAAATGCACGCCGGCCGGGATACGCGGCTGCATCTGGGCGATCACCGAGCGTTTCGTCGAGCCGACATCGGTGACGATGGCGCCCGGCTTCAGGTGCGGTGCGATTTCCTCGGCCACCGCGCCGGAGGACCCCACCGGCACCGAGACGATGACGAGATCGGCATCGGTGACCGCTTCGCCCAAATCGGTGAAATAGCTGTCGCCCAGGCCGAGTTCTCGCGCGCGCTTCAGCGTGGCGGCGCTGCGCGTCGCCACGGCGATATGGCCGGCCAGCTCCTCGCGCCTGATGACACGCGCCAGCGACGAGCCAATCAGGCCGATGCCCACCAGCGCGATTTTGTCGAAGAGCGGCATGGTCCCGCTCAATTCCTCAGGAATTCCGCGAGCGAGGCGACCACGCCGCGATTGGCCTCCTCGGTGCCGACGGTCATGCGCAGCGCGTTGGGAAAGCCATAGCCGGCAACGCGGCGCAAGATATAGCCGCGCGCCGAGAGATAATCGTCGGCCGCCGGCGCCGAATGCTTTGCGTCCTCCGGGAAATGGATCAGCACGAAATTGCCGACGCTGGGCGTCACTCGGAGACCAAGCTTCGCCAACTCGATGGTCAGCCATTCCAGCCAATGCGCATTGTGCGCCACCGTGCGCTCGACATGCTGGCGGTCGCCCATCGCCGCGACGCCAGCCTCGATCGCCGCCGCATTGACGTTGAACGGACCTCGCACGCGGTTCAAAGCGTCGGCGATATGCGCGGGGCAATAGGCCCAGCCGATGCGCGCGCCGCCCAGCCCGTGGATCTTCGAGAAGGTGCGCGTCATCACCACATTCTCGAAGGCCGACACCAGCTCGATGCCGGATTCGTAGTCATTGCGGCGCACATATTCGGCATAGGCGGCGTCGACCACCAGCAGCACGTTTTTCGGCAGCCCGGCATGCAGTCGCTTGACCTCGTCAAAGGGGATGTAGGTGCCGGTCGGATTGTTGGGATTGGCGAGGAACACGATTTTCGTGCGCGGCGTCACCAGCGCCAGGATCGCGTCGACATTGGCTGTTTCGGCGGTCTCCTTGGCCACGACCGGTACGGCGCCGGCCGCCTGGATGTAAATCTTGTAGACCAAAAACCCGTGCTCGGTGAAAATCCCCTCGTCGCCCGGCGACAGGTAAGTCTGCGCCAGCAGCCCGATCACCTCGTCGGAGCCGTTGGAGCAGACGATGTTGGCCGGGTTGAGCCCGTGCGCGGCGCCGATCGCCTCGCGCAATCTTGCCGCCGAACCGTCCGGATAGAATTCGAGTTTTTCCGCAGCCTTTTTCACCGCCGCGATCGCCGTCGGCGAGGCGCCGAGCGGGTTCTCGTTGGAGGAGAGTTTATGCACCTTGGTGACGCCGGCAGGCGCGGCGCTTTTTCCCGGCACATAGGCTTCGATGTCTAGAATGCCGGGTTTCGGCTGCGGGCGGTTCTGGTCGGCGGTCATGCTTGTCATCCGGCTGGGAGCGTCGGGCGAGGCCGCAGGCGGAATACAGGCGGGCGGCTGATATGTCGAGGGGTGAGGAAATGCGCCCTGGGACAGTTTGCTTTATCCCCTCGCGCCAGCCCGTTCGGCGCGGAGCCTTTCGGTCGATAAAAGGTAACCGTCCCCTGCATGCAGCCTCCATCGTCGCCACGCTGCCTTTCGGCCCTGGCCATTGAAAGGTGGGAAGACGGGCGGCCGCAGGGTCGCTCATCTAGGTATAAGTGCGACCTTGCGGCCGCCCGTCCGGCGATTTTTGGCCTCGTCCCGTTCCGCTTCGCCTTGCTCCGGCTCCGGCATTTTCGCCTCGGCTGGCCCGGTCTTAAGCACTCGTCCAGTGCGCCCCGACCGTAGTGTCGGGGGAGGAACCTTCGGACGCGGCCTCCCCGGGCGCGGGCTACGTCTTCCCGCACCGGAGGCGCCGGTTTCTCCCCGCCTTCACACCGTCATGATCGGCGTTCCCGCGGGAGAAACTGAGGGTGATTATGCAAGAGACGGAAAGGTAGGGGGACGGACGCGGGGCGACTATTTTTGTGAGCAGGCGACAAGTCATTGAAACAGCGCGTGAATATTTTTCACCACCTCTCGCGCGGGGTCGAAAACAGGCAAACATCTCCATCACTGCGACATCGAAAATGTCGCAAAGAGAACGGAATTCTCGGCGGAGCGCCCGGCTATAATTCGGTGGGTTCGGCTTCCTCGGCGATATAGGCGCAGGCGATCATCTCCGCCTTGATCCCGTCATAGGCCTTGTCCCACACACATCGCATCTCGTCCGTCCACAGCGGGCCAAGCCGTTCGGCAAGCATCGCCAGCAAGGCTTCGCCGACGGCATCGTAATGCTCGGCGCGGACTCCATAGGCGAGGTGCCGGACGGCGAGGTCGCCGACAGTCGTCCGCAGCAGCCCCCAATTGCCGATCTGGCCGACGATCACCTGCAGCGTCTGCGCCAGCTTCGCGCCCTGCCGGGCAGAGGTTTCCACGAAGAGATGTTGCGTCTCAGGCTGGATGCGGAACAGGTGCCGATAGAAGCAGGCCGCGGCGGCGGGCGAATCCACCGCCAGCGCGCGAAAGCTGCCGACGATCAGCGCCTGCTCCTCGGCGTTTAACTGCATGAGCCTGCCCTCTCCGGCCTGCTGGCGACCGGCCTCCGGGCACAGCATGGCGCAATCCCGCTTCCCTGCCAAGCCGCCGCCCAGGAACGAGTTGAGCGCGCGCTCTCGGCATGCCACACGCCAATCGGGCTTTGCGAAGCGCGCGCGGCGATGCATTGTTGCGCATGGCAGTCGGGGGCGGCCGATGGAGGCGAACTGGGACGATCTGAAAGTGGTGCTGGCGGTGGCGCGCTCGGGCTCGTTGACGCTTGCGGCGGAAACGCTGGGCATGGACCAGTCGACCTGCAGCCGGCGGCTAGGTTCTATCGAGGCGGGCCTCGGCACCATCCTGTTCCTGCGCTCCAAGGGCGGCCTGACCGCCACCGAGAGCGGCGAGATCGTCATCAACCGCGCCGCCGAGATCGAGCGGCGCATGATCCGCATGGCCGAGGATCTTTCGCGCGGGCCAGACGGCCCGGTGGGCGCCGTGCGCCTGGTCGGCAACCCGTGGACGCTGGAACGACTGGCCGGCGCGCCAGCGATGCGATTGCTCGAGAGCCATCCGCGGCTTGACCTGCGATTAATCCCCTATCATCCACGCGCCGCCGCCCGCGCCGATCCGACCATGCAGCTTTGGTTCGAGCAGCCGCCGCGCGACTTCGAATTCGCGGTCAAGCTGGGCGAGGTGCCCTATGCATTCTATCGCGGCCGCGACCACGATCCGGAGCGGCTGCCCTGGGTCACCTTCAGTGACGAGGACTCGCCAAAACTCGCGCATTTGCAAGCACTGGAGCGGGTTCGCCGCAGGGGCGACAAGATACGGCTCACTTCGGGCGACAACCGCGTGCTGATGACGGCCATCGCCGCCGGCGTGGGCAAGGGCCTGCTGCCCATGTGCCTCGCGGCGACGCATCCGAGCCTCGTGCGGCTCGAAGCCGGTCCTCCGGAGCTGGTGCGCATACTGGACCTCCATCTGCACCCGGACACCGTGCAGACCCAGCGCGTGCAGGCGGTGACCCGCTGGCTGCGTGAAATCTTCGTGCAGACCTTCGGAAACCCCGAGATTGCGCAGGAACCCGACAAACTGTAGTATTTGTCTTCAATATCGCGGGGTCGGGGCACCCAAATGGCACTGTCGGACGACGAGGTCGATCAGCTTCATCTTGGATTGCGGCTGATGCAGGAGCGCAAGGAGCTTGCGGCCGCGCTTTTTTATCCGCGTCTCTTTGCGATCGCACCCGATACACGGCCATTGTTCTCGGACGACATCGTCGGCCAGACCGAAAAGACACTGTTCGCCTTCGGCGCGGTGGTAGCGCGCATCCATGAACTGGAGAATGAGGATTCGATGAGCCGCGACCTGGCGCGGCGGCACGTCGCCTATGGCGTGAAACCGGCGCACTATCCGCAAGTCGGCAAGGCGGTGCTGAGCATCCTGGCCGAGGTTCTGGGCGACGAATATTTCACGCCCGAGATGGAGACGGCCTGGCGCAAGGCCTATGACGAGATCGCCCGATCAATGGTGAAGGCCGCCTACGGGATCGAGGTCGAGAACCTGGCCGACCTCGACGAGCCGGTGCTGGAAGCCGCGCAGTAGCGGCATCGCCGGGTCCTTCTCGCAGCGGTATTTCTGCCTGCCGGCGGGACCTTTCCGGAAAATCCGCATGAAGACGATGCAGTTCTGCGGGTTCGCAGGATTCGCCGATAGGGCTATCTCTCGCCCCCGACCGGCTGCGGGCCTTCCGACACTCCGCACCGAATAATCTTAATCAATCCATTTGGGTCGGTGAAACGCTCCGCGGTTCGAGCGAATCGCGGGCGAAACCCTGCGCGCCGAAATTTTCCGGGGCGCGAAACGCCACCGCGACGGTCCAGGCCCGAGAGGTCGGCCCGAGCAATGAGGAGAAATGACATGAGCGACAACAACAATGAATACAGGTCGATACTAGGCACGAAGGGCCACGACACGGCAATTCTCACCCACGCGGCGGTTGCGGATTGGGAGCACACCGAATGGGATGCGGGGTCGTCGGGGACCGTCCAGATATTCTGGGACGGCATCTATGAGGCCCGGGAAGGCAACGACGTGATCATCCGCGATCGGCCCGGACTCTACCGGCTGAACAACGGCGTGGATGGCAACGCCCACATGTTTGGCGGCTCCGGTACCGATACGATCGCCTACGAGCACTACACCGGAGCGATCGACATCGATCTTTCCGTTCCGGGGGGCTATGGCGTCGCCAAGTGGAAAGGATTGTCCGGACAGACAATCTTCGGTGACGACCATCTTTACAGCATCGAGAACGCCATCGGCACCGCCTTCAGCGACGTGATCCGCGGCAGCAACGGCGCCAACACGCTTATCGGCGGCAACGGCGAAGACGTAATCCACGGCGAGGGCGGCAATGACAAGCTCTTCGGCGGCAGCCACAACGACAGGCTCTACGGCGAGTCCGGCAGCGACACCATCAAGGGCGACAGCGGCAACGACTACGCCTTTGGCGGCGCCCACAACGACACCGTCGAAGGCGGTTCCGGCGACGACAGGCTCTACGGCCAGGACGGCAACGACTTCCTGTACGGCGGCACCGGCCACAACGTGCTGTTGGGAGGCGAGGGCAACGACACGCTGCTGATCGAAGGCAGCGGCCTCGCTTTCGGCGACGCCGGCGTCGATGTCCTGGTGGGCGGCGCGTCCGCCGACGAACTGCATGGCGGAACCGGGGACGACACGCTCAACGGCCTCGCCGGCAACGACGAGATCCGTGGCGACGAAGGGCATGACAAGATGCTTGGCGGCGACGGTAACGACGAGCTTTACGGCGGCACCGGCCTCGACGTGATCTATGGCGGCAACGGCAATGATAGGATCGTCGGCGGCGCCGAACGAGACGACCTCAGGGGCGACAATGGCAACGACTTCCTCTACGGCAGCGCCGGTCTCGACGTGATCAACGGCGGCAACGGCAACGACACCGTTGTCGGCGGCGCCAACAGCGACACCCTCAGGGGCGGCGACGGCGTCGACACGGCCGTGTGGGAAGGCTTCGCGCGCGTGGTGATCGACATCGGCCGCGCCAGCATGGGCACGGCGGTGCAGTCGGGCTTCACCGACAATATTGCCGGCTTCGAGAATTTCCGCACCGGCTCAGGCAATGACTTGATCAGCGCCAGCGCCGCGGCGAACGTCATCGACTCCGGCAATGGCTCGGACTGGGTCAACGCGAAAGCCGGCAACGATGCCGTGCTTGCCGGGAACGGCAATGACACGGTGCTGGGCGGCCTGGGCAACGACAGCGTTCTGGGCGGCAACGGTGACGATTTGCTGAAGGGCGAGGGCGGCAACGACACGCTCTCCGGCGGCGACGGCGAGGACTATGTTCGCGGCGGCGCCGGGACGGACATCCTGTTCGGGGGCAACGACGCTGACCAGTTCGCCTTCTCCGGTGGCGACACCGGTACCGATTCCATCCGCGATTTCGTGCTTGGCGAAGACATGATCCGATTCAACGATTTTCTCGCCGACGAGCCGGAGATCGGAGAAAGTTATGTCGGCCGGGTGCTCGCGGTGGAGATGGACAATTCGGTGGCGCTGCTCGCCATGACAGACGACGGCTGGCAGGCCTTCGCCAAGATCGTCGGCAACGGTAACGTGGCGGCGTTCAACCATGCCATTGCCGACGGCACTTTGTTCAACCCGTCGCTGCTCAATGGTGGCTCGCCGGACTGGATCGAATTCTGACGGCAACGAGCCGCCGCCATTCGTGGCGGCGGCTCCCCATTGACGCCCTTGACTGCCGGCAGTATGTCAGCCGTCGAACTTCCGTGGTGATTTGGCCGGTCGGCTTGCAGCCACGTTAAAAAAGTCGCTAAAGGGCCGTCGGCAAATAAGCCGTTTGGACCGGGCGCGACTTTCGCGGCCGGTTTTTTGTTTTGGAGGCAGCGCCATGCCGATCAGGATCCCCAACCAGCTTCCCGCCCGCGACGTGCTGGTGCGCGAGGGCGTCTCGGTGATGGACGAGCGCACGGCTATGCGCCAGGACATCCGCCCTATGCAGATCGGGCTGCTCAACCTGATGCCCAACAAGATCCGCACCGAGACGCAGTTCGCCCGCCTGCTCGGCGCCACGCCGCTGCAGGTCGAGCTGACCCTGGTGCGCGTCGGCAACCACAAGGCCAAGAACACACCCGAGGACCACCTGATTTCCTTCTACCAGACCTGGGAGGAGGTGGCGGACCGAAAATTCGACGGCTTCATCATCACCGGCGCGCCGATCGAGCTGCTGGAATTCGAGCAGGTCGACTATTGGGACGAGCTGACGCGCATCCTCGACTGGACGACGACCAACGCCCATTCCTCCTTCTTCATCTGCTGGGGGGCGATGGCGGCGGCCTGGCACTTTCATGGCGTTCCCAAGCACACACTAGACAAGAAGGCGTTCGGCGTGTTCCGCCACGGCAACAATGCGCCGGCCTCGCCTTATCTCGCCGGTTTCTCCGACGATTTCGCTATTCCTGTCTCGCGCTGGACGGAGGTGCGGGCGGCCGACATTCCCGTTGGTTCGGGGCTCGAACTGCTGATGGAATCGGATGAGACCGGGCCCTGCCTGCTTTCGGAAAGGACCGCCAACCGTCTCTATATCTTCAACCACATCGAATATGATTCCACTTCGCTGAAGGAAGAATACGACCGCGACGTGGCCGCCGGCACGCCCATCGAGGTGCCGCACGACTACTATCCTGACGACGATCCGGCACGCCCGCCGCTCAACCGCTGGCGCTCGCACGCGCATCTTCTGTTCGGCAACTGGATCAACCAAGTCTATCAGACCACGCCTTACGAACTGGAGGAGATCGGCAGGGCCAGCGCGGAGTCTGTCATACAGTAGCCGCCCGCCGGACGGGCCACGCCGCGAACTTTGCTGGCAGGCAAGCGACGTTGTTGCGCGGGCGGTACCTTTGCCTCGAATTTCATTCGCTGCACGCTTGCGTCTGATCGGCAATTCGCTACTTTGACGCGAAATGTCGGGGGACATGGTCTTGAAACGAATCGCAATAATTGCGGTCGCCGCGGTCGCCGCTCTGTCGGGCTGCATGCAGACGCCGAAGACGGCGGCAGAATACATCCCGTGGTGTAGTAAGCGGGTGGCCGGTTGGCGCAGCGAATCGCTGACTGAACTTTCGCAGCTCATGCGCGTCAGCAGGGACAAGGTGCCAGAACTGTTCTGCAAGCGGGTCCTAGCCGGCGTGCAGCAGGGCCGGATCACGGGCAAGGATTTCATGGACGCGCACAGGGCCGGCACGCCACTTTGGAAGGTCATCAAGGGGCAATAACCGCCCCTTCCGCGCCGCCCAAAAATACACGACACTCGGTTTGCCGCGCCCCTTGCGCGGCACGTGGAGGGCGTCGCATGAATTTCGTCTTCTTCTCCCCGCATTTCCCGTCGACGGGGGCGGATTTCTGCGACCGGTTGAAGAAGGCCGGCGCAACGGTGCTCGGCATCGGCGACGCACCCTATGACAGTCTCGATCCGATGCTTTGCGGGGCCCTGTCGGAATACTACCGTGTCGCTGACATGGAGAACTACGACCTGACGCTGCGCGCCATGGGCCATTTCATCCACAAATGGGGCCGCATCGACCGTTTTGAATCGCTCAACGAGCACTGGCTGGAGCTGGAAGCCGGCATCCGCACCGACTTCAACATCTACGGAACCAAGCTCGATTTCGTGAAGAATTTGAAGAAGAAGTCGCGCATGCGGGCCTTCTTCCGCAAGAGCGGCGTCGACACCATCCCGCAACGAAAGTGCTCCGACCGCGCCGGCGCGCTGACCTTCATCCGCCGCGTCGGCTATCCGGTGGTCGTCAAGCCGGACTCGGGGTCCGGCGCCAGCAACACCTTCAAGATCTCCAACGCAAAAGAGCTCGACGCCTTCTTCCGCGACCGGCCGGAGGACGTCACCTTCGTCATGGAGCAGTTCATCGACGGGCTTGTCGTCACCTATGACGGGCTGGCCAACCGCGACGGCGAGGTGGTGCTGGCGGCCAGCACCCGCTACGACCACAGCGTCATGGACGTGGTCAACAAGGACCGGCACCTGAGCTATATCTGCTATCCCTCGATCGACCCGGCGATCGAGGCGGCAGGGCGAAAGATCCTGAAGGCCTTCGATGTGCGCGAGCGTTTTTTCCACCTGGAGCTTTTCCAGACTCGGGATGGTCGCGCCATCGCACTGGAAGTCAACATGCGCCCGCCAGGCGCCTGGATGACCGACGCCATCAACTTTGCCTACGACATCGACGTTTATGCGGAATGGGCGGAGATGGTGGTCAACGACCGCAACCGCGGACCTTTCGAGGGCAAATATTTCACCGCCTATGCCAGCCGCAAGAACCACATCCGCTATCGCCACGACCATCAGGCCGTGCTAGCCGCGCTCGGCGGCAAGATCGTCCGCCACAACGCCATAGAGGACGTGTTCAGCCGCGCCATGGGAAACTACGCCTACCAGTTCCGCTCGAAGGATCTTGCCGAGGTCCGCCAGGCGATCGACTTCATTCACGCGGAAGAGGCGTAAGCGATGCGCATTTCCTACCATAGCATCGACAGCCGCTTTCTTGACCGGCCGATGGAGCACAAGCGCTACGGCCATGCCGGCCGGCCGATGGTGGTGTTCCCGACATCGAAGGGACGCTTCTTCCAGTTCGAGGATTCCGGCGCGGTCAACGCCCTGTCGGAGTTCATCGAGGCGGGCCGCATCCAGTTGTGGACGCTGGACGGAATCGACTGGGAGACGTTTTTCTCGACCGAACCCGATCTCCAGGCGCGCATCGGCCGCCACGACGAATATTTCCGCTACGTCCGCGAGGAGGTCTTTCCGCAGATCACCGAGGAAGCAAAAACCTCGAATGCGGGAAAGCAGTTGAGGCCGATCATGGCCGGCTGCTCGATGGGCGCCTTCCACGCCTCGAATTTCGTGTTCCACTATCCGGAGATGGTCTCCGGCGTAATCGCGCTCTCCGGCGTCTATTCGACCCGCGATTTCTTCGGAACGGCGCTAGACGGCGGCATCTACTACAACTCGCCGCTCGATTACCTGCCCGGGCTGAGCGATCCTACCGCACTCGCCCGGCTGCGCGACTGCCGGCTGGTCTTCTGCTGCGGCCAGGGCGCCTGGGAGGAGCGCATGCTGGCGGAGACCCGCGAGCTTGAACAAATCCTGCGCGAAAAGGACATTCCGGCCTGGGTGGACTATTGGGGAACCGACGTCAGCCATGACTGGCCGTGGTGGCATCGCCAGTTGCAGTATTTCGTCGGCCATTGGCTCGACGATGATGTCCGGGCTCCGCGCGGATGAAGCTGCCGCACGTTTCGCGCGCCCATGCCGTCATGCGAGCGGTGGTCGGCGCCTAGCCCACCAAAATCCGACTTCGGCCGGCATTCACCGATTGTTAGCATAAACGGCAACCAAACCGTGCCTCATGCACGGTAGTTAAGGCAATACATTCCAGGTCGGATAGACTAGCATTCCGCCTACAACAGAACCGGCGCGATGCGGGAACCCTCGACACCGAAACCGACGAAACCCCGCCGGATGCGCCGGGCGCCGAGCCTGCTGGGCCTCATCTGGCCTTTCATCGTCGTTGTCCTGATCCAGACCGCCATCGCCGGCTTCAGCATCTACACGCTGTCAGCCGTGCGCGCCTATGTCGGCGGCGAAAGCCACTGGTCGAAGGGCCAGAAGAACGCCATCCACTTCCTCGGCCTCTACGCCGAGACCAGGAACGACAGCTACTTCCAAGCCTATCAGGAAGCGCTTGCCGTACCGTTGGCCGACCGCCAAGGGCGCCTCGCGTTGGAGCTGCCGGAACCTGACTTCGAGGCGGCGAAGCGCGCCTTCGTCGCCGGTGGCAACCATCCGGATGACGTGGGCGGCATGGTCTGGTTGCTGCATCATTTCGGCGAGGTCAGCTACCTCAGGGAGGCCGTCCGGCACTGGAAGGCCGGCGACGAAATCATCCTCGAGCTCGAGCGGCTGGGCAACGAAATTCGCGCGACGGTCGCCCGCGGAGGGGCCACGCCCGCGGCGATCGCCGCGTGGAAGACCGAGATATTCCGCTTGAACCGGCAGCTTGCCCCGTTGGCCGAAGCTTTCTCGGCAAGCCTGGGCGAAGGGTCGCGCTTCATCAAGAACCTGCTGATCGCCGCCAACGTCGTGACCGCCGCGCTGCTCATCCTGCTTGCGTTCTGGCGCACCGACAAGCTGCTCTCGCAACGGCAGGCAGCAGAACGGGCGCTGAATGCCGAGCGCGAACGCGCCCGCATCACGCTGGCGTCCATCGGCCAGGCGGTTATCTGCACCAACAATTGCGGCCTGGTCGACTACATGAACGCGGCCGCCGAGCGGCTGATCGGTCGGCGGTCGGCCGAGGTGGCGGGCGCGCCGCTGTCGCTGCTGTTCGGTATCGCCGACGAGGCAACCGGCAAGGATTGCATGGCGCTGGTAGACGGCATCGTCTCCGGCAGAGCGGCGGAGACGGACAGCGGCCCGTGCCGCCTGCGACGTCCCGACGGAACGTCGGTGACCGTCTCCCTCGCCGGCCGTCCGCTGCAGGTGGATGGGCGCCCGGCCGGCGCGGTCATCGTCTTCCACGACATGACACGCGAACGCGAATTCATCGACCGGCTGTCCTGGCAGGCGTCACACGACTCGCTGACCGATCTTTCCAACCGTCGCGATTTCGAGACGCGGCTGGAAAATGAACTTGGCCGCCTCGCGCCGGAGGGCTACGGGCATTCGCTGATCTATCTCGACCTCGACCAGTTCAAGGTTGTCAACGACACCTGCGGCCATGCGGCGGGCGATGAGTTGCTGCGCGAGATTTCGGCTTGCCTGAGGCGCCATATCCGCGCCAGCGACATTCTTGCCCGGCTGGGCGGCGACGAGTTCGGCATCGTGCTCGTCGACTGCGGCCCGGATGAGGCGCAAGCCATCGCCGAACGGCTGCGCCGGGGCGTCGAGGAACTGGATTTCCTGTGGAACGGGCGGCGCTTCTCGACCAGCGCCAGCATCGGGCTGGTGCACGTCGCCGATCCCGGAACCTCGCTGGAAGAGACGCTGCGTTCCGCCGACATCGCCTGCTACATGGCCAAGGAGAAGGGCCGCAACCGCGTCCAGGTGCATCGCCCCAGCGACACGGAGGTGCAGGCGCGCTTCGGCGAAATGGACTGGGTCCGCCGGCTGCGGGCGGCTCTCGAGGAGGACCGTTTCTGTCTGTTTGCCCAAGAGATCGCGGCGGTTGGCGCCTATGGGCGGGATGGCGCGCATATCGAAGTGCTGCTGCGCCTGCGCGACGAGGAAGGCCGGCTCGTGCCGCCGAACAGCTTCATCCCGGCTGCTGAACGCTACGGGCTGATGCCGCAGATCGACCGCTGGGTGGTCCGCAGAACCTTCGCGACGCTTGCCGAGCGGGCCGGGCAGCTCGTATCGATGCAGGTCGCCGCTTGCGCCATCAACCTTTCCGGCGCGACCTTCAACGACGAGAGCTTCGTCGGCTTCGTGCGCGACGAATTCACCGCCCACGGCATCGCGCCGGATCTGATCTGCTTCGAGATCACAGAGACGGCGGCGATCGCCGACATGGCGAGCGCCATCCGCTTCATGGACGCGCTGCGCGGCCTCGGCTGCCGTTTCGCACTCGACGATTTCGGCGCCGGCATGTCGTCCTTCGCCTATCTGAAGCACCTTCCGGTCGACTACCTCAAGATCGATGGCGGCTTCGTCAAGGACATGCTGGACGATCCGATCGACCGGGCCATGGTCCAGATGATCAGCCACATCGGCAAGGTGATGGGCAAGCGGACCATCGCGGAATTCGCCGAGACCGACGCCATCGTCGAGGCGCTGCGCGACATTGGCGTCGATTTCGTGCAGGGCTATGCCATCGCCCGGCCCATCCCTTTCGACGCCGCAACTGTGCTGAAGGGGGGACATGACATCTCCCGGCGGCGGGTGGCCTGAAGCGCGACACGCTTCGGGATGAGGCAAGCACCAGTCCCACCGGCCGTTTCGCCGCGCCGAGGGGGCACGGCAAACAATTCCCGGTGCACGTTTCTACCGATCCAGCTCCGGAAAATACGGATCGGAATAAAACCTCCGGTCACGCTCGCCCTTCAGGCAGTCGACCGGCCCGTCCGTGGCGGGGATGATGGTTGCCGGCGGCGACGCTCCGCTGACTTCGAGGATCAGCTTGCGGCGGATCGCCGTGGCGAATTCTTGCGCCGAGCGGATCGGCAGCATGAACGAGCCCGGCCCGCCGATGACGCATTCGGCGTAGTAGCGGTCAATGTCGGGGAAGGTCGGCGACGGCCGGATGACGATCGGCAGGCCGTTGACGACGATGCCCGCAGAGACAGCGCGGTCGCGCGCGCCGGTGACCGGCAGCCCGATATTGTTCGGCCCGTCGCCGGACACGTCGATGACGCGGCGAGACCCGTCCACCGAATTGTTGTCGAACAGCCCATTTCCAAAATCCAGCGCGCCGGAGATCGACGTGCCCGTGTAGCCGCCGAAGGGTCGCGTCGCGAGCAGGGCGGCGAAGGCCCGCGCGCTTTCCGGTCCGTCGATCACCTGCCACGGAACCAGCGATTCGGCGCGCACCGTGCCCGCCCATTCGAAATAGGTGATGGCGATGCGGCCGTTGAGCCCGGCCCGCACGGCGGCGATGAAGTCGGGATGGCGGATCGCCTCGACATAGCCTGCCCGCTGCAGCGAAAACTCCTCGGTGTCCATCGAGCGCGATACGTCGACCGCCAGCACCAGTTCGACGTCGACCGGCATGACTGCCGCCGCAGGCCGCACGTCGCAGCCGAGACAGAGCAGCACGCCGAGCAAGGACAGCATGGGCCGATCCCCATAGAGATGCCGCAGCCGAGACCAGAAACATGGCGGAATCGCGGGCGCGCGGCCGGCCCTCCGCTTTCGCTTCGGGCGTTCGTCACGCGAAAAGCCAAATCTTTGGCTTTTCGTCCGCTACGCGGACCGCTCTTCACTCCTCGCCGCGCGCGCACCCTGTGGGGTGAGCACCGGCACGAACACCCGGCGCGAGGCGCGCTGCGATACCGGGATGCCCTGGTAGAGCCGCTTCTGCGCCTCGGCGATGATCACTCCGGAGAAGATCGGCCAGAAGCGCCGCCCGGCGCGTTCCAGCATCGGCTGCAGCCGCATCATGAAGTTCCGCCGCGACGGCGGGAACAATAGTGCTTCCGACGCGGCCGACGGCGTGAAATTGGCGTCGCGCAAAAGTTCGTTGAGCTGGCTGCGCGAGAACGGCCGGCCGGTGCCGAACGGCGTGTGTTCGAACCGCGCCCAGACGCCGCGCCGGTTGGGCACGACGATGACGACGCGGCCGGCCGGCGACAGCACGCGCCAGATCTCCTTCAGGGTCTCGCGCGGATTTTCCGCATGTTCCAGCGAATGCACCAGAATCATCCGGTCGATCGAGGCGTCGACCAGCGGCAGTTCCTCGTCGAACACCAGCACGGTCGACGACGGCGCCTCGAGCGGCCAGCGCACCGCGCCTTGCGTGCGGGGCATGAAGGCGAAGACCCGCTCGGCATCGGCGCCGAAGCGTTCCAGCCAGGGCAGGGCGTAGCCAAGCCCGACCAGCCGCTCGTTGGGCAGGTTCGTCCACAGCGCCGACAGCGCGACGGTAATCGAGCGCTCCGCCACCTGCCCGAGCGGCGAGGCATAGAAGGAGCGGAGGTCGACGATATCCGAATTCATGGGCGGCGACGGTAGCGGGCTCGCATGACGAGTTCAACATGGACCATCCTGCGGGATGACACCGCCCACACGGCGCTCTATCTAAGCCCACGAAAAAGGAGAGTTTTGATGACGATCGACATCGACCAGTTCATGTGCCGCACCGACAATTTCGGCGTGCTTATCCGCGACCGCAAGACCGGCGACACCGCGCTGATCGACGCGCCGGAGGAGAAGCCGATCCTGGACGCCATCGAGCGGACGGGCTGGACGCCGACGTTGATCCTGACCACGCATCACCATCCCGACCATGTCGAGGCCAATCTGGCGCTGAAGGAACGGTTCGGGCTGAAGATCATAGGCCCGGCGAAGGAGAAGGCGAAAATTCCGGGAATCGACGAGGCGGTCGACGGCGGCTCGACTTTTCGCTTCGGGGACGAGGACGTGCGGGTGATCTTCACGCCGGGCCACACGCTGGGCCACGTCTCCTACCATTTCCCGCACTCGAAGGTGCTGTTCGCGGCCGACACGCTGTTCGCGCTGGGCTGCGGCCGGCTGCTCGAAGGCACGGCGGCACAGATGTGGCAGTCGCTGAAAACGCTGTCGGCCTTGCCACCCGAAACAGCCGTCTATTGCGGCCACGAATACACGCAATCCAACGCCCGCTTCGCGCTCAGCGTCGACCCGGACAACGAGGCGCTGAAGGAGCGCGCCGGCGAGATCGACCGGCTGCGCGCCGACGGCAAGCCCACCCTGCCGACGACGATCGGCCGCGAACTGGAGACCAACCCGTTCCTGCGCCCTCACGATCCAAAAATCCGCCGTACGCTCGGCATGGAAAACGCATCCGACGAGGCAGTGTTCGCGGAGATCCGCAAGCGCAAGGACAATTTCTGACGACGGCGGGGGCCCGCCCGACCTGCTCAGAAACTGATCAGCCCCAGCGTGATCGCCATCTGGCCGAGATAATAGCTTGCCCACACCGCGTAGCGCATCCAGTCGCGCTGGCGCGAGATTGCCGGCAGCAGGAATTTTTCGGTGGCGAGCAGCGTGTCGGAGGCTATGAACAGCAGCGCGCCGGCAATCACCAGCGGTGCATCCAGCGTCAGCGCGGAAATACCCATACAGAGGATCGCGACGATGTAGACCGTTACCGGTCCTCGCAGCGATGGACCGATGCGCCGCATCAGCAGCACGAGCATGATCAGTCCATAGACGACCAGGACTGCGGCCAGGGCACCGCGCCAGGGTGCGGCGACAAGCACGCCCGGCCCGCCGCCGATCGACGCCAACAGCGCGATGTAGGCGAGATGCGCGGCGAGAAAACTCGCCAACCCGGCGAGCAAGGCTCTTTCGCCCGGCCGCGACAGGAACAGGTCGCCGGCGGCGCTCAGCGCCAGCGCAAGGACCAGCAGCCAGTGGCCTTGCTGCATTCCGGCCAGCACCGCCAGCAGCGCAACCGCCAGAGTCTTGACTGCCGAGGCGACGAAGCGCGGCGGCGCGGCAGCCATGGTGCCGTAGAGCAGGGCGGCGGCGCAGGAAAAGATGAAGGTGGCGTTGCCGGGGCTTTCGACCCCGCCCTCGAACGGCATCATGCGCCGGCCTCGCTCCGAGCCCCGCGCGCGCTGGAAAACAGTCTCGGCCGCGCCGCCAGCACGGCGCCCGCCGAAATCAGCAGGCAGGCGCCGATCACGTTCCAGGTCGGCTCGGCGAAGCCGGTGGCGATCAGCACCAGCGTCGACAGCAGCGGCGCGGCGTAGCTTGCCGCGCCCAGCACCTGGATGTTGCCGCGCTTGACCCCGAAATCCCAGGCGTAGAAGGCGGCGCCCACCGGCATCAGCCCTAAGCCCAGCACCGCAAGCCATTGCCCCGCATTCGCCGGCAGCACGGTCTGCTCCAGCGCAAGGTGGCAGATGAGCGACAGGATCGAGGTGGCCGCGCAGAACCAGGTGACGATGCTGGTCGGCACCTCTGCGAAACGCCGCGACAGCAGCGAATAGCTCGACCACAGCAGCGCGCAGACGGCGGCCATGGCGTAGCCGAAAGCATAACGGCTCTCGAACGACAGCCCGCCGCCCTTGGCGATGATCAACACCGTTCCCGCAAGCCCCAGCACCGCGCCGGCCACATGGTTCCAGCGCAGTTTTTCGCCGGGCATCAGCGCCGAGCCGACGACGATCAGCAGCGGCCAGAGATAGGCGATCAGGCTGGCCTCCACCGCCGGCGCGTTGCGCAGTGCGGTGAAGTAGAAGAAGTGGTAGCCGAACAGCCCACCAATGCCGATCAACCAGACAACCGGCGGAATTTTTGCCGGCGCGGCGGGTTTCGGCATCACAAGCCGGGCGCAAAGTCCGACCGCCGTGCCGATGGCAAAAGTGATCGCCGACAGCAGGAAGGGAGGCACCTGGCCCGACGCGTCGGTGAGCAGCGCCAGCAGCGCCCACATCGCCACAGCGGAAAAACCGATCAGCGTTGCCCGTGCCATAGATCCTCCGGCGCGGGCGCGTCCCGCTACTTGTTCGTGTCGAGGCTTTTGGACCTCACGGTCACGGTTCCGATCTGCGTGCCGACGGTCGCGTGGACGGGCGCATATACGCCGGTCGAGCCCAGCGGCGCAAACGCGATCATGATCCTGCTCTGCTTCTCCAGATAGTCGAGCGATTTCCGCCCCTTGCGGTAGCCCGAGACCGGCTTGACCGTGACGCGGCAGGTGACGACGCCGTCACCATAAGCCCTCGCCGCTTCCGAATTCGGCGCGGGATGCAGCGTGGCATTCATGCGGAACTCGCCGTCGAAGAGTTTGAGCGTGCGTCCGCACACTTTGTCCGGGCCAGAGGCCTTGATCATGCCGGCCGACAGCGGATCGCTGACGCCATCGAGGTCGCCGGGCTTCAGCGGCACCCAATGCTTGCGCTTCTTCAGCGGCGGCACGTTTTCAGTGCTGACCACATCGCCGTCCCGGAATTTCAGCGCCGTCATCTGCTTCCGCTTGCCCTCGGTATAGTCCATGCGGAAGGCGTCTGGCTGCGTACGGTCGCCGGCGAAGCCGCCGGAGGCCGAACTCCTGCCCTTGGTGCGGTCGAAGATTTCCGCGATGCCGGCGCTGGCAACCGTACCCTCGACCGAGAACTTGCCGTTCTCGAACCGGCTCTCGAAGGTCGAGCGGGCGATGGTGAGGCCGAGATAGGAGACGGTGTATTCGCCCTTGAATGTTTCGACCTCGGCCCGCGCCACGCCCGGCGCCGCAAGCATCAGTGCAAGCGCGGACAGCGCGGCCCGCCGTGCCACTCCAGTTGTTTTTCGCATCCCGTCGGTCATGCCGATCAGGAAGGCGACAAATCCGGCAGCAATGTGGAGGGGCAGGCGTTCCCGGTACTCAGTGCACGGTCAGCACATGCGCCGGGACCGGCTGATTGATGCCCTTCAGCGAGAGCTTGCGGATAGCCGTCGCCGCCAAAAACTCCGGCGCTTCCGCGGCAGCCTCCGCCGAAACGAGGATTTCGCCGGCCGCCGCCTGTGACTCTAGCCGGGCGGTGAGGTTCACTGCACCCCCGATCGCCGTGAAGTCGCTGCGGAAGGTGGAAAACTCGCCGATTTCCACCTGGCCGGTGTGGACGCCGACGCCCACGCCGAGCGCTCCTGCCTGTGTGTCGATGCCGCGCGCCGCCAGCTTTTCCAGTGCCTCGCCGCAGCGCCGCTGCACCTCGATCGCTGCCTGGATGGCGGCCGCCGCATGGCGTTCGTTCTTGATCGGGAAATTGAAGATCGCCATCAGGCCGTCGCCCATCTGCTTGTTGACGATGCCGTCATGCTCCCAGATCGCCTTCGCGCACTCGTCCTGGAAGATGCTGACGATGTCGCTCAATGCGACCGGATCCAGCCGTTCCGACAGAAGCGTGTAACCGCGGATGTCGGCGAACAGGATCGAGGCCGTGGCAGAGATGTGGCGCTGCTTCTTGACGAAGGTGAAGGCGCGCTCGCAGATCGTGCAGATGTTGGGGTTCATCTTGCTGCGGGTGATGCCGAAGGCCTGGAACGGCAGCGCCAGCGGACCCCGGATCGGGATCGGCATATGCATCTGGTCCCAGCAGCCACGGCAGATGCGGGCAGGGTTGTGGGTGCTCGGTTCCATTTGAGACCTCCCAGCCTGAACGGCAACAGTGTCGCGTCGGCCGACGTTTGGCAACTGCCTAGGAGTAGGTCAGTTCGAAAGTAGGCATTCAAACGGCCCGTCTTTAATCGGGGCGATGATCTAGGCGAATGAAGCGGAAAAGGCGATAGTGCGGTGACCGTTTAAGGGGTGCGAGTAGTATGAGAACTTTGGTCGAGCGTTTGATTGGAAAGTCGATCAAAAGCATCGAAAATGGCGAGCCTGGATATGGCATCGTCATAACCTTCTCGAACGGAGACGCGCTTACGGCAAATACCGAAGTGACTGCGTGCCTGCCTGATGACCACTCGAAACTAGTCGAGCGAGCCACGATCACCAACGAGAAATTGATTATGCATCTAAGCGGAAACGGTTTCGTTGCGGTCTCGGTCGACCGTGACCGCTTCCCGAAGGTGGTTGAAATGTTCGTCTATGGCGACGACGAAGGCTTGGTCGTTGAAAACTAGTCGGCCGGATCAAATGCCAAACTGACTTGCCACGAGGCCGAGCTTTGCCTTGACGCATCGGCCAAATGCCACTATGGAACGCCGACTTTTCCAAGAGGCCGCTCGATAAGACCGCGCGCCAGTGCTGGCGAAGACGATCTGTTGGCCCGATAAGAGAACCGAAGGTTATAAAAATGTCCCGTGCTTGCGAACTGACCGGCAAGGCCGTGCTCACCGGCAACAATGTCAGCCACGCCAACAACAAGACCCGCCGCCGCTTCCTGCCGAATTTGGTCAGCGTCACCCTGATCTCGGAAGCGCTGAACCAGAACGTGCGCCTGCGCATTTCGGCCAACGCGCTGCGTTCGGTCGAGCATCGCGGCGGCCTAGACGCCTTCCTGGCCAAGGCCGACGAGCACGAACTGTCGCAGCGCGCCCGCCTGCTGAAGAAGCAGATCGCCAAGAAGACCGCCGAGCAGGCCGCGGCCGCCGCCTGAGACTTGACGTTTCTTAGGCGGGGGACACCGCCTTCCGGAAGCCCGGCGTCATGGACGGCGGGCTTCGTTTCATTGGGGCGGCCGCATGCTGCGGTCAGCCACTGGTTCCATTACCCAGGATAAAAAAATGCACTTTGGAAAGACCTATCTGCCCTTCGTGGCCGCCATGGCGCTCGTCGTCGTCGCGTCGAACATCCTTGTCCAGTTCCCCGTGCAGGGCATGCTGGGCCGCCTGTCGCTGGCCGATATCCTCACCTGGGGCGCGTTCACCTATCCGGTTGCCTTTCTGGTCACCGACCTCGCCAACCGCCGCCACGGTCCGCTGTTCGCGCGAAAAGTCGTGTTCGCCGGCTTCATGGTGGCAGTGACATGCTCCATCATCGTGCCGCCGCTGCTCTATCGCCTCGGCCTGATCGAGTTCGACACCGCAGCCGGCCGGCTGGTGCGCATCGCCGTCGCATCGGGCGCGGCCTTCCTCACCGCCCAGCTTCTCGACGTCACAGTCTTCAACTGGCTGCGCCGGCAGAGCTGGTGGCGGGCGCCGATCTTCGGCACGCTGGCCGGCTCGGTTGTCGACACGCTGGTCTTTTTCTCCGTCGCCTTCGCCGCTGCTTTCGCCTTCGTCGGCCCGAGCGACGGTTTCGCACTGGAAACTGCTCCGCTGCTCGGCGCGTTGCCGGCGGAAGCGGCGCGCTGGGTGTCGTGGGCGCTGGGCGACCTGTCGGTCAAGCTGATCATCGCGATCTTCGCGCTGATCCCCTACCGGCTGATCGCCGCGCGCTGGAGCCAGCCGACGGTCCTCGCTTGATTCCCTGGGTCCAGCTCGACAGTGCGCCGGTCCCCGGCGGCGGCGAGCTGCGGCTGAAGCAGCGCGGAACGGAATTCTCTATCATGCTCGGTACCAACGAGCTGATGAACAGCCGGCTCAGCGGTTCGGAAGAGACGCTGGCGAAACTGTCCTGCGAACGCATCCGCGGGCGGACGGCGCCAAAAATACTGATCGGCGGGCTGGGCATGGGGTTTACGCTGCGCGCTGCTCTTGCCGAACTCGGCGACGATGCGCGCGTCACGGTAGTGGAACTCGTGCCGGCGGTCGTCGCCTGGGCGCGCGGGCCGATGGCGCCGGTGTTTGGCGGCTGCCTCGACGATCCGCGTGTCGCCGTCGGCGAGGGCGACGTCGGCGACTTGATCCGCTCCGCACGGTCTTCTTGGGACGCCATCCTGCTCGACGTCGACAACGGCCCGGAAGGCCTGACCCGGCAAGGCAACGACGCGCTCTACGACCTGCCGGGCCTGAGCGCGGCGCACGCTGCCTTGAGGTTGGGCGGTGTGTTTTCGGTCTGGTCGTCAGGGCCTGATGCCGGCTTCACTCGGCGGCTGCGTCAGGCGGGGTTTTCGGTCGAAGAGGTCGCAACGCGGGCACACGGAAAGCGCGGCGCCCGCCATGTGATCTGGATTGCGACGAAGCGGGCAGTTTAGTCCGGCGGTCTCAAGCCGCGATTGTCGACATGTTTTGAGCACCCGCTTCGGCCCTTGCTGGACGGCTCATGCCCGGACGCGTGGCGCTATCCACTCGCCCCGCAAGATGCTGGAAAGCGCCGGAGGCAAACGACCCATATCGGGCTGGGACGCCTCTCGGAAAGCGCCCCGCATGGCCACATCAATCGCCGCAACGCACTCGACGTCGGACACGACCAAGGGCATCGTGCTGATGATTGTCGGCGTGCTGACCGTGCAACTGGTCGACGGGCTGGCGAAACATCTCTCCGCCACCTATTCGCCGCTGTTCATCAGTTCTGCCCGCTACGCGATGGCCTCGCTGATCGTGCTGCCCATCGCCTTCGCCATGCATGGACGAAAGATCTTCCCAGCCGAGCAGATCGGCGCCAATGTGCTGCGCACCGTCTTCATCATCGGCGCGATGACGTTCTACTTCCTGGCAATCGCCCGCATTCCGCTGGCAACCGCCATCAGCGCCTATTTCGTCGCGCCGATCGTGGCGGTCATCCTGTCGATGCTGATCCTCAAGGAGCGCATGACGGCGCCCAAGGGCATCGCCCTTGTGCTCGGCTTCGCCGGCTCGATGGTCATCCTGCGGCCGGGCGGCGCAATGGAGCCGGGCATCCTTCTGGCGCTCGGCTCCGGCGTCTTCTTCGCCTGCTACATGATCGCCAGCCGACGCGCCGCGCAGGGCAGCGAGGTGATCAAGATGCTGGCCTTCCAGTGCGTGATCGGCACGGCGCTGCTCGTCCCGCAGGCGATCGTGTTCTGGCAGACGCCGGCACTGGCCGACCTGCCGCTGTTCTTCCTGATTGGGGTTCTATCCACCGTCAGCCACATGCTGACCCTCTATGCCTTCCGGCTGGCCGACGCCTCGACGCTGGCGCCGCTCATTTATGTGGAACTGCTTGGAGCAGCACTGATCGGCTATCTGTTCTTCGGCGACATTCCCGGCCTGACGACGATTTTGGGCGCGGCTCTGATCGTCATTGGCGGACTGGCGCTGCTGCAGCGCCGCCGTGCGCCGATCGTGCCGGCGGTGTAATGCTCCTCGCTTCCGCAGTTCCTACGGCTGCACCAAAGGCGGCAGCGGACCGAAGAATCCGACAATCCGCTCTATCAGCGAACCGTCCTCGTTGAGGAAGACGATGTCTATGCCTTCCGGCAGCGGCGTGCCGTCGGCCTCGACGAGGCGCCAGCCGAAGCGAGCGATGCCATGATGGAGGTCGACGGCGCTGGTCCGCACGATTGTCGCGCCCGGCCGGCTCGCCCGAACCTTCGCGATATGAGCAAGCAGTTCGGCCGGGCCCCGCGTGTCGGCGCGCGGGTCCGTATAGGCCGCGCCGGAAGCCCAGACGGCAGCCAGGAGCGCGGCGCGGCGCTCTGCATCGGGCTCGTTCCAGACTGCGCAGTAGCGGTCGACAAGTTCTGTTACGTCTTGCGGCATTCATTGCTCCCTGCGTTGCGGGCCGACGACACCCTGGGCAAGACGATATGCCGTTCAATCCGCGTGCAGCACGAATTCCAGATAGAGATTGCGCTGCAGGATCGAGTGGTTGTCGTCGGATATAATCGAAACCATGGTGGCGCCGTCGGCGCGCTGCCAGACGTCCAACCCCTCCATATTGTCGATCTGGTAGGCCATGTCGGCGGTGAACAGCACCGGTCCGTCCGCCACCTGCCCCTTGGCGACGCTCTCGCCATAAATGCGCCTCAGCCGCATTTTTACGCCGTCGGCGATGCGGTAGCTGCGCTCCAGAAGCAGCAGGTCGCCGTTCGGCAGGAAGGCGCCGTCGGTGATGTCGAAGTCGCCGCTGCGCTTCACGGTGAAGACGCCCTTGTTCGGCCCCTCTATGATCGCCGCAAAGATGTTGCCTTGCTTGTCCAGGCTCTTTTCCGACACCACCACCAGGCCGCCTTCATGCTGGCCGAAGGGATGCGCGCGCGTCACCGTCTCGAAACCGCGGTTCTGGCGCAGCTCCCTTTCCGGCACCAGGAAATCGAGCTGCCGGAACGGCGCCTTCATGTCGGCGGGATCGATGCGAAACTGCGAGATGCGGTGATCGCGCTCGAAGCCGACGGTGGCGATGCCGTCCTTAACGTCGAGCCCCTCGGCATCCACCAGCCACTTCTCGCTGATCGGATGGCCGGTGTCGTCGACCATCTGCACCATGCGGAAATTCTCGACGCCGCTCGGACGGCCCTGAGCATCGCGCGCGATCGAGCCGAAATACCAGAAGCCGGTATCGGCGACACCGACGAAATCCTTGCCTGGTGTGACGAAGCGGAAGGCCGACAGCGCCCCGAAATCGTTGGCCGAGGCGGTCATCTCCAGCCCGCCGACGAACTCCAGCGGCCCGAACATTTTTTCATCGCGGCCGATGTGGAATTTTTCGATCGGCCGCACGGTGATTTCCATGCGCTCGACGGGCGCGGGGTCGGCGTGGGCTGGCGCGAGAGGCAGGAGGCAGAGCAGAGTTGCGAAGAATGACGCGGCCAGTGTCGCATTCCTTCGCACCCCCCTCTGTCCTGCCGGACATCTCCCCCGCAAGGGGGGAGATTCGCCGGCCGTCTCGATTTCGCCAATCGCCAACGTTGCAAGAGAAGCGTAGGCGGTGAAGCTGCCAATCTCCCCCCTTGCGGGGGAGATGTCCGGCAGGACAGAGGGGGGTGCGAAGGAACGCGGCCTAAGTCGTCCCCAAAACGCCGCCACCCGCAGCAAGCGCATCCTCATCCCGCCCGCCGAAAACCGCCGCCGCGGCGCAGGTCGCGCGGCGTTTCCTCGCCGAACAGCGAGGCGAGCTGCTCGGTCATGGCACCGGCGAGTTCCTCCGCGTCGACGATGGTGACGGCGCGGCGGTAGTAGCGCGTCACGTCATGGCCGATGCCGATGGCGAGCAGCTCGACCGGCGAGCGTGTCTCGATCAGTTCGATGATGGCGCGCAGATGCCGCTCCAGATAGTTGCCCGGATTGACCGACAGGGTTGAGTCGTCCACCGGCGCGCCGTCCGAGATCATCATCAGGATTTTTCGCTGCTCCGGCCTGCCGATCAGGCGGTTGTGCGCCCACAGCAGCGCCTCGCCGTCGATGTTTTCCTTCAGCAGACCTTCGCGCATCATCAGGCCGAGATTGCGGCGGGCGCGCCGCCACGGCGTGTCGGCGCTTTTGTAGATGATGTGGCGCAAATCGTTCAGCCGGCCGGGGTTGGCCGGCTTTCCGTCCTTCAGCCATTTTTCGCGGGCCTGCCCGCCCTTCCAGGCGCGGGTGGTGAAGCCGAGAATCTCGACAGAGACGCCGCAGCGCTCCAGCGTGCGGGCGAGGATGTCCGCGCAGGTGGCGGCGACCGTGATCGGCCGGCCGCGCATCGAGCCGGAATTGTCGAGCACCAGCGTGACCACCGTGTCGCGGAATTTGGTGTCGCGCTCCTGCTTGAAGGAAAGCGGCTGCATCGGGTCGATGACGACGCGCACCAGCCGCGCCGGATCAAGGTAACCCTCCTCCAGGTCGAAATCCCAGGAGCGGTTCTGCTGCGCCATCAGCCGGCGCTGCAGCCGGTTGGCCAGCCGCCCGACAACGCCTGACAGGTTGGCGAGCTGCTTGTCGAGGAACGCCCGCAGCCGGTCGAGTTCTTCCTCATCGCACAGTTCCTCCGCGCCGACCGTCTCGTCAAAGGCGGTGGAAAAAACCTTGTAGTCGATCTCCTTCGGCAGGTTGGTGAAGGGATTGTCCTTGCGCTTGGCCTCGCCCGGCGTCTCGGCATCCGCCTCGTCATCGTCGGCGACGTCGTCCGCGTCCGCATCGGTCGCCTCCATCTCGCCGGCCTGCTCGTCCTCGGAAGAGGCTTCCGTGTCCTCCGGCTGCGCCTGCTCGCCGGCGGAATCGTCCTCGCCGCCTTCCTCGCTGTTCTCCTCGCCCTGCGGCTCGTTGTCGTCGCTGTCGGCCTCGTCGTTCTGCTGGTCGTCGCCGAGTTCCTCCGCCATGTTCATGGAGGCAAGCATGTCGCGCACCAGCCGCGCAAAAGCCTGCTGGTCGTCGAGCTTGCTGGCGAGGTCGTCCAGCGCGCCTTCGGATTTCTCCTCGACCCAGTCGCGCCACAGCGAAACGAGCTTTTCGCCGCTCTTCGGCACCGGCCGGCCGGTCAGCTTTTCGCGCACCATCAACGCCAGCGCCTCTTCGAGCGGCGCTTCGGATTGCTCGCGCACGTCGGCGAGGTTGGCCTTGAGATATTTGTCCTCGAGCATATGGCCGATATTGTCGGAGACACCAGTCATCCGGCGCGAGCCGATCGATTCCACACGCGCCTGCTCGACGGCGTCGAACACGGCGCGCGCCTGCTTGCCTTCCGGCGCCAGCTTCAGATGCACACGGCTGTCATGGCAGGCGCGCTTCAGCGCCATCGAATCGCCCAGCCCGCGCGTCACCGCGATGTCGGTGATGGTCGGCTTCTTCGGCAATTCGGGAAGCCGCGCGCGGCTGCCGGCCAGCGCCGGCTTGTCCTTGGCGAAGCCGACCTCCATCTCGCGGTCGCCGGAAACGGCGCGCATGCAAACCGTCACCGCCCGCTTGAACAGGTCGGTGTCGGCGCCGGTCTTCGGCTTCGAACGTGTATTGTCTCCGGGTCCGGCCAAGAGAACCTCTTATTCTAAATTACGGACACGGCGGTCGCGCCGTTACGGGCCGCATAGGCGTTCTGCAGACTATACAGGTGATATGGCCCGCAGCCACTCGCGATCTCATCGAGTTTTGGCGGCCGCTCCGTCCAGGTCGTCACCCTGTGGCCTATTCTCCAGACCAGGATCTTCGGCCGCGCATCGACACAGTACGCATAGGCGCAGCGAGTCGCCGCCTCGCCCGGCCGCGTCGAGCAGGACGCGCCGTTGCGCTCCAGCATGCCCACCACCCAGCCGCGCTCCTTGATGTCATAGCCCGGCTGGAAGAAGCCCGGTTGGGTCGTGCTGAGCAGATAGTCGCCATTTGTAGCGGGGTAATAGGTGGTGCACCCGCAGGCCAGCAGGCCGATGAGGCTCCACCCAAGCCGCTTCACCGAACGCTCCCGTTCAATTCGGCGCCACGTTCGCCGCGCTCTCCACGTAGATTTTCGCCAGGGCCTGCCACGTCAATTTACCGAACTCGGCATGAATTCCGTGCCACCACGGCTGAGAGCAAATTCACGCTGCCTTTGTCGAAGCGTGTCTTTGTTACGGCATGTGCCGGTCTCGGCAAATGTGTAGTCGATGTACTCGGCTTTTGCGCCATAGGCCCGCCGGTAGAATTCAGGCTCGCTCTGCAAGGCAGCATCGCTTTCGGCAAAGAGCCAGCTAAGGTGCTGCAACGCGTTTCCTTTGCAAAAGAAATAGAGGCACTCGTAGATAGTCGTGTTTCGCTTTCCAGTGTTTAGACCGGTGATGCACGTCGCGCCACGGCGGACCAATTCTTTGGCAATTGCGTTGCCGTTGCCCTCATGCTTGGCTTTGAGGGCTTCCAGGTCAGCCCGCAGATCGGGGCCAGTTTGTATCATCGAGAAGCCGGAACCCTCGGCATGCCAAACAGCGCCAGCGGCGCAGCTAGCTGATATGCTCGCAGCGCAAGTCAATACCAGAACGCCCTTTGACCCTCGCCCAGTCAATCAGCTCAGCACCACATTCGCCGCGCTCTCCGGCAGTTCCTGCCCGAACGAGCGTTGGTAGAACTCCGCCACGATCGGGCGTTCCAACTCATCGCACTTGTTCAAAAAGGTCAGTCGGAAGGCCCAGCCGATGTCGGAGAAGATTTCCGCGTTCTCAGCCCAGGTGATCACCGTGCGTGGGCTCATGACGGTCGACAGGTCGCCGTTCATGAAGGCCGAGCGCGTCATGTCGGCGACCCGCACCATCTTGTTGACGATGTCCTTGCCCTTGGCGTCGCGGTAGTGCTTGGCCTTGGCCAGCACGATGTTCACTTCGTTGTCGTGCGGCAGGTAGTTCAGCGTGGTGACGATCGACCAGCGGTCCATCTGCGCCTGGTTGATCTGCTGGGTGCCGTGATAGAGGCCGGTGGTGTCGCCGAGGCCGACCGTGTTGGCAGTGGCGAACAGGCGGAAGGCCGGATGCGGGCGGATGACGCGGCTCTGGTCGAGCAGGGTGAGGCGGCCCGAGCTTTCCAGCACGCGCTGGATGACGAACATCACGTCGGGGCGGCCGGCATCGTATTCGTCGAAGCACAGCGCCACATTGTGCTGGTAGGCCCAGGGCAGGATGCCGTCGCGGAATTCGGTCACCTGCTTGCCGTCCTGCAGCACGATCGCATCCTTGCCGACCAGGTCGATACGGCTGACATGGCTGTCTAGGTTGACGCGCACGCAGGGCCAGTTTAGGCGCGCCGCCACCTGCTCGATATGGGTCGACTTGCCGGTGCCGTGATAACCCGACACCATGACGCGGCGGTTGAAGGCGAAGCCCGAAAGAATCGCCAGCGTCGTCTGCTTGTCGAACAGGTAGTCCGGATCGAGATCCGGTACGTGCTCGCTGGCGGACGAATAGGCCGGCACGACCATCTTGGAGTCGAAGCCGAACTTGTCTTTCACCGAAACGGTTGTGTCCGGCAGGTTTGCTATGTCGCGGTCGACCTTGTTCATAACTTCTCCACGGGCGAAGCCCCGCTTCGCCGGCACACTATTTATCCGCGCGCGGTCTTAGAGCCTTTTCCAGCCGGAAGAAAGTTGGAAAAAGGTCCCGGCGAGCCACCTTGCCACTTCTGGCCCAACATCTATCCCGCCGGCAAAAACCGTCAGGACGAACCAAAGTCGAACATCGGCGCGCAAGCAGCCAAAATACGTATGAACCTGAGGCGCGAAGACCGCCATTTGCGGCCCGTCCTCACGAACCCTTCATCAGCAGCGGCCCGCCTGTTTCAGCATCTTGTACGCCTGTATCACTTCGCGGAACCGGTCCTCCGAGCCACGGTCGCCGCCATTGGCGTCGGGATGATGGCGCTTCACCAATTGCTTATAGCGGGCCTTGATCGCGTCGCCCTTGGCGCTGGCGTCGAGGCCAAGCGTCTCCAGCGCCTTGGCTTCCAGCGGCCGTGCCCGGCTTTCGGCACGCGGCGCTTCGGCGCGCTGCTGCGAGAACAGGTTGAACGGGTCGCGCACGTTCTTGTAGTAGCCGGCCCGGCCCGAGCGTTTCTGCGAAAAGTCCGGGGCGAAGCGGGTATTGCCGTTGGAGGCGACGGTCCAGGTCGGGCGATGGCCGGTCAGCGCCTCCTTCTGGAAGCGCGCGATCTCGGCCGCCGGCGCGCCGGCGAAATAGTTGAAGCCCTTGTTGTATTCGCGCACATGGTCGAAGCAGAAGCGGAAATATTCGCCCTCGCGCATCCGGCCGACCGGCGCGCGGTGCGTGCCCGCCTCCTTGCAGCCGTCCCACTGGCAAAGCGGCGCTTCCACCTTCGCCTCGGCCATCGGGTCGGGGCGCACGCGGATCTTCTCGAAATATTTCGAAAACGTGCTCATTCGGTCAGTTATGGGGCGTTCGCAGATGCGAAACAAGAATTGACATTTCGGGAAGGATGGCCCTAACCGCTGAATCGCGGATTAATTTTGGCCCTCGGCACCCCTCGCGGTGCCGGTTTGGCGCCTGGAGCTGATATAATGTCCCTGCAGACCGATATCGAGGCCAAGCTGACCAGGACCTTCGCGCCGGAGCGGCTGGACGTCATCAACGAGAGCCACCAGCACGCCGGCCACCACCATGTCGAATCGGGACATCACGCGACTTTCGACGGCACCGGCGAGACGCATTTTCGCGTGCGCATCGTGTCGGCCGCCTTTGCCGGCAAGAGCCGCGTCGAGCGCCACCGCGCCGTCAACGAGCTGCTTTCCGACGAGTTGAAGCGCGGCGTCCACGCCCTTGCCATCGAGCCGGCGGCGCCCGGTGAGAAGACCCGGTGGTAGCAGGTTTCGCGCGCCAGGCCGATGCGATAGCGACAGGACGCGTGGAGGCGGCATCGCCTTCCCCGATCCGATGCGATAGCTTGCGCCGCGTATCTTCGGGGGCCGCGCTTTGACTTCACTTGTGCTGGGCGGAATCGTCTTCTTCTGCCTGCTTGTGGCAGCGCTGTTTGGCATTTGGCTGCGCGGGCGGCTTCCGGTGCATCACCTGAGTTCCGATTCGAAGGATGCGATACGGCTGTCCACCGCCATCATCGGCACGCTGGCCGCGCTGGCGCTCGGCCTGCTGATCGCCTCCGCAAAGAGTGCCTATGACGACGCAGAGAGCGAGTTGAGGACTTCGGCGGGGCGTATCGTGCTGCTCGATCGGGTTATGGCTCACTACGGTCCCGAGACGGCCGCAGCCCGCAAGCAAATGCGCGGCTTGCTGGAGGCCCGGCTGCGCCAGAGCTGGACGGTCCGCGATGTCGGCAGCGACCCGCTCGACATCATCGGCGACGATCGTGATGTGGAAAGCATCCAGGATGCGCTGCGTGCGCTGGTTCCGGCCAATGACGGCCAGCGCTGGCTACAGGCGCGGGCGCTCAGCGTCAGCGGCGAGGTCGCCGAAGCCCATTGGCTGCTGGTGGCATCCGAAACCGAGGGCCTGCCGGGCGCCTTCGTCATCGTGCTGGTCTTCTGGCTGGCGCTGCTTTTCGTGTCCTTCGGCCTGATGGCGCCCGGCAACACGACGGTGATGACGACGCTGTTCCTGTGCGCGCTGTCGGTCGCAGGCGCAGTGTTTGTCATCGTCGACATGGATCAGCCCTACCTGGGCTTGATCTACATTTCCGATGCGCCGTTGCGCGAAGCGCTGGCGCTGCTGGGGAAGGGGTGAGAACTACCCCGCCAGCGCCGCCTTCACCGCATCGGCCGCGCGCAGGCTGAGCGCGGCAATGGTCAGCGTCGGGTTGGCGGTCGCCGAGGTTGGGAACACCGAGGAGCCGAGGATGAACAGATTGGCGTGGTCGTGGCTGCGCAAGTCGCGGTCGACGACGGAATTTTTCGGATCGTCGCCCATGCGCGCCGTGCCGATGATGTGGCCGGCTCCTTCCGCGCCGTCGCGGTGCTGAACCTGGGTCGCGCCGAGCCTGCCGAAGATCTCCGTATGCGCCTCGCGCGCCGCCGCCAACCCGTCCTTCACGTAGGCGTCGAGGCTGTAATAGAGGCGCGGCAGCGGCACGCCATAAAAATCCTTTTCGCCGGGGTCGAGCGTCACCCGGTTCTGCTGCTCCGGCAGTTGCTCGATCAGCGAGGCCATCCTGATGTGCCGCGAGGCCTGATCGCGAAGGGTTGAGTCCAGCGCCTTGCCGCGCAGTCCCTGTTGCGCGAGTTCAGCCGCCGTGGTCACCGGCGCGCCGGTCGGCCACGACCAGCCGTCATTGCCGATCTCGATGCGGAACGCCGGACGTTCCCTGCGGAAATCGCCGTCGCGCAGGTTCTCGATACCGGAGGTCGACAGCGGCCCGCGATACGGCCACAGCGGCTCAGGCGCCAGCGCCCAGCTCAATTGCGTCGGATGGTCCATCAGGTTGCGGCCGACCTGGTCCGAACTGTTGGCGACGCCGCCCGGCCGAACGTCGCTCGCCGAATTGAGCAGCAGGCGCGGCGTCTCGACCGCATGCGCGGCCAACACAAAAACCTTGCCAACCGCCGTTCCTTCGCTGCGGTCGCGGCGCTTGAAGCGGATGGCGGAAATCCGCCCGTCCGGGCCGACCTCGATCGAAGTGGCGGTGATTTCGGCGTGGATGACCGCGCCGCTTTTTTCGGCGCGTGCCACATGCACGGTCGCGTCATATTTTGCCTGGACCGGGCAGACCGGTATGCAGCTCGAATTGCCGCAGCAGGCGGGCCGGTCTTCGTGCTCGGCCGAATTGCGGCCCTGCGGCGTGGAGCGCACTTCGTATTTCGTGCCTGCCAGTGCCTTGGCATAGGCCTTGTCGAGAAAAGTCTGCGGGATCGCGGCCATCGGATAGTTTGCCGAACGCGGCGCGCCGAGTGGCTCGGCGGAATCGCCGGAGACGCCGATCTCCGTCTCCGCCTCGCCATAGAATTCTTCGAGCTCGTCATAAGCGATGGGCCAGTCGACGCCCCGCCCATAGGCGCTTGCGATACGAAAATCGTTGGGAACGAAACGCAGGCAGGTTCCCAGCCAATGCCAGGTGGTGCCGCCGAGCACCTTCACATAGGTGCTCTTGAATTTTTCAGGCCCCACCTGCCGGTACCAGTGGTCGAGATTGTCGCTGACGGGATGGTCCGCCTCGGGGCTGGCCGGATACGGGCACTCTGGCACCTTGATCAGCGCATCCCAGTAGCGCTGCACTGCGTCGGTGCGGTCGACCGGCGAGCCGGCCTCCAGCACGGCGACCTTGACGCCCGCCGCCGACAGCTTCGCCGCCATCAGCGCGCCGGAAACACCGGAGCCGACGACGATCACATCCGCTTCGATATCGGCCATCGGGAAACCTCGTCAGTTCTGCGGAGGGTCGGCCCAATAGCCCATCTCGCCGCCGCAATAGGCGAAGGGTTTTGTGAAATCGAGCGCGTTCCACATCAGCGCATCGGTGAAGCCGGCCAGCGCCTGGCCGTCCTGCGTATCGACGACGCCGGAATACCAGGCCGCCACAACGTCGTTCGCGACCGTACCCGTATCGACTTGCGTATCCGTGGCCAACAACGCCAGTCCCGGCCCGCGGCCATTGGCAAGGAAAGCCTCGAGCAGCTTTCCGGCCGTGGTCGTATCGAGGCTGGAGGCAGGGGTTTCGGTCAGCCGGGCCGACAGCGCGATGAACTGGTCGGCGGTGACGCTGTCCTGCGCAAAAGCGAAGCCCGGCAATCCGGTCGCCAGCGCGGCCATGCTGGCGCTGCCCAGGAAGAAGCTGCGACGTGTGACGGTTGGCTTCATGCGGTCCTCCCCGCCGTGGCTGGCGCCGATACTGCGCAGCCAAGGTTTAGAAATGATGAGCGCGGGCAACTGGATCATCTTCCCGCCGGGCCTATGGCTTGATTGTCGGCGGAACTTGGATGAAATCGGCGCGCAACCTGTTCGGACCGATCGCAGACCATGTCCCTCCACGCCCACCCTTTCCGCGGCCCGCTGTTCATGGTTCTGTCGACGGGCTCCTATGTCGTCAACGACACCATGATGAAGGTCGCGACGGAAGCGCTGCCGCCCTACCAGGTGCTGATGATGCGCGGCATCGCCGCCCTCCTGTGGGGCATGCCACTGCTGTTTTTGCTCGGCTACGGCCGCAAACTGCCGCAGATGTTCGACGGACGCGTGCTTATGCGCAACCTGTCGGAGACGGCGGCGATCCTGTGCTTCATCGTGGCGCTGGCCAACATGCCGATCGCCGACGCCACGGCGCTCGGCCAGGTGACGCCCTTGGTGGTGCTGCTCGGCGCCTCGCTGCTGTTCCGCGAGCGGATTTCGGGACTGACGATGGCGCTGATCTCTCTCGGCTTCGTCGGCGCGCTGATGATCGCACAGCCTTCCGGCCAGGGCATTTCCATTTATGCCGTGCTGGGCCTGGCCAATGCCGTGCTCTGCGCCGTGCGCGATCTCGCCGGCCGCCGCGTCGGCGCCGAAGTGCCGGGCATGATCGTCGCCATGTCGGCGGTCGTCGTGGTGCTTGCCGGGGCGGTCGTGGCCCATCTGGTGTTCGAGGAATGGCGTGTGCCGGACGCACGGCACATCCTGTTGCTCGCCGGCTCGGGCTTCTTCCTGATCTTCGGCCACTTTTTCATCTTCATGGCCTACCGCGTCGGCCCGACCAGCGCGGTGGCGCCGCTCTATTACTGCTTCACCGTCTGGGCGGTGATCTCCGGCCTCGTCGTCTTCGGCCATCTGCCCAACGCGCTAGCGCTTTGCGGCATCGTGCTGGTGGTGGGCAGCGGCCTTGCCATCGTCCTGCACGACCGGCGAAGGCGGCGGCTGGCGCCGGTAGCGTGACGTCTGTCGTAACGCCTCAAACGCCGAAAATCGCCTCGATCCGCCGCCGCATCACGCTCGCGTCGGCATCAACGCCGGTCCAGTATTTGATGTTGATCACCCCCTGGTTGACCAGCATGCCCAGCCCGTCCAGCACCGTACAGCCCCGCGCCTCGGCGTCGCGCACCAGCCGCGTGCGCGGCGGGTTCGGGATAATGTCCGCCACCACCATGCCGGGCTGCAGTGCATCGAGGTCGATGTCGAGCCGCGCCTCGACGTCCGGATAGAGCCCGATCGACGTGGCGTTGACGACGATATCCGAACCTGCCGGCACGGCGAAGTGCCCCTCCCATGGCAGGAATTTTGCCACGGCGCCGGTGCGCTCGCCAACCAGCCGCGCAAGCTCTTCGCCGCGTTCGCGACCTCGGTTGACCACGGTGATCGTGCTTGCGCCGGCCAACGCCAGTTCGACGCAGATGGCGCGTGCCGCGCCACCTGCGCCGAACACGACGACGCTCCGGCCGGCCGGATCGGCCACCTCCAGTAGCGATTTGAGAAAACCCTTGCCGTCGGTGTTCTCGCCGATCAGTTTTCCCTGTCGCAGCACCGCGCAATTCACTGCCTGCATGACTTCGGCCGACTCGCCCAGTCCGTCCAGATGGTCGATGACAGCCACCTTGTGCGGCAGCGAGCAGTTGAAACCGGCCCAGCCCATGGCGCGCGCGCCGCGCACCGCGTCGCCGAGCTTTTCCGGCGGCACCTCGCAATTGATGTAGCGCGCGTCGATGCCATGATGCGCGTAAGCCGCGTCCATCATCGCCACCGTCGGATTCTCCGCCGCCGGCATGGCAAAGCATCCGGTTATCAGGCTGAGAAAATTCATGCGGCCTCCTCTCTTTCCCGACGGCGCCCGCCAAAAGCACGGCCCGTGCCTGAAGCCATGCTAGCCCAGTCTGCTGGCCGCGTCAGGTATCCCGGCGTATTCAGTGCAAGTGAAACCGCAGGCATCGGCTGACCGGTTACGGCGGCTGCCCCGAAGCCGTCGCATCGGCCAAAATTTTGGGCCATTGCTATTACCAGCCGCCCCACGCTTTATTATGGTTCGTGCTGCCCGGAGACGGGCCGCGACGTGGCTGGAATCGGGAGCGTGTGATGAGAATATTTGCGCGTCTGGCGTTTGGGGGCGTCTCGGCGATCAGCGTTGTCGCCGGAGCGAACGCCGAGCCGCTGAGAACCATGGACGAGGTGGGCGCCGCGCTTGAGGCATGTTGGACGCCGCCGCCCGACATGCCAAATTCCTCGGTGACGCTGAGCTTCAGCTTCAACCGCGACGGCGCGCTGATCGGCACGCCGCGGCCTACGGAAATCAAGGTCGAGGGTGATGGGCAGGCGCGTCAGCAATTCGTCGAAGCGGCGATTGCCGCCGTCGAGAACTGCACGCCGCTCGACTTTTCGCCGGCAATCGCCGACGGCATCGGCGGCACCGTTTTCACCATGCCGTTCGGGCCGACGCCCGCTGTACCCACTGCCGAGCCGGGCTGAGCGCCGCAGCAGGTGCTGCCTCATGCTGAGGCGAGAGCCTGCCCGGCGTTGAAAGATGTGGACAATCGTCGGAGGGCGAGCCTCGAAGGACGCACCTATTCCAGCTTGAGCAGGCGCTCCAGGTAGCTGCGCTCGAGTTCGGGGCTGAGCGCGTTGCCCAGCCGCTTGCGGATCGCTTCCAGGATCTGGCGCGCGCGCTGCATGTCGATCTCGTCGGGAACCTTGACGGAACTGCCGTCGTCGGGACCGTTGGTGGCGCGGGGCCTGCCGAGCGGGTCGCGATCGGAGGTCTGCCTGCGGCCGCCTTCCTCGCCGCCGCCCTGGTCGCCTTCCATGGCCTGCTGCATCTGCTGCATCATGTCCTGAGCGCCCTTGCGCAGCGCCTCCAGCGCGCGGCCCTGCTCGCCGGTGGCGCGGCCACCGTCGCCGTCGCCAAGCGCGCCTTCGGCCTGGTCCATCGCTTCGCCAGCCTCGCCGAAACCTTCGCCCGGCTGGATGCCCATGCCTTCAAGGCCCTTCATCAGGGCTTCGAGATCGTCTCCAAGCTGGCCCTGGCCCTGCTGAAGCTGCTTCAGCGCCTCGGCGAACTCTTCCGGGGTCATGCCTTGCCCTTGCTGGCCTTCGCCCTGCTGCCCTTGCTGGCCCTGATTGCCACGCTGTTGCTGACGGTTCTGGCCGCGCTGCTGCTCGCCGCGCTGCATCTGGTCCATGCGGAACGTCTCGTTCATCATCTCCTGCTGGCGCCGCATGATCTCGCCCAGCTTGTTCATCTGCTGGCGCATCTCGCTTTCCTGGCCGCCTTCGCCCGGCCGTTGCTGGCGGCGCGCCTGGAGGTTGTTCATCATGTCCTGCAACTGCGACAGCAGTTCCTCGGCCTGCTGGCGGTTGCCTGACTTCGCCAGATTCTCGATCTGGTCCATCATGCGTTCCAGATCGCTCTGGCTGAGTTCCTGGCCGGGTTGCGGCTGCTGCTGGGCCAGGTTGGGATCGCGGGCGGCGCGCTCGGCGAATTCGCGCAGGAATTCGTTCATCGCCTGCCGCAGTTCCTTCATCAGCCTGTCGATTTCCTCGTCGCTTGCGCCGTCGCGCAGCGCCTGCTTGAGGGCCTCCTGGGCCTGGCGCAGATTCTTCTCGGCGGTCGACAGGTCACCGTCCTCGATCTGGAGCGCCATGTTCCAGAGATAGTCCGAAACGTCGCGCAAGGCGTCGTCGGTGGAGGCAAGCTGCAGCCGGGTGCGGCCGGCCATGATGCCGAGATAGTAGGAGGGGTTGTCGAATGTGTCCTCGGGCCGCAGCGTGATCGCGTCGATCAGGTCGACGACGCGCCGCTTCTGATTGGCGTCGAGCGACAATATCTTGCGCAGTTCGACGACCGCGCGGGCAAGCGGGTTGGTGAACGGCCGCTCGGGCAGGACGATGGTCTTCGTTTCGGTTTTCGCCTCCTGGCCGGCATCGTCCACGGTTGACAGTGTCAGCTTGATGCGGCTGCCGGCCCAGACGTGCTCGGTCAGGTCGCGCGTCGCCTTCATGGTGATATCGTGGGCGCCGCGGCGTGGCACCGACAGCGGCATTTCCGGCGGCCCGTAGAGTGGCCGGGCATCGGCCGCAGGCGTTTCCTCCAACGCGAAATCGGCCTTGGCGGAAGCCGCGCCGTAGTCGTCCTCGATCTCGTAGCGCAACTCGAAGGCGCCGTTGACCGCGCGCTTCGGCTCATCCGAGAAGCGGATGACCGGCGGCTTGTCGGGAACGACGGCGAAGGTCCAGCTACGGACCTCCTGCTCGCCGTCGCCGGCGCGCAGTGCCAGAACGCCGTCCGCCGTCAGCTTGCCTTCGAATTGCCGAGGCGCGGCCGGTATGTTGAGCGCCGAAGGCGTATCCGACGCAGGGGCCGGCGTTGCGGTATCGGCCAGCGCGACGTCGCGCACCGTGCCGTCCTTGCCGGTGAAGGCCAGTTGCTCGTCACCCGCGCCGCCGGTCACGCGCAAGGCGACGTCGCTGCCGGTGGGAACGGTGAACAGCGGCGTGTCAGCGTTGTTCTCGGCGGTGAGGAAGATCGGCGCCTTGCCGGTATAGGGGGGAGGCGTGACCCAGGCGTCGATGCGTGGCGGCAGCGTCTCGGTCAGCGCCACGGCGCGGAAACCGTCTTCCAGCGAGCCGCCGCGCGGGCCGAAGGAATAAGCGAAGGCGGTGACCAGCAGCAGCACCGCTATCGCCCGCAGGCCCCACGGGTCGCGCTCCGGCACGCCGGTGCGGGGCAGATCGCTGCCGGCGCCGGCCAGCTTCTCGGCCATCCGCTTCTGGTGTTCGCGCCACAGCGCCTGCGCGAAACCGGTCTCATTGCCGGCGGGACGGTCGGTCTGCGCCCGCAAGGGTGTATGGTCCAGCGCGTTCGCCGCCTCGATGCGCCGGTCGATCTCGTCAGGCCGCGGATTGCGGTAGAAACGCAGCGGATAAAGCGAGCCTAACGCGGCGAGGGCGACCACCGCCAGCAGGACGAAACGCGCCGTATCCGGCAGCAAGCGGAAGACGCCGAACCAGGATAGGCTGGCGAAAAGGCTGAGCGTGACGAGCAGCGGAAGGATCAGCGGCCAGAGGCGCTCCAGCATCATCGCCGCGCGCGTCACCAGCCTGGTTCGCTTCAAGCGTCTGGAAAAAATCGGCTTTTCCGGGTTCGCGAGCGTTTCCTTCATCGGACTTTCCGGTTTCGGCCGGGCACGAAGCCAAGCCTGTAGAGTCGGAAGAATACCAACAAACGCGGCAAAGGCGAGGCAGGTTACAGAATCGTGATGTCGCGGGCGGAAATGCGGGGATTTCTCAGAGCCACTCGGGCAGCGAATCCAGGCCGATCAACTCGTCAAAACTGGTGCGCGGGCGAACGACGTGAAAAGTGTCGCCCTTGACCAGTACTTCCGGCACCAGCAGCCGCGAATTGTAGGTTCCCGCCTGCACCGCGCCATAGGCGCCGGCGGTGCCGACGGCAATCAGGTCGCCGGAGTCGAGCCTGGGCAGGTCGCGCGACAGGCCGATGTAATCCCCGGTCTCGCAGACGGGGCCGACGACGTCGACCACCATGCGCGGCGCGTCGACGGGCCGGCGCACCACCGGGAAAATCTCATGGAAGGCGTCGTAGAGGGTCGGGCGGATCAGGTCGTTCATCGCGGCGTCGACGATCAGGAAATTGCGGGCGTCGCCTTCCTTCACATAGATCACCTCGGAAACGAGGATGCCCGCATTGGCGACGATCAGCCGGCCCGGTTCGAACATCACCTTGACGCCGAGATGGCCGGCGCGGCGGCGGATGATGTCGGCATAGGCGTCCGGGTGCGGCGGCGGGTCGTTATCGACCCGGTAGGGCACGCCGAGCCCGCCGCCGAAATCGATGTGATCGATGTGGTGGCCGTCGGCGCGCAGCGTCGCGACCAAGTCGGCGAGGATCGAGAAGGCGTCGTCGAAAGGCTGCAGATCGGTGATCTGGCTGCCGATATGCATGTCGATGCCGGTCACCTTCAGGCCCGGTAGTTCGGCGGCGCGCGCATAGACCGCGCGGGCGCGCTGGCGCGGTACACCGAACTTGTTCTCGGCGTTGCCGGTGGATATCTTCTTATGCGTCTTGGCGTCGACGTCCGGATTGATGCGGATCGATACCGGCGCGACCTTGCCCGCGGCGACGGCGCGCCGTGACAGCAGTTCCAGTTCCGGCTCGGACTCGACGTTGAAGCAGAGGATGCCGGCGGCCAGCGCAAAATCCATTTCCCGCGCCGTCTTGCCGACGCCGGAGAACAGGATTTTTTCCGCCGGCACGCCTGCCGCAAGCGCACGGCGCATCTCGCCTTCCGAGACGACATCGGCGCCGGCGCCGAGTTTTGCCAGCGTGGCAATCACCGCCTGGTTCGAATTCGCCTTCATGGCGTAGCAGACGAGCGAGTCGAGCCCGGTGAACGACTGCTTGAAGACGTTGTAGTGCCGCTCCAGCGTGGCGGTGGAATAGCAGTAGAACGGCGTGCCGACGGTGCGCGCGATTTCCGGCACCGGCACGTCCTCGGCGTGCAGCACACCGTCGCGGAATTCAAAATGGTTCATCGTCAGGATCCGCGAAGAAGAATGGCCGCAATCTTCGGCGAAAGGGTTACTGGATCAGCTTATCGAGAATGAACGGCTTGTCCTCGACCGGTTTCTGCGGCTCGGGCGGCAGTGGCTCGCCGGCCTTTTCAGCGTCCTTGCGTGCCTGCACGGCAGCGGCATAGGGCGTATCGAGATCGGATTTGCGGCCGCAGGCGGTAGTCGCGCCGAGGGCGGCGATCAAGGCAGCGGAAATTGTGAGGCGTTGAGCAGTCATCGAAGTGTCCAGTCGAGGAGTCGGACGCTCTTAGCGGAGTTTCAAGGGAAATGCACCCCGGAGCGCGCTCGCCTGCAACATCGTGTCGGGAGGGCCGTCGCCTCACGTTTGATACTCGGAGCAACTGCAGTCGATATCTCCAGCTTGCGGAAGCTTGCCTTTCTTGCCAGCCTGTTGCGGTAAAGGGAGCGACGTCGATGCGAAGGCTTGGTTGGGTTGCAATCGGGCTACTGGCTTGGCTCGTTACGCTGGCTGTCGCGTTGGGCCTTGGAGGCGCGGGCCATGGATGGATGGCGCCTTTCTGGCTCTCCACCGTCCTGATCTTCTTGTATCCGCTGGTATTCGTCAGGCTTTTCGCTTCATCGGCGGCGGCGATAAAGGTCGACCTGGCTATCTTGCTCGTAGCCGCGGTGATGGACATTTTCCTCCTCCATAATGCGCTCGTGGCGAAACGTGCATATTTTTTGAGGATTTGGGACTTTTCCGCCAGCGCCGTAAGCCTGTGGATCGGCTTGTGGGCGGGGTGGCAGGTTCTGGCGATTGTTTCGTTGTTGAAGAAGCGCGGCGGGGAAACGGCGGTGGAGACCTACTGATGTCCATCTTCCATCTGTAGCAGGGATCGAAAGCCTCTCGATCAGCGGCCCTTACGCCTTCGCCAGCCGCTTCTTCCAATACTTCACTTGGCGGCGCACTTCGCTCGGCGCGGTGCCGCCGAAGGATTTGCGGCTCTGCACCGATTTCGACACGGAGAGCACCGAGAAGACGTCGCCGGTGATGCCTGGATGGATCGCCTTCAACTCGTCCAGCGACAGTTTTGACAGCGTCGTCTTCATCGTTTCGGCCAGCGCCACGGCGCGGCCGGTGACGTGGTGCGCCTCGCGGAAGGGCAGGCCCAGCGTGCGCACCAGCCAGTCGGCGAGGTCGGTGGCGGTGGAATGGCCGGAGCCGGCGGCGCGCTTCATGGCTTCGGCATTGACGGTCATGTCGCCGACCATGCCGGTCATGGCCGTCAGCATAAGGTCGAGCGTCTCGGCGGCGTCGAAGACGGCCTCCTTGTCCTCCTGCATGTCCTTCGAATAGGTCAGCGGCAGGCCCTTCATCACGGTCAGCAGGCCGATCAGATGGCCGTTGACGCGGCCCGTCTTGGCGCGCACCAGTTCGGCGGCGTCCGGGTTCTTCTTCTGCGGCATGATCGACGAGCCGGTCGAAAACGAGTCCGACAGTCTTACGAAGCCGAATTGCGGTGTCGACCAGATGACGATCTCTTCCGCTAGCCGCGACAGGTGGGTCGCGCAGATCGCCGCGATCGACAGGAACTCCAGCGCGAAATCGCGGTCCGACACGCTGTCCAGCGAATTGCGCGTCGGCTCGCGGAAGCCGAGTGCCTTGGCGGTCCTGTGGCGGTCGATCGGAAAGCCGGTGCCGGCGAGCGCTGCCGCGCCCAGCGGCGATTCGTCCATGCGTTGGATCGCGTCGCGCACGCGGCTGAGATCGCGGGCAAACATCTCGACATAGGCCATGCAGTGATGGCCGAAGGTCACCGGCTGTGCCGACTGCATGTGGGTGAAGCCGGGCATCACGGTTGCCGCGTGCTCTTCCGCGCGGGTCAGGAAGACAGTGATCAGCCCCTTCAGTGCCTCGGCGACGCGAAAGAGTTCGTCCTTCACCCAGAGGCGGAAATCGACGGCCACCTGATCGTTGCGCGAGCGCGCCGTGTGCAGGCGGCCGGCGGCGGGGCCGATCAGTTCGGCCAGCCGCGCCTCGACATTCATATGGATGTCTTCCAGTGTAGTCGAGAAGGTGAAGGCGCCGGTCTCGATCTCTTTCAGAATCGTGTTCAGGCCGTGAGCGATTTTTTCTTGATCGGCAGCCGAAATGATGCCCGTTGCCGCCAGCATTTCAGAATGCGCCAGCGAGCCGCGAATGTCCTGGGCGTAGAGTTTCCTGTCGAAGCCGATCGAGGCGTTGATCGCCTCCATCACGGCCGCCGGACCCGAGGCAAAACGTCCGCCCCACATCGCATTGCTGGCCTTTTTGTCGTTCATCGTGCTACCCGGGCTCCGGAGATTTTTGAAAAGAATGTCGGACGGCAAGCAAAGAAAACTGATCCCGGCCTGGCGCGCCATCCTGACCGCCATGGTCGCCGGCGCGCTGGCCGGCGCGGTGGCGGTATATGTCACCGGAGGCTTCTCTGGCAACACGGCGCGGGCGCCTGCCGTGCCTAGCGAGACGCCGACCACAGCCGCAGCGCCCGCTGGGGAGCCGTCACCCGCAGAAACAGCCTGCGCTGCCAAGTCTGAGACAGCCAAGACGGTCGCTGCCGCGGCGACCGGTCAGGTCGCGGCGATGCTTCCCGCCGATCCGCCGCAGTCGCTGGCAAAACTTGCATTCAACGGCCCCGACGGCAAGCCGATGACGCTGGCCGACCGTGCCGGAAAGACGGTTCTGCTTAATCTATGGGCGACCTGGTGCGCGCCTTGCCGGGCCGAGATGCCGGTGCTGGATGCCTTGCAGAAGGAAGCCGGCGACGATGGCTTCGAGGTAATCGCGGTCAATGTCGACACCGGCGACGACACCAAGCCAAAAAAGTTCCTGGCGGAGACCGGCGTCGCGGCGCTCGGCTACTATCGCGACAACACGCTCGACCTGTTCAACGATCTGAAGAAACGCGGGCTGGCGCTCGGCTTGCCGGTGACCCTGCTGATCGATGGGGAAGGCTGCCTGCTCGCCCATATGAACGGGCCGGCCGAATGGGCAAGCGAAGACGCGAAGAAGCTGATCGCGGCGGCGCGCAACTAAAGCGTGTCGCACCCACTCGGCCTCATTCTACCGGGCCGGCTTGGGCCAAATCCATCGGGCTTCGTCTTGTCCGGGCCACCAGCCCGACGTGCGACGAAGCCCTCGACCTTGTCCAAAACCGTCACCGGCAGAATGACACCGATTGGGTGCAACACGCTTTAGACCCATTCCGCTCCCGCTTTACCGGATCGAAAGCGTTCCTCTCCTATACGGTCGGACAGAGGATGCCGCATGTCCGATGTCTCCGTGCCCGGTTCGAAATTGCGTGTCGGAACGATTGGCGATTCACCAGTTTTGCTCACCTGGCTGGTGGTGTCGCTGATCCTGTCCGCCCTATGGCTGGCCGGGCATTTTCCGAACGGCGACGTTGACGACCTGCTCAAGGCGCATGAGGTGCGCTTCCTGCTGGACAGCGGCAATATCTTCGACCGCACCTTGCCCGGCATCCTGCAGCCCGAACCTTTCGTGTCGCACTGGCCGTGGCTGGTCGATCTGCCCTATGCGGCGGTGGCCTTCGTCCTGAGACCACTTGTCGGCTTGGAGGCCGCGCTGTCGGTCGCATTCTTCACCGTCCCGCTGCTGCTGCTCGCCGGAATCCTGCTCTTCCTGCGCAGGCTCGTCGGCACCTTCGGCTTCGCCAATCCAGCACTGGTCTTCGTGGCCTCCGTGGTCGTCGCTCTTCGGGCGCTTGCGGAATTCGAGCCTGGCCGCATCGACTATCACAATACCCAGATGCTTTTGCTGGTGGCCATCGCCTGGCTCACGATCGTGCCCGGCCGCCGTTCCGCCTTCGCGAGCGGTGTGCTGGCGGCGCTTGCGCTGGCGACGGGCGTCGAACTCGCCGTGTTCCTGGTGTTGGCGTTTGCCATCCGCGCCTTCGATTTCATATCCGACGGGCGCGATGCGGGCGGGCAGCTCCAGGTGTTCGGTGCAGCTCTCGGCGCAACAGCCATCATCCTGTTCTTCGCCGTCACCGCGCCCGGCGACTACGCTGTACCGCTGTGCGACCGGTACTCCTCGCCATTGGCGCTCGGCCTGATCGCCGCCGGAGCAAGTTTCGCGCTTGTGCCGTTCTTCCTCCGCGATGCGGGCTCCGCGCCACGCTTTATCGTTCTCGCGGCCTGTGGGCTTGTTTCGGCCATCGCGCTGGCAACGCTGTTTCCCGGCTGCTTGGCCGGGCCTTATTCCGGCCTCTCCGACTATGTCCGCGAGCATTGGCTGGTCCGGATCTATCAGGAGGCGAGCCTGTTCGGCCGTCGCGATTTCGTGCTTTCGCCGGACCTGCTTTATCTTGCCGCGCCGATGGTCGGCGTGCTCGGCTCGGTGGTCGCGGCGTTTGTCGCCCGGGGACGCGACCGCGCCTGGGTCGTGATGGCGCTGTTTGCGATCGTGGCGATGGCACATACCGTGCTTTATTTCCGCTATCTGCGTTTCATGCCGCTCTTCGCAGGGCCTGGGCTCGCTTACGCGCTTCATTCGATCCTGCCGGCGAATCTGGCGCGCGGATTTGCAGGGCGTATCGCCGCTCCGAGGATGCGGCTGCTGCCGCTGCTGCCGGGAGTGGTCCTGATACTGGGGCTGGTCGGCTTTCATCTGGCCGACGTTCCACAGTCAGAAGGCCTAGAAGGCGTTGAAGTCGCCGAGACCTGCATACTCGACGGTCGCGAGCCTTATGTCTGGCCGGCCGGCGGCCGTATCCTCGCGCCGCCGCTGATCGGCATCCGCCTGATCTCCGACCCGGGCGTCACTGTGGTAGCCATCCCGTTCCACACCGGCAGCAAAGGTATCGAGCACGCGCTGCGCTTCTTCGATCCAGCCACGCCCGACCCCCGCGTGATTGCGGAGGAAGCCGAAGCAACCCTCGTCGCCACCTGCGCCTGGCGCGGCGGGCCGCTTCGGCGGATCGAGCAGGAATTTCCGCTTGCCGCCAGCCTCATCGAGGGGAGGCCGCCGGCCTGGCTTGCGGAATGTCCCTTGCCGGTCAGCGCGACGCTGCGCGTCTACCGGCTTGCGTCGGAACCTGCGGATGCCTGTCCGACGATCGGTTCTGGGAACTGATCTACCGCGTCGGCACCGGGTGCTCGCCGCGATAGTCGTAGAAGCCGCGGCCGGCCTTGCGGCCGAGCCAGCCGGCTTCGACATACTTAACCAGCAGCGGGCAAGGGCGGTATTTCGAATCCGAAAGCCCATCGTGCAGCACCTGCATGATGGACAGGCAGGTATCGAGCCCGATGAAGTCGGCAAGCTGCAGCGGTCCCATCGGATGGTTTGCGCCGAGCTTCATCGCCGTGTCGATGGCTTCCACCGAGCCGACGCCCTCGTAAAGCGTGTAGATCGCCTCATTGATCATCGGCAACAGGATACGGTTGACGATGAATGCCGGGAAATCCTCCGAAACCGTCGTCGTCTTGTCGAGCCGGCGGACATATTCCTTGGCGGTCTCGAAAGTGTCGTTCTCCGTGGCAATGCCACGCACCAGTTCGACCAGCTTCATGATCGGCACCGGGTTCATGAAATGAATGCCGATGAAACGCTCGGCCCGATCGGTTGCCGAGGCCAGCCGGGTGATCGAGATGGATGATGTGTTGGTGGCGAGGATGGCTTCCGGGTTCAGCACCGGACAGAGCTGCGCATAGATCTTTCGCTTGATGCTCTCGTCCTCAGTCGCCGCCTCGATGACCAGATCGGCGCCAGCGAGGTCCTTGAGATCCGGCGCGGGGGAAATCAGCGAGATCGCCGCCTGGCGCTCGGCCTCGGCCAGCTTGCCGCCGGCGACCTGGCGCGCCATGTTGCCGTTGACGGTGGCGATGCCCTTTTCGATGCGCTCCGGCGCGACATCGTAAAGCAGCACCTTATAGCCAGCCAGCGCAGAGACATGGGCGATGCCGCTGCCCATCTGACCCGCGCCGACAATGCCGACCGTTTCAATCTCGCTCATTCCTTCGATCCCGTTTCAGGCGTTTCGCCTGGTGCTTCCGGTTGAGGCGATGCTGGCCATGGCGGCCAGACCGTCGATCCCAACCTTATTTTCTTTTTGCAGTGCACACTAATGGGATGAAGCCGCTTTCGTCCAGTGCATTGCGCAAACTTTGTGCAGCGCTTGTATGCAACGTTAGAACAGGAACCGCATCGGGGTAAACGGGCGGGATGCAAAAAGCCGGAGCGGCTTTCGCCGCCCCGGCTACGATGTGGTTTCGAAGGAGAGCTTACAGCGCCTTTTCGAGTTCGGGCAGGATCACGAACAGGTCGCCGACGAGGCCGTAGTCGGCGACCTGAAAGATCGGCGCCTCCTCGTCCTTGTTGATGGCGACGATGACTTTCGAGTCCTTCATGCCGGCGAGGTGCTGGATGGCGCCCGAGATGCCGACGGCGATGTAGAGCTGCGGCGCCACCACCTTGCCGGTCTGGCCGACCTGCCAGTCGTTCGGCGCATAGCCGGCATCGACCGCCGCGCGGGAAGCACCGACAGCCGCGCCCAGCTTGTCGGCGACGGGAAGGATGACTTCCTGGAACTTTTCCGACGAGCCCAGCGCGCGGCCACCCGAGATGATGATTTTTGCCGAGGTCAGTTCCGGCCGGTCGCTGTCCGACAGGCGGTTCTCGACGAAGCTCGACAGGCCCGGATTGGCGGCGGCGGCGGCAATCTCGACCGGGGCCGAACCACCGTCAGCCGCCGACTGGAAGGAAGCGGTGCGCACCGTGATCACCTTCTTGGCGTCGCTCGACTGCACCGTCTGGATGGCGTTGCCGGCATAGATCGGGCGCTTGAACGTGTCGGGCGAGACCACTTCGATGATCTCCGACACCTGGGCGACGTCGAGCAGGGCGGCGACGCGCGGCATCACGTTCTTGCCGCTGGTGGTGGCCGGCGCGATGATCGTGTCGTATTGGCCGGCGAGCGAGACGATGGTCGCGGCCAGCGGCTCGGCCAGGCGCTGCTCGAGTTCGTCGGCCTCGACGAGCAGCACCTTGGAAACGCCCTTGAGTTTTGCGGCGGCCTCGGCGGCGAGTTTTGCGCCCTTGCCGGCGACCAGCACATGCACGTCGGAGCCGATCTTGAGGGCCGCCGACAGCGTCTTTGCCGTCTGGTCGGAAAGCGTCGCGTTGTCGTGTTCGGCGATGAGGAGAATTGCCATTTTCTTGTTCCTTTCCCGATCGCCTTAGAGCACGCCGGCTTCGTTCTTCAGCTTGTCAATCAACTCGGCCACCGACTTGACCTTGACGCCGGCCTTGCGGCCGCCCGGCTCCTCGGTCTTCAGCACCTTCAGCCGCGGCGTCACGTCGGCGCCGAAATCGGCCGGGCTCTTCTCGTCGAGCGGCTTCTTCTTGGCCTTCATGATGTTGGGCAGCGACGCATAACGCGGCTGGTTGAGGCGAAGGTCGGTGGTCACGATCGCCGGCAGTTTCAGTTCGATGGTCTGCAGGCCGCCGTCGACTTCTCGCGTGACGCTCGCCTTGTCGCCGTCGATCGCCACCTTGGAGGCGAAGGTCGCCTGGCCCCAGCCGAGAAGGGCGGCCAGCATCTGGCCGGTTTGGTTGGCATCGTCGTCGATCGCCTGCTTGCCGAGGATCACCAGGCCGGGTTTTTCCGCCTCGACCACGCCCTTCAGCACTTTCGCCACGCCCAGCGGCTCGACCTGTGCATCGACCTTGACCAGGATGGCGCGGTCGGCGCCCATGGCCAGCGCCGTGCGCAGCGTCTCCTGGGCCTGCTGCGGACCGATCGATACGACGATGATCTCCTCGACCTTGCCGGCCTCCTTCAGCCGGATGGCTTCCTCGACGGCGATCTCGTCGAACGGGTTCATCGACATCTTGACGTTTGCAAGCTCGACCCCCGATCCGTCGCCCTTGACGCGGATCTTCACATTGTAGTCGACCACCCGCTTCACGGGGACCAGAACCTTCATATTGCCTCACCTCTTTTAAAGTCAGTACCGATCGAGCCTTGCGCCCGCATAGCAGAGGCGCTGGGTTCGCGACTTGCCGTTCGCCGACATCCCGGGCGGAAAATCCGTCGCTTTGGCCGCAAAAATCGCGCGGACCCTAGTTAGCGTGACCATAAAGGTCAATATCGCGGCAAGGCGGCTAATCGGTTGAAATGGCGGGGCTGGTTTGCCGCGGACGGCTTTCCGCAGGCGTGGTTCGTCAATGCTGATCGAGGGCCGGCAGGTTCAGGTGCTGCTCTACCCTTCCGACGCGCGCTTCCAACTCGCTGATAATGATTCAGTGGCAGATAACAGACGTATGATATTCCATCACCGCGCGGCGCAAGCCGGCAATCTGGTCACCGACTTCTTTGCGGTTGACGATCATGTCCGATGCGACGTCAGCTCCCAGGGAGCGCATTTCGGATCGTAGTTCCGCCCCAAGCCCGTCGATCTTGGTGCTCAAGCTCGAACGGATCTCACTGATGTCGGTGCGCATATCACCCATCTCCGCGCGCATCTGGCGCAGCATCTGAAGGATAAGGCTTTCAGGTTCGTCGCTCATGGTGCGAGGCTATAACATCTGTTCGGCAGGCGGAATTGAGCAGCTTGCCTACTGCCGTCCCCAGCGCGGGACCGGTTTGGCCTCGACCGGCCGCACGGCGCTTTGCTGCTGCACTTCGACGGCGCGCGGCGTCACCACCTCGCGGTCGAAGAGCGGCACGGTCCGCCGCTTCAGGAGGAACACCAAAATGGCGCCGGTGATGATGCCGCCGATGTGGCAGGCCCACGAGACCTGTTCCTCGCCGGCCATGGCGAACATCACGAACTGGAAGCCGATCCACAGCGTCAGCGCGATCCAGGCCGGAATGCGCAGCGGAATGCGGGCGAAGGCCAGCACCCATATCTTCACGCGCGGGTGAAGGATCAGATAGGCCGCGACGACGCCGGCTATTGCGCCCGAGGCGCCGATCAGCGGGATGCGGGAATCCGGGTCGAGCAATCCGTGGAACAATGCGCCGCCGATGGCGCAGAGCAGGTAGAAGAGCAGGAAACGAAGATGGCCGAGCGCGTCCTCGATGTTGTCGCCGAACACCCACAGGAACAGCATGTTGCCGCCGAGGTGGAAGATGTCGGCATGCAGGAAGGCGTAGGTGAGGTAGGTGAAGTCCTCCGGGACGAAATACCATTCGGGCGGCAGGCTCACCAGGTCGAAGGCGACGGAAGGGATGTAGCCAAAGCCATAGGTCGTGGCGATCGCGAATTCCTCTGAGCCGAGACCCGTGAACAGGAAGACAATGATGTTGACCGCGATCAGGCCGAAGGTGACGTATTGAAACTTGATATGCTCAAGGCCGTTGGCATCATGGAGCGGGATGAACAAGGCGCGATCTCTCCACCCGGGTCGCTTGTCAGAGCCTGAAATAGCGCTGGATGTAGACCCGGTTGTCCGAAAGGTGTCAAGCGGATGGCTTTGCCGGAATATTTGTGGCGCTGGCAGACCTGTCGGGCTCGGTGAAATTCGGGCCTACGTCGCAAATGGACGCCCGCTATCGTCATTCGATTGCATTCAACGTGATGATAGCATATATTGCAATCATGAACAGCAAGCAGAGAAAGACTCTTGCGACCATCTTCAAGGACCCGGTTTCGGGCACCATTGATTGGGCCGACATCGAGAATCTGCTGATTGCCGTCGGCTGCAAGGTCGTTGAAGGAAGCGGGTCTCGTGTTCGCTTCAGCTACGAGAGCCATGTCGCCAGCTTCCATCGGCCTCATCCGGCCAAGGAAGCCAAGAAATATCAGGTGAGGGATGCCCGCGAGTATCTCACGCAGATAGGAGTCACTCCATGAAGGCTATGATGTACAAGGGCTATTCCGCCAAGGTTGAGTTCGATCCGGACGACGCTGTTTTCTTCGGTCGGATCGCCGGCATTCAAGATGTGATCGGGTTTCATGCCGACAACGTCAGCGATCTTATAGCGGCCTTCCATGAAGCGGTGGACGACTATGTCGAGACTTGCAGGAAGGTAGGGAAAGACCCGCAGAAGACCTATTCGGGCAATCTGATGCTACGCATCGATCCGGCGGTGCATTCAAAGGCGGTCATCGCCGCCGAACTGTCGGGCAAGAGTCTCAATCAATGGAGCGAAGAGGTTCTGGCTCGGGAGGCCGAGCGATTGGCCGGGTGAATGCCTCAAACAGGCTCTCAGCGGTTTTGTCCCGGCACCCATAGCACATCGGATTTTCCGTTGTCATTGACGACGCGGGCGGCGACGAACAGAAGGTCGGATGCCCGGTTGATATAGCGGATACCTTCCGGGTTGACGTGCTCGCCCTCGACCTGCGCCAGCGCGACCATCAGGCGTTCGGCGCGGCGGGCGACCGTGCGGGCGAGATGCAGCGCGGCGGAGGCCGCCGAACCGCCGGGCAATACGAAGGAGCGCAGCGGCTGAAGATTAGCGTTGAGGCTGTCGATGTCGGTTTCCAGGCGCTTGGTCTGCGACGCGATGATGCGCAGCGGTTCATAGCCTAGTGGCTTGCCGTCGTCCGGCGTGGCGAGATCGGCGCCGAGGTCGAAAAGATCGTTCTGGATGCGGCCAAGAATGGCGTCCAGCGCAGGGTGTTCGGCCCCCGTGTGCAACCGCGCCAGGCCGATGCAGGAATTGGCTTCGTCAACCGTGCCGTAGGCATCGACGCGCAGGTCCGATTTCAGCCGGCGTTCGCCGGTGCCGAGGCCCGTGGTGCCGTCGTCGCCGGTGCGGGTGTAAATCTTGTTGAGCTTGACCACATATCCTCCCGATCGTTGCCTAAGGCCGCTCGGAAGCCCGCCTTCATCCGCCGCTCTGCCGGTTGAACCACACCGCCAGCAGGATCAGGACAAGTGCGATGAACTGCAGGAAGACACGCGCCTGCATCAGCTTGTTCGAGGTGTTGCCGGAGCCGCCGCGCATCATGTTGACGAGGCCGCGGATCAGCACAATGACCACCGCGGCCATGACGATGATAGCTAAGATGTTAAAAACCGTGGCCATTTTCTATTCCGATGAAGCGGCTCACGCCTGCGAGGCGAGAACACGGTAAAGAAGCGAAGCCGGCAAAACGCGCTTCAGGATGACGCCGATCTTTGCCGGCAAGGTGACAGCATAGTGCGGCCGCGGGTTTTGCGACAGGAGGGCGTGACGCAGAACCGCATAGACGGCTTCCGGACCAAGCTTCAGCCGCGATTTCGAGCCGCCGCCGCGCATGCGGGCAAGTTGCGCTTGGTAGGCTTCATGGTGGACCGAGTTTTCGTGGTCTATGTTCTTGAGAAACCACGTCAGTCCGTTCGGCGCGATCTTTGAGGCAATCGGTCCCGGCTCGATCAGCGAGACCTGTATGCCTGACCCTTCCAATTCCGCGCGCTGGCACAGCATCAATCCTTCCAGCGCGTGCTTGGAGGCGCAATAGGCGCCGCGGAACTTCACCGGCGTCAGGCCGAGGATCGACGAGCAATGGACGATGCGGCCGTGGCCTTGCGCCCGCATCACCGGGACGATGCGGCGTGTGAGGTCGTGCCAGCCAAAAAAATTCGCCTCGAACTGTTCCCGCAGCGCCTCGACCGGCAGGTCCTCGACAGCCCCCGGTTGGGCGTGGGCGCCGTTGTTGTAGAGGGCGTCGAGTTTTCCGCCGGTGCGCTCCAGCACGGTTGCGACGAGCGCTTCGATCGACTCCGGCTCGCGATAGTCGAGGTAGAAGGCCTCGATGTCTTCGTCCTTCAAAGCCCGGATGTCCTCCGGCTTTCGCGCCGTGGCGAAGACGCGCCAGCCCTCGCTTTTCAGCGCCCGCGCGCAGTAGGCGCCTATGCCGGACGAGGCGCCGGTCACGATGATCGTGCGGGCGTACCCGGCTGCAGGATTCTCGGTGGGGTCGCGGCTTGCCATATGCCGAAAACCCTTCCCATATTCGCGGGCGCGAAACAATCGACGGAGAACGAAGAGCCCATGCGGAAGATCGTCGCCGTCCGGCGTGTGCTGACCGACATGCTCGGCCACTTCAACGACGACGACGGATGGTCCATGGCCAGCCATCTGGCAATCACCGCGCTGATGGCGCTGTTCCCGTTCCTGATCTTCGCCACGACGCTGGCAAGTTTTCTAGGCGCGCAGGCATTCTCCGAGACCGCCGTGCATTTGGTCTTCGACACATGGCCGGAGCAGATCGCGGCGCCAATCTCCCGGGAGGTGATCAATGTGCTCACCGTGCAGCGCAGCGACCTCTTGACCTACGGCGCGCTGCTTGGCGCGTTCTTCGCCTCTAACGGCATCGAGGCGCTGCGCACCTCGCTCAACCGTGCCTACCGGGTCACCGAGACGCGGCCGTTCCTCTACCGGCGCATCCAGAGCCTCGCCTTCGTGCTGATCGCCACGGTAGGATTTCTGGTCATCAGCGTACTCTTGGTGTTCGCGCCGCTGATCGTGCGGGTGGCGCTGGCGAAGGCCGCATGGATCGAACCCTATCTCGGCACGATCACGCTGTGGCGGTTCGTCATCGCCTCGGTCGTCATTGTGCTGGGGCTGATTGCCGTGCATGTCTGGCTGCCTGCCGGCAAGCGCCGCTTCACCCATATGGTGCCGGGCATCATCTTCACGCTGATCGGCTGGCTTGTCGGCTCGACGGTGTTCGCGGCCTATCTCGACCACTTCTCGTCCTATGTGACCACCTATGCGGGGCTAGCCTCGATCATGATCGCGGTGGTGTTCCTCTACATCGTCTCGGCCGTCTTCATTCTCGGCGGCGAGTTGAATGCGTCGATCCGCCGTTACCTTGATGCGCGGGCGCGGGTAGGTGGCTGAGATGTCGCCAGGCCGACGCCGAAGGTGGCCAGCGCCATGCCGGCGATCTGGACCCAGCTCAGGCTCTCGCCGAACAGGAGCCATGCCATGACGGCGGTGACCGCCGGCACGAGATAGAACAGCGACGACACCTTCGCCATCTCGCCCTCGCGGATCATGATCATCAGCAGGAAGATGGCGCCGATCGACAGCACGACCACCAGCCAGACCATGGCGAAGATGAGTTCGCCGGTAAGCACGATGGTGTGCGTCTCCAGCGCCAGCGAGCCGGCCGCCATCAGCACCGTCGCGCCGACATATTGCCAGGCGGTTCCCATCACGAGATTGCGGGCCGCGCCGAATTTTTTCTGCAGCACCGTGCCGGCGCTCATACCGGCGACAGCGAGGATGGCGGCGGCGAGCATCGGCAAGGTGACTGCATCCAGTCCGGAGCCAAGCTTCGGCAGGATGACGATCACCACTCCGGCGAATCCACCCGCCAGCCCGGCCCAGTGGCGCGGGAAAATCTCCTCGCCGAGAAAAATGCCGGCCAGAACGGCGGTGATCAGGGGCTGAAGCCCGACGATCAGCGCCGACAGGCCGGCCGTCAGCCCCTCACGCACCGCCCAGAACACGCCGCCGAGATAGACGCCGTGCATGAGCGCGCCGGCGGCCAGCGCATAGAGGATGTCGCGGCGCGCCATGCGCCACGTGCCCGTGGTAAGGGCGATGGCCGCCAGGATCAGGAAGGCCAGGCCGAAACGCGCTGCAAGGAAGGTGAAGGGCTCGGCCCAGGGCATGGCGTAGCGCGCGCCGATGAAGCCGGTGGCCCATAGCAGCACGAAGGCCGTCGGGATGAATTTTCTGGTCTGCATGGAAGCGGCCTGTTTCAGGTGCGTCCGCTCTATTGCCCCAGGAAGTGGCACGCAAAGGCGAAATCCTGAATCATTGGTTCAGAAGAGATGAAACGAAGGCGCAAGCCCAGACGGCAGTCACTTCGACGAAGTTGGAGATTTTCATACAAGATGTCGGCGTTGCCGCCACTGCGACGTCCTTGGCACGAACGGAGGAATATATATGGGCAAGATCCGCATCGAGAATGTCATCAGGCCGGGCTCGACCTATGCGGTCGACGAGACGAAATACGAGGCTATGAAGAAGGCGTATCTGGCGGTGCTTCCCGAGACGGAGCCCGGGCTGACGCCGGTGGAGATCCGGACCCGCCTGACGCCCCTCTTGCCGGAAGACCTGTTTCCCGGCGGCGCCAAGGCGGGATGGTGGGCGAAGGCCGTGCAACTGGACCTCGAAGCCAAGGGCGTCGTGGCCCGCGCCAAGGGCAGTCCGGTCCGGCTGTTCAAGCCGTAGAGCGTGTCGCGCCGATTTGGCGCGGCACGCGGACGCAATCGCTCAGTTTGTGGAAGCGGCACCGTAGCTTATGAGCGCGCAAAACAGTTGGCTTCGTCCGGAGACGACGCTATCTCGCGAACTTGATTGTCGCCGATCAGCGCGTGCTGAACATATTCAAGCGCGGCGGGCTCCTTCGACACGCCGAGATGGTCGTGGCGCCCATTCTTGTGCAGTTTTGACCAGTCCACGGTTTCCAGCCTTCCGGTGAAGGTTTTTTGCGGCCGCAGGCGCGACGACAGGCTGAACAGGCCGTCCGAGCCATACATATCGATCGCCCGGCGCACGTTGCAGGGCACCGGGGTCGGCTTGTAGCCCTCGAAGACGAGAAGCGTCTGCACCGGCACGCCGGCCGTCTGCAAACGGTCGGCGAATTGCGTGGCGGCATTGCCGCCCAGAGAGTAGCCGGCCACGGCGACGGGCGTTTCGGTTCGGTTCGGTTGCGCCAGGAAATTGTCCGCAGCCTCCTTCCAGTTGACGGGATTGTAGACATCGGCGCGGACACCGGCGGCGCGAATGTATTGCGTCAGGCTGAACATGCCGCTGCGCGCCATGTCGTCGCCGGTCGGCGTCAGGCCGGCGAACAGGTAAACGACACCTTTTTCGGAAAGCGGCGGATTGGCAAGCCCGCCTTCCTGCATGACCGGGGAGGTACATCCGGTTACGAATAACACGAGCAGAAAGGGCAGCAGAGCCAGGCGGACAGCGGGGGCGGATATGAACAAAGACACCTCGATTCAACATCGAAGCCCGCCCGCACGGACGCCATGTCTAAGGGCCGAGTGTGACGATGCCAACCTACCGGAGGTAGTGAACAGCGGCTGACCGGCAGAAACGCGGTCTGGCGAATCGGTCCAAAACCGCCGGGATCAAAAGGGATCGAGACCGATCATGCGCCTGATATCGCCCGGTGCTGCGCCATTTCCGCGCAGGGTGGCGATGCCGGTGTCGCGGAGGCTCTTCGAAAGTTTTCGACCATCCGGCCCGAGGATCAGCCGATGGTGGTGATAGAGCGGCGCGGGAAGGCCGAGCAGTTCCTGCAGCACACGATGCACGGCGGTGGCGGCGAAGAGATCGAGGCCACGCACGACCTGTGTAATGCCTTGCAAGGCATCGTCCGCCACGACGGACAGATGGTAGCTGGTCGGCGTGTCACGGCGGGCGAGGATGACGTCGCCCCAGTCTTGTGGCCGCGCTTCGACCTGGTTCAGGACGGAGAGATCGTCGGCTGAAAATTCTGTCCATGCAAGCGGCCGGCCAATACGCGCGAGGGCAGCCGCCATGTCCAGCCGCCAGGCGAACGGCCTTCCCTCGTCGATCAAGGCGGTACGCTTTTTCTCGGACAGTGCCTTGTCGAGGCCGGGATAGAGCGGCACGCCGTCCGGGTCGCGCGGCCAGTTTTTTCCCGATGCTTCCTGCTCGACGATGTAGGTGCGCATCTCGCCCCGGCTCATGAAGGCCGGATAGACAAGGTTTTCATCCATCAGCCGGCGCAGGCTTTGCTCATAGCCGGAAAAATGTTCGGATTGACGGCGTACCGGCTCTTCCCAGCGCATCCCCAGCCAATGCAGATCGTCAAAAATGCCGGCCTCGAATTCCGGCGTGCAGCGGGTGGTGTCGATGTCCTCCACCCGCAGCAGCAGTCTTCCGCCGGCAGCATCGGCGAGTCGCTGGTTCAGCAGCGCCGAATAGGCGTGGCCGAGATGCAGCCTGCCGTTCGGGCTGGGCGCGAAGCGAAAGATGGGCGGATTCATCGGCGCCGGAAACGGGTTGCGCAAAGATTCGATCGATTGCTACTTTGCCGGGCTTTGACGGACAAGGGCGGCATGCGGCGAATTGTTGGAATGGACGATGTTGCGGACGGGCTCGACGCGCTTTGCGCTGCCGATCCGAGGTTGCCGGCGGTGCGCCGTATGGCCGGCGAGGTGCCGTTGCGGCTGACCGAGCCGGGGTTTGCCAGTCTTGCCTCGATCATCGTCTCGCAGCAGGTGTCGCGCGCCAGCGCCGATGCGATCTTCGGGCGTTTCGTCAAACTCGTCGATCCGCTGACGCCGGAAGGAGTGCTCGGCGCGGGAGAAGCAGCGTTCCGCAAGGCCGGGTTTTCACGGCCAAAACAGCGGGCGATGCTGGCGGCGGCCGGTGCGGTGGCGGGTGGACTGGACCTCATCCACCTGTGCAGGCTGGAGGCCGAGGACGCCATCGGCCGACTCACCGCGGTGCCTGGCATCGGCCCGTGGACGGCGGAGGTCTACCTGCTTTTCGCCGCTGGCCATCCCGATATTTTCCCGGCCCGCGACGTGGCGCTGCAGACGGCGGTCGGCCACGCTCTCGGCATGGAAACGCGTCCCGGCGACAAGCAGCTTACGCGAATCGCCGAATCATGGTCGCCGTGGCGCGGCATCGCGTCGCGGCTTTTCTGGGCCTATTATCGCGAGACGAAGGGCAGGGACGCCGCGCCGATCCTCCAAACTCCGCAAAAAACCTGAAAATACGCGTGGTTTTGCGCCGCAATGTAGCCGCGAAGGCGCTTCACATCCCTGTCATGTCGGGCTTAGACTATTAGCATCGGTCCTGGACCTTCGACGGAGGTTTTTGAAGTGACGGTCGCGGTATCTCCAGATGGGCTGCCCGCGCTGGTGCTGAATGCGGATTACCGGCCGCTCAGCTATTACCCGCTGTCGCTCTGGTCCTGGCAGGACGCGATCAAGGCCGTGTTCCTCGACCGCGTCAACATCGTTGCCGAATACGAGCATTCGGTGTCGTCCGTGTCGTTCTCGATGCGGGTGCCGAGCGTCGTCAGCCTGAAGAGCTACGTCAAGCCGTCCCGCCATCCGGCGTTCACGCGCTTCAACGTGTTTTTGCGCGACCGCTTCCAGTGCCAGTATTGCGGCACGCCGGAGGACCTGACCTTCGACCATGTCATCCCCCGCCATTGCGGCGGCGCGACGACCTGGGAGAATGTGGTCGCCGCCTGCTCGCCCTGCAATCTCCGGAAAGGCGGGCACCTGCCGGCGCAGGCGAAGATGTGGCCGATGCAAAAACCGTTCCAGCCGACGGTGCACGACCTGCACAACAATGGCAGGCTGTTCCCGCCGAACTATTTGCATGAAAGCTGGATGGACTATCTGTATTGGGATGTCGAACTGGAGCCGTGAGTTGGGGCGTCGGATGTTTTTGTGTCCGACGCTTTGGCCTGCGGTGCCTGGGGTGCGTCCTTCGAGGCTCGCCCCTTCGGAGATTTCGCTCAACGGTCCGACGTCGTGCGGGCTCGCACCTCAGGAGGAGGACCGGCGTGGGTGCAATGCCAATCGCCAGTGTCTGGCCCTTCAAATATCTTGGTCGCGAAAACATATCGGATTGGCGTTGGGGCTCCGTCGGCCCTCATCCTGAGGTGCGAGCCCTCTTCTATCTTCGAAGACTTGGCGTAGAATCCAGAAGGGCGAGCCTCGAAGGACGCACCCAAGCGACGGTCGTCCTCAGCTATCCCGCACCGGCAAATCGCTTCACGACGTAGATGGCGTTTTCGGATGGTTCCAGAGCCGGCGACGGCCGGTATCCGAGACTCGCATAGAAGCGTAGCGCCTTGTGGTTGCGCGGATGGACTTCGAGCCAGAGGCCGGTGGAGCCTGCTTCGGCGAAGCGCCCTTCGAGGAAGGTTATGCACTGTCGGCCGATGCCCTTGCCGCGGGCTTGCGGCAGCAGGTCGATGTGGCCATGCGACGGATAGACTGCAAGCGCGGGCGGGATGGTGAGGCCGTGGTGGTGGATACGGTGCCGCGCCCAGTCGCTGCCCTGCCAGCGTGAAGCATCGGGGCCGGGATCGGTGACGCGTTGCTGAAGCGCCGGATACCAGCTTTCGGTGAGGCAGGTGTAGAAGGCAGCGGTGTCGGGTGCGCCGAGCAGGTAGCCGGCCACGCCCGAGGGGTTGTCGATGACAAACGCAAAATCCGGCTCGAAGACCTGATAGGGAACGGCGTAAATCTGCCCGATCAAGTCAGGATCATCCTCGCGCGCCGTCGCATCCTCGCCAGCGTCGCCGGTTTCCAGGCAGATTTTTCGCAACGCTGGATGGTCGGCTTGCGTCGCCTGGCGGAGGAAGAAACCACCGCCGAAGTCGAGGATCACACCAGCAAAGGTCACGGCGGCAGGATGCGGAAATCCGCGCCTTCCGGCAGCAACTGCCCGCCGTCGACGACGATGGTCGTGCCGGTGATGTAGCTCGCATCGTCGGAGGCGAGGAACAGGAAGGCGTTGGCGACGTCGCGCGGTGTGCCGAGCCGACCGAGCGGGATCGCGTCCTCCATGTTCTTGATGAAGGCCGCGCCGCGTTGCTCCTGGATCGCTTCCGTCAAGATGTTGCCGGGCTCGACGCCGTTGACGGTGATGCCGTAGCCTGAAAACTCCAGTGCCGCCGAGCGGATAAAACCGTTGATGCCGGATTTTGTCGCGGAATAGTGGCCGTGGCCGGGGCTGGTGACATGCGGGCCGGTGATCGACGAGGTGAACAGCATGCGGCCGTAGCCCTGCGCCTTCATCGACACCAGCGCGGCGCGTGCCGCATTAAAAGTGCCGCGCAGGTTGACGGCCATTACACGGTCCCAGTCGTCCGGGCTGGTGTTCTCGATCAGTTGCCACGGGTAGATGCCGGCGTTCTGGACGATGATGTCGAGGCGGCCGTGCCGGTCGAGCGCCAGGGCGACGGCGGCTTCGGCGTCGGCCATTTTCGAGATATCGACGGCAATGAAGGCGGCACCGAGTTCGTCGGCGGTTTCCCGGCCGATTTCGGCCTCGCTATCGGCGAGCACGAGTTTCGCGCCCTCCTCGGCAAACCGTTTTGCGATGCCCTTTCCGATGCCGCGCGCGGCGCCGATGATCAGTGCGACCTTGTCCTGCAAGCGTCCGGTCATGCCAGCCTCTGGCGCAGGTTCTGCTTGAAGGTGTCGAGCAGCACGGCGGCGAGCACCAGCAGCCCGTGCACGACCTGGGTGAAATTGGCGGGAAGGCCCATGAGGTTGATCGCCGTGTTGATGGAGGATAGGAGCAGCACGCCGGCATAGACGCCGGGCAGCGAGCCGACGCCGCCCTTGAGGCTGACGCCGCCGATGACCACCGCCGCGAAGGCGTTGAACAGAAGCCCGACGCCGAGATTGGCCGTTGCGCCGGAGGTGCGGATGGCGAGCAGCCAGCCGGCCAGCCCGGCGATGGCGCCCGCCAGCACGAAGGCGATGACGAGGTTGCGGGTGACGCGGATGCCGGCGCGGTAAGTTGCCGTCTCGTTGCCGCCGATCATCACCAGATGCCGGCCGAAGGGGGTCTTGGCCATGATCAGCGAGAAGACGACGAAGCAGGCGATGGCAATCCAGGCCGTCAGCGGCAGGCCGAGCAGGCGCTGGATGCCGAACCAGCGGATGGCCGGCGCCAGATCCTGCGCCGAGCGTCCGCCCGACACGGCGAGCACCAGCCCACGCACCCAGATGTAGGAGGCGAGCGTGATGATGAAGGCGCTCATCTTCAGCTTCACGACCAGGAAGCCATTGAAGAAGCCGATCAACCCGCCGACGGCGAGGGCGACCAGCAGCGACACCGGAACCATCAGCCATTCGGGATAGAGTTTTATGCCCAAACCTATGCCGGCCGAGCAGAACAGGATGCCGACCGCTATGGCGGCAAGTGCTGCCACCGATTCCACCGACAGATCCATGTGGCCGGCGATGATGACCAGCGCCAGGCCGATCGACATGACGCCCAGCACGCTCGACGCCTCGATGATGTTGGCGAAGATGCCGAGCTGGAAATAGTTCGGGATGAAGATCGAAAAGACGATCAGCACGAAAAGCAGCATGAACCAGACGAGATTGTCGAGGACAGTCTCGAGGATTTTTCGGGTGCGTGGGTTCATGTGGGTTCGAGGCTCGGCCTGAAAAGTCCGTGTGGAAATTTGGCAGCGTCGGCGCTGCCCCTCACTGCCCTGCCGGGCATCTCTCCCCGTGAAGAACGGGGAGAGAGTCGCTATCACCGCCGACCTCGCCAACAACGGATGCCGTAGAAGGCGAAACGGGTGCGGCTAGTCTTCCTTCTCCCCGTTCTTCACGGGGAGAAGGTGCCGGCAGGCGGATGAGGGGCAATACGCCGGTTTTATTCGACCGCCTTCACGGTATCCGTCGGCGGCTTCATGTTGCCCCAGAAGGCCGGGTTGTCGACGTTCGACTTGTCGATCGCCGCGCCCGGGATCTTGATGTTCGGGCCCCAGGCTTCGTTGGTCACCGTCGACTTGAGATGCAGCACGTCATACTCGCCGGGCTTGATCTCCTGCTTGTTGACGACCTTGTCCATGAACATGGCCACCGCCGCCGCCTGCGCGTAGAGCGGCTGCTCGACCTCGACGTTCAGCCAGCCTTTTCGGATCAGGTCGAGACCGACCGGCGCACCGTTCGAACTCATCATCATGATGTCGCCGGGTTTTTTTCCGGCCGATTCCAGCGAGGCGACGGCAGCGACCGACAGATGCGCGGCATGACTGAAGATCAGGTCGATGTCGGGATTGGCGACGAGCTGGTCGGCGACGATGGTGCCGGCGTTGCTTGCCTCCCACTGCATGGCGGGCACGGAGATGATCTGGACGTCCGGAAACGCCTTCATCTTCTCCTCGAAACCCTTCTGGATGTCGAGCGTGTAGGGGTCGCCGGGGTCACCCAGCACCTGCAGGATCTTGCCTTTCACCGAACCGTTCTTGGCCGTCAGAAGCTTTTCGGCCTGGTCGGCGGCGACCTGGCCGATCTCGACCGTGCCGGCCACCGAAGTGAAGGCCGACGGCGTCGAAGTGATCTGGCGGTCGAATTCGACCACCGGGATGCCCGCCGCCATCGCCGCCTCGATCGAGGGTTTCAGCGCGTTGAAGTCGACGGCGGCAAGGATGATCGCCGCGGGCTTCAGCGCGATCACGTCGTTCATCTGGCTCTGCTGCGCGTCGGTCTTGTTGTCGGCGTTGAGCGTCTTCATCTCGTAGCCGGTCTGCTTCAGGAACATTTCCAGCGCGCTCACCGAGCCCGTCTGGAACTCGTCGAGCAGAGTCGGCACGAGGTAATAGACCGTGCCCTTCGACTGCGCGAAGGCCGGCGTCAGCATGGCGATCGCCAATGCCACGACGCCGAATGCGGCAAGTAATATTCGCTTCATTTCGTTTGCTCCTCTTTGAGCCGGACCCCTCTTTATCCCCGTCAGCCTGCCGGTCCGGCACCGGCAAGCGTTTCGCCGGTGATCATGTTGATCACCGCGTCGGGGCTGGTTTTGCTGCGCGCAACATCGCCTGCCACGACGCCCTGGCGGATCACCACGATCCGGTCGGCGACCTGGAAGGCTTGCTGCATGATATGGGTGATGATGACGACGCCGATGCCTTGCCGGGCGACCTGGCGGATCATGTCGAGGCCGCGCCGCGTCTGCTCGACGCCAAGCGCTGCGAACGGCTCGTCGAGCAGTACAAGCTTGCCGCCCCAGTGGACGAAGCGGTTCAACTCGATCGCCTGGCGCTGGCCGCCCGACAGGTGCTCGACCTTGGTCCTGAGGGAGGGGATGCGGGTGCCGGCATTGGAAAGCGCCTTCGCAACCTCGCGCTCCATGGCGCGCTCGTCCAGCACCGGCACGCCGAGCACTTTTCGGGTGATCTCGCGGCCCATGAAAAAATTGGCGACGACGTCGACATTGGTGCAGAGCGACAGGTCCTGGTAGACGGTCTCGATACCGGCGTCCTTGGCCTCGGCGGGGGATTTTGCCAGAAACTCCTTGCCCTCGAACAGCATGCGGCCCGAAGTCGGCTCCAACCCGCCGGCGATGATCTTCACCAGCGTCGATTTTCCAGCGCCGTTGTCGCCGAGCAAGGCGACAACCTCGCCCTTGCCAATCGAAAACGAGATGCCCTTCAGCGCTTCGATCGCGCCGTAGTTCTTGCGGATGTCCTCCAACACCAGCAGCGGTTCGGTCATGCCGCCATCTCCTTGCCGTCTGGCGCTTCCCGCCCGTCCTCGCGCGCCGTGAACATCTGCCCGAAGCGCGGCGACAGCACACCGGAGACCGCGAGCGCCGCCGCGCCGCGCAGCACCGATTGCTCGCCGCCGCGCGCCACGGTGACACGCGGGGCACGCCGGTCGCGGCGCGCGGAGACCGAGTTTGGCAGGGTTTTGGCGGCGGCCGCCAGCCTTGCCAGCAGCGAGGCCGGCGCCAGTCCGCCGATCACGACCGTCTGCGGGTCGAACAGGTTCTCGATGGTGGTCACCGCATTGCGGAAGATCGGCGCGATCTCGCCGGCCCAGGCCGTTTCGCCGCCCTTGTGCCGGCCGAGCGCCTCCAGCGACAGATAGCGTTCGAGGCAGCCGCGATTGCCGCAAGGGCAGGGCTCGCCGTCGGGAACTACCGGAATGTGGCCGATCTCGCCGGCATTGCCCCAGGCGCCGCGCAGCACCACGCCGTCGTGCACCATGACGCCGCCGAGCCCGACGCCGAAATAGAGATAATAATATTCGGAAAAATCCGTGCCGACGCCGTAGAGCTGTTCGCCCAGCGCGGCCGCTGCCATGTCCGCCTCGATGAAGGCAGGCAGGCCTGTGGCCTCGGCCAGCCGCTCTTTCAGCGGCACCTCCTGCCAGCCGTCCATCGTGGTAGGGCCGATGAAACTCATCGCCTCGACGCCGAACGGACCGGGCAGCGCCATGCCGACGCCGAGCATACGGCCGCCCGGCCGCAGCCGGGTCAGGTCGCGCACCAAGGTGCCGATCAGATCGAAGGCCTGGTCCGGCGCAGGTGCCGGCGCGTCGCGATACAGATTTTCGACCACGTCGCCGCTGAGGTTGATGAGCGCTGCGCTGACGCCGAGCGGCGTCAGGTGGACGCCGACCGCGTAGCCGCCGTCCGGATTGATGCGCAGGGTAGAGGGCGGCACGCCGCGCCCTTTCGGTTCCTCGCGGGCGGAGAGGACGTAGCCCTGCTCCTCCAGTTCGCGGACGATGGTGGAAACGGTCTGGACGGTGAGACCGACGCGCTTGGCGATCTCGCCGCGCGTGGTCGGCGCATGCAGGCGGATCGATTCCAGCACGATGCGCCGGTTGTACGGCCGCCCGAATTCCTGGTTGGTCCCCTTGAGTGCCACGTCGCCGCGCCTCCCTGACAGGGAGCTTCGCACCAGGATATTATTTAGTCAAATGGTTTTCAGAAAGAAACTGGACAACAATTCTCGATGCTCAGATGGCGTGGATCGTACGTTGCGCCAATTTCGAGAGGTTGAGATTTGGTGCCCCTGGCCGGGATCGAACCAGCACGCCCGTGAAGGCAACAGATTTTGAGTCTGCCGCGTCTACCAATTCCGCCACAGGGGCTCAGCCCGCATGTGGGCGTGAACGGCAGCGGACTATACGGAGAGGCATGGTCTCGTCAACAGCTTCACGCAGCGAAGAGCCGGCAAGCGAGTCTCTGTCGCCCGATGCGCTCGCCTGGCCGAGAACGAAATCAGAAAGGACTTCTGTCCGTCGGCGTCATGGTTGAAGGCGGCCTAGCGGGTGAGCCTGTCGTTCTCGGCCGGTCCCGCCTGTCACCAGCGGCTTTCGGGCGCAGGAGAGGGCGGGCAATTCTTTTTACAGGAATTGCATTGTATGGATTTCGCCATCTTCGGGCGGTGCCCCGCGAATGGGCGGAAATCGGCCGGGCCGGAACAACCACGGAACGACCGATGCTGCGAAAGCTCTATGACTGGACCATGTCGCTTGCCGCGCGCAAGTCGGCGGAAGCGTGGCTGGCGGTCATCGCTTTCGTCGAGAGTTCGGTGTTCCTGGTGCCGGCCGACGTGCTCTATCTGCCGATGGCGCTGGCGCGGCCGGACCGTGCCTACCGCTATGCGCTGGTGGCGACCGCCGCCTCGGTGCTCGGCGGCATAGCCGGCTGGCTGCTCGGGCATTATGCGTTCGAAGCGGTGGCGCGGCCGGTGCTGGAGTTCTACGGCAAATATGACGAGTTCGAGACGCTGCGCGTGTCCACCGGCACCGGCTTCATCCTGCTGATGCTGGTTACCTCCGGCCTCGCGCATCTGCCGCCGATCAAGGTCGTCACCATCCTTGCCGGCCTCATCAGTTTTCCGCTCGGCTGGTTCATCCTGTCGGCGATCGTGGCGCGCGGCGCACGCTTCCTGATCCTGGCCTGGCTGCTCAGGCGCTATGGAGAATCGATCCGCCACTTCATCGAGAAGCGCCTCGGCCTGCTGGCAGGGGCGGCGGCGGCTGTCCTAATTCTGCTTTATATTCTGGTCAGGTACGTCTTCTGACGAACCCCGCTTGAACGGACTTTCCTCGATGAGCAGTTTGCCCGCCCCGACCACGCGCCCACAGGCGCTGACCGCGCTTTTCCTCGCCATCGCCATGGCGGCAACGGTCGGCGGGGCGCTCGGTTTCCAGTATCTGGGCGGCTATATCCCCTGCAAGCTCTGCTACGAGCAGCGTATCCCATATTATGTCGGGGCGCCGCTGATGCTCGTCGCCTTCCTTGCCACGCTGATGCGACTGCCGCCCATTGTCACGCGCGGCCTGCTGGTCGTCGGCGGCCTGCTGATGGTCTACGGGCTCTACCTCGGCGTCTACCATTCCGGCGTCGAATGGGGTTTCTGGCCGGGACCGACGGACTGCGGCATGGTGGCCGCGCCGTCCGACACCGGAGGCAATGGCGTGCTCGATTCGCTGAACAGCGTCGTGCCGCCGTCCTGCGACAAGGCGGCGCTGCGGATCCTCGGCCTGTCGCTTGCCGGCTGGAATGCGATCGCCAGTCTCGTGCTGGCGATCGTCGCGTTCCGGGGAGCTTTCGCGAAAGCCCGGTGAGCGGGCCTCGCGCGGCTCAGATGACGGCGAAATCCGCAGCCGTGAGGTCCGCCAGATTGGCAATGCTGGCGAACTTGACGTTGCCGTAGGCGCCGGCGGAACCGTCGGCATCATAATAGAGATTGCCCGTCGTGGAATTATAGATGATGCGGTCGTCGGCGTCCTTCGGCCCGTCGGCGAGGTCCTTGAAAGCTGTCGCCGCCAGCGCGCCCACCGTCGACAGCGCGGTGAAGATGGCATTCTCCAGCCGGATCGTGTCGGCGGCCACGCTGTAGTTGAGGATAGTGTCGACATTGCCCGCTCCGAGGGCCGACGAGAACACGAAATAGTCCATGCCGCTGCCGCCGTTCAGCGTGTCGTTGCCGCCCTTGCCGTCAAGCACGTTCTTGCCGGCGTTGCCCCGAAGCTCCTGGGCAAACTCGTTGCCGGTCAGGTTGATTGCCGCCGTGCTCATCGAGCCGTTGGTGGAGAGATGCTCGACCGAAACGCCGGCGCCGAGCACGTAGGAGACCGCGCTGGCGACGCTGTCGTCGCCTTCGCCCGCGGCCTCGACGATTTTCACGTCGCTGCTGTAGACCCGGTAGAGATCGTTGCCGGCGCCGCCCTCGAAAATGTCGCCGGCGCCTATCGAGCGAAATGTATCCGCTGCGCCCGAACCGAAGACGTAATCCGCCTTCTCGGTGCCGACAAAATTGCCAGCGGACGAGAATATCGTCACGGTGAATTCGTGGGCCAGACTGGCGCCGCCGATATAGTCGTTTATCGCATAGGTGCCGGTGGTCGGCGTCGCGTCGGCAAGCGTCGCGACGAAGCTCAGATCCATCGGCCGGTCATTGCCTTGATAAAAATAGTTCTCGTAGACGCCGATGTTGCCGTAGATGTCGCCGTCCCAGAGGTAGTAGCCGAGTTCCTCGTCATAATAGCCGGTGAGCCCATAATAGAGCGTGGCGGTCACCTGGTCGCCACTGCGGGTCAAGGTAAATTCCGGCGAAACGCCGGAGACGAAATCGCTGACAAGCATGAAATCCTCCCGAAATTGCTTGCGGGATTTATCACTTCGCGCTGCTACCTGCAATTGTCGCCATTCAGACTACAATCGATTTTGGTAGTGGCTTGCGGCTCTCCGATGTTCGTCATCCGGAAGCTTTCGCGGGCTTGCCGCTTGCTTCCAGCCTCCCCGGTACTTCTCCCGGCTGCCCCGAAAAAATACCGCTCGGCGGAAGGTCCAGTAGTGAAATAGCCGGTTACTGTGCCGTCCAGCCCCCGTCGACCGGCAGCGTCGCGCCGGTGATCTGTTTTGCCGCGTCCGAACACAGGAACACGGCAAGGGCGGCGATCTCGTCGACGGTGACGAACTCCTTCGTCGGCTGGGCGGCGAGCAGCACGTCGTGCTTGACCTGCTGCTCGGTCATGCCGCGCGCCTTCATCGTGTCCGGGATCTGCTTCTCGACCAGAGGCGTCCACACATAACCCGGCGCGATCGAATTGCAGGTCACGCCGTGCTCCGCAGCCTCCAGCGCCACCGTCTTGGTCAGGCCGCTGACCCCGTGCTTGGCCGATACATAGGCTGACTTGAATGGCGAGGCGACCAGCGCATGCGCCGACGAGGTGTTGATGATGCGGCCCCATTTGCGGGCCTTCATGCCGGGCAGGGCGGCCTTGATGGCGTAGAAGGCGGCCACGAGGTTGATGCGGATGATCGCTTCCCATTTGTCGTCGGGAAACTCCTCGATCGGCGCGACATGCTGGATGCCGGCATTGTTGACGAGGATGTCCAACGTGCCGAAGGCGGCTTCCGCCTGCTCGATCATGGCGGTGACGTCCTCGCCATTCATCATGTTGGCGCCGGAATAGCGGCACTGCACACCGAAATCCGCTTCGATGGCCGCGCGTTCGGCTTCGATCGCCGCCGCGTCGCCGAGCCCGTTGATGGTGACGTTGGCGCCTTCGGCGGCGAAAGCGCGGGCGATGGCCAGGCCGATGCCGCTGGTCGAGCCGGTGACGAGGGCGTTCTTGGAGGACAGCAAACCCATGATGATCTCGCTGGAAAGCAATGGAGATGGACCGGAGCGCGCTTGTGCAGCGCAGCAGGCACAGTGTCACGGCGATGTGTCGGCCCGATTACAGGCCTTGGAAATGCAGGCATTGCCGGCTTAGAGTGACACGTCCCTGTCATGGTGCCGTGCAACATCGTCAGACATGCGGTGCGGCTTCCGCAACCAACCGAGGTAACAGCGTGGATATCGCCGAAGTCCTGAAGCGCGCCTATGCGATGCCGCTCACCAACCCTTCCTACCCGCCCGGTCCCTACCGCTTCTTCAATCGGGAATATGTGATCGTCACCTACCGGACGACGCGCGAGGCGCTGGAGGCGGTGGTGCCGGCACCGCTCGAAATCGACGAGCCGCTGGTGAAATACGAGTTCATCCGCATGCCGGACTCCACCGGCTTTGGCGACTACACCGAGACCGGCCAGGTCATCCCCGTGCGCTTGAACGGCCAGCGCGGCGGCTACGTGCATTCCATGTATCTCGACGACGATTCGCCGATCGCCGGCGGCCGCGAACTCTGGGGTTTCCCGAAGAAGCTCGCCAATCCGAAGATCGTGCATGAGGGCGAGGTGGTGGTCGGCACCCTGCACTACGGCAGCGTGCTCTGTGCCACCGCCACGATGGGCTACAAGCACAAGGCGATCGAGCACGCGCCTCTGCTCAAGTCGCTGGCCGAGCCCAATTTCATGATCAAGATCATCCCGCATGTCGACGCCACGCCGCGCATCTGCGAACTGGTGCGCTATTACCTGACGGACCTGACGCTGAAGGAAGCCTGGACGGCGCCGGCCGCGCTCGACCTGCGCCCGCATGTCATGTGCGACGTGGCGCGCCTTCCGGTGCTGGAGGTTGTCTCGGCGGTCCACTTCACCGCCGACCTGACGCTCGGCCTCGGCGAGGTGGTCTACGATTATCTCGCCAAACACGACTGATCCCCCGCCGCCGGAACGCCAAAGTGCTCGAACGCAACAAGACCAGGGCGGCGCCCGCCACCGTCGAAGAAATCGCGTCGCTCTACGATCGCGTGGCGCTGGTGTTCCAAGGCGGCGGCGCGCTCGGCGCCTATCAGGCCGGCGTCTATCAGGCGCTGGCCGAGACCGGCTGCGAGCCGACCTGGCTGTCCGGTGTCTCCATCGGCGCGGTCAACGCCTCGATCGTCGCCGGCAATGAGCCGCGCCATCGGCTGAAGAAGCTGGAGCAGTTCTGGCAGACGATCTCCGGCCGAAAAATCTGGGCCTATACGCCGGAAGGCGATTTTTATCGCGACGTGCGCAACCGCACGAGCTCTTGGATGACCATGACGTTCGGCCAGCCGGGCTTCTTCAAGCCGCGCTTTCCCAATCCGTGGATGGAGCAGCCCGGTGCGGCGGGCGCGACCAGCTTCTACGATTCGGCGGAGCTCAAGGATACGCTGGAAAACGTCATCGACTTCGACGTGCTGAATGACGGCCGCAAGCGACTCAGCGTCGGCGCGGTCAATGTACGCACCGGCAACTTCGTCTATTTCGACACGCAGAACATGCGCATCGGCCCCGAGCACATCATGGCCAGCGGCGCGCTGCCGCCGGCCCTGCCGGCGGTGCGCATAGAGGGCGAATATTACTGGGACGGCGGCATCGTCTCCAACACGCCGCTGCAATATCTGCTCGACCAGGAGGAGGACCGCAGCTCGCTGGTGTTCCAGGTCGACCTGTTCAGCGCGCGCGGCAACCTGCCACGCAGCATGCCGGACGTGCTGTCGCGCCACAAGGACATCATGTATTCCAGCCGCACGCGCCAGAACACCGATACGTTTCGGCGCATCCATGCGTTCAAGATGCGGCTGCTCGACGCGCTGAAACGGGTGCCGCCGGAGCAACTGACGCCTGATGAGGTGGAACTGATCAAGGACTATTCCGACGCCGGCGTCGTCAACATCGTTCACCTGATCTACCAGCACAAGAATTACGAGGGCCACGCCAAGGACTACGAATTCTCCGGAACCTCGATGCGCGAGCATTGGGAGGCAGGGCTCGAGGACACGCAGCGCACCTTGCGCCATCGCGACTGGCTGCTGCCGCCGACCGACATCAAGGACGGCGTGGAAATCCACGATCTGCATCGCGAGGACCCGACCTGAGGCCGCCGAAAAGGCGGGCGGGTCTGGCTGGCCTTACCAATAGCCGCGGTATTTTCTGACAGCATGGATCGTCGCCAAGCCCGGATTCTTTTCCGTCTGGCCGTTAAACTGTTGAAATACTTCGCCTTTCGAGATCGGTTGGCTCGGCCGGGGCACCATCACGACGTATTCCTGCGCGGCGGTTCCAGCGCGTAGTAGGCCATCGCATTGGCATGCGCCAGAATCTCGTCGACCTCGCGGATGTTCTTGCGTTTCGGAGCATCGGGATCGAAGCGCGGCAATCTTCCGCCGGGCGGACGGCCGCGCCGGAGCGGCGAAAAACGCCGGAACCGGACCGGACCCGGCTTGCCTCTCGCTGCCGCCGCGTCGCGGGCCGCTTTGTCGCGTGCAAGGCCTGCGTCGTTGCGCGCCTTCCAGCGGGCGAAACGTTGTGCCTGGCCGGGAAGATCGTCGAGTGCCTGACCCAGCGCGTCCAGCCTGAGCGTCAGCTTCGCCGCATTCATCGGATCGTCGCGTGACGGCGGCGGCGGCAGGGGGATGCGTGGCGCATCGTCGTCGAGCGACCGGATGCGCGGCACGGCATGCGCCGGCACATAGTTGCGGCGGATGCGGAACGGATATTTCAGCGCATCGAGCAGCGACAGGTTTTGTCCGCGCGGGCGGGAAGCGCGAAGTTCGGCGGCTTTCCGCTCGGCTTCATAGCGGGCAAAGTCTGCCTTTGACAGATTAACGGCAAGGCCGAGGCGGCGCATGGCGGCCACTGTGTCGGATATCTTTAACTTGAGCTTTCGCGGGCGAAACGGCGGCAGGGTCACCACGATGCCTTGCGCCGCCGCGATGATCAGCCGCCGGGCGGCGGATTCGGCCGGGCGCAGCAGCAGAAGAATGGCGCGGTAGAGGTGGCGGGGAAGGCAAAGCGCCGGAGACGGTTTGTTCCGCCCCGCCCTTCCCGCCCGTCCCGGCCTTGGAGCGACGGCGGCTTCCCCGAGCACCAGCGACAGCGGCCTGCCGAAACCCATCTCGGCCATGCCGATAAGCATCAACAGGATATGCTTCAGCGCCTGCCGGTATCCCTCGATTGTCGTACTCGCGTCTCCAAACTCCACCGATGCCACCTCCAGACAAGGCCGGCATTCAATATGGAACATATAGGGAACATATGCAATGCCCCTAAGAAAATAATCCTTGGTGATGACGGGAAGCCGAAGCGGCCATTACTCTGTCAGCGCAACACATTGAAAAGGCTTGATTTTTCGAGAGGCAGCGGCCTGCTTCAGGGTTCTCCCGACCTGGGCGAACAGCCGGTCGAAAACAATGTCATGCTTGTAAAACCAAGCGAAAACAGTGAGTTGCTTGGAACCCGCGTGGATTTTGCAGAACAAGCATGACCACGGAGGCCGACGAGGACGACAAAGGGCGATGAGGACGGACAGCTAAGAACGATCGAAGCGTCGAGCGCGGCGGATTGGACCCGCCCCAAACCGCGCCGAGTTGACCGCCGCGCGCCCGGTCCTGTATCCACGCTTTGCCGATTGTTGCGGCGCAAAAGAAAGGGGACGGCCGGCAAGCATGCTCGAACGGGCGGACAGCTACGAGGCGCTCTACAAAAATTTCCGCTGGGCGATCCCGGAGCGGTTCAACATCGGCGTGGCAGTCTGCGACCGCTGGGCGGCGACGGAGCCGGAGCGCACCGCGCTGCTGGAGTACCGGGCGGAGGGCGCGCCGGTCCGCATGAGTTTCGGCGAACTGTCGCGCCAGTCGAACGCGCTGGCCAATGCTCTGAGAGGGCGGGGCATAGGCCGGGGCGACCGGGTGGCGCTCTTGCTGCCGCAGAGTTTCGAGACGGCGATCGCCCATGTCGCGATCTACAAGCTCGGCGCCATCGCCGTGCCGCTGGCGCTGCTGTTCGGCGTCGAGGCGCTGGAATACCGGCTGCAGACGGCGGGCGTGAAGGCGGTCGTCACCAACGCCAGGGGCGTCTTCAAGCTGAAGGGCATTCGCGGCCGCCTGCCGGGGCTGGAACTGGTGGTTTCCACCGATGGGGCGGAGGCCGGCGCGCTGGGTTTCCAGCAGGCGGTGGCTGACCATGAGCCGGTTTTCGAGGCCGTGGACACCACGCCCGACGATCCGTCGATGATGATTTTCACGTCCGGCACGACCGGGCCGCCGAAAGGGGCGCTGCACGGCCATCGGGTGCTGATCGGCCATCTGCCCGGCGTGCAGTTCCACCACGAATTCTTTCCGCAGCCGGGCGATCTTGCCTGGACGCCGGCCGACTGGGCCTGGGCCGGCGGGCTGCTCAACCTTTTGCTGCCGTCGCTTTATTTCGGCGTGCCGGTGGTGTTCGGGAAATTCGAAAAGTTCGATCCGGAGGCCGTACTCGGGCTGGTGGAAAAGATGGGCGTGCGCAACGCCTTTATCCCGCCGACGGCGCTCAGAATGCTGAAGTCGGTGGCCGGCATCCGCCGGCGTTTTGACCTGAAGCTGCGCACGGTGGGCTCGGCCGGCGAGGCGCTGGGCCGCGAGACCTACGAATGGGCGAAGGACGAGCTCTGCCTGACGGTCAACGAATTCTACGGCCAGACCGAATGCAACATCGTGCTGTCCTCCTGCGCCGAACTTGGCGTCAGCCGGGGCGGGGCGATCGGCAAACCGTCGCCCGGCCATGACGTGGCGATCATCGACGGCGAAGGCAAAAAGATGCCGGCGGGCGAGATCGGCCAGATCGCGGTGCGAAGGCCCGACCCGGTGATGTTTTTGGGCTACTGGCAGAACGAGACGGCGACGCGCCAGAAATTCATCGGCGACTGGATGACCACTGGCGACCAGGGCATTTGCGACGCTGACGGCTACGTTTCCTTTTTCGGGCGCGACGACGACGTGATTACGTCAGCCGGCTTCCGCATCGGCCCCGGCGAGATCGAGGACTGTTTGACCGGCCATCCGGCGATTGCTCTGGCCGCGGCCGTCGGCAAGCCCGACCCGCTGCGCACCGAGATCGTCAAGGCCTATGTGGTGCTGCGCGACGGGTTTTCGCCGAGCGACGAGCTGGCGGCGGAGATCAAGGGCTTTGTGCGCGAAAGACTGTCGGCGCATGAATATCCGCGCGAGGTGGCGTTTGTGGATTCGATGCCGCTGACCACGACTGGAAAAGTGATAAGGCGGATTTTCCGGGATCGGGCACGGCACGAGATCGAGGATTGAAGGGCGGAACGCGGCGAGACCGTCAGCCGCGCCGGGCTGCCTCGATCGCGGCGACGTCTATCTTCTTCATGTCCATCATGGCCGGACAGGGCCTCAATCCGGGGACGGTCCGCTTGAACGAGTATGGTTTTCGGGCTCAGGCGCTCCGCCTCCGAGTCAACAGGATCCGGACAATCTGGATCACGTTGAGCATGATGAAGAAGATGTTCCAGGCCACGACGTTCAGCATCGATACGGGCTGGCTGTAGAAATAGACCGCGAGACACGTGGCCGCCGTCACGGTGAGGATGCGCAGGCGCAACATGTCCATCGTGAAATAGGCGATCACGTAAAGGACGTTCGCCGCATTGATGAGAATGTCCATGAATTTGCTCGCTCCGGCATGAGGGGGAGGCGGCGCCCGGCGTGGCACGGCGGGCGCCGCCTTTTCAATCACCGCCGAATTCGGTCTTGAAGGTTTCGAAGTCGATCTGGAGGCCGTTCAGCACGGCGCTCCAGTGGCGGACGTATCCGGCGAGCGCCACCGCCTCGGCGATCTCCTCGCTGGACGCGCCGCGGTCCCTGGCCATCTTGCTCTCCAGCCAGATGCAGTAGCGGCAGGGAATCTGCGCCGCTACGGCCAGGTTGATCAGCGACTTGACCTTGGGTTCGAGGACGGTGGTGCCCTCGCCGAAGTCGAGGCCCTTGGTGAGCGCCCAGGCGCCGGCGACCCCGGCTTTCGGATAGGCCTTGAAGTGGGTCGGCACGCTGCCGATCGCCGCCTCGATTTCCTTGTAGGTCTGCTCCGCCGCCGGCAGTTCCTGCGCGCCTGCGAAGGACGCGGCGAGGGTGGTTGCGACGGTCATCGCCAGAATTGCAAAAGTCTTTCTCATGTTGGTCTCCTGTTTCCAGTCTTGGGATCGAAGGGGCAAAGCGTGGCCATGTCCGCGCGCCCCTTCACGCGCGGATACGGAAGCCGTCCGTTCCGAAGCGGGGTTCTGCCTTGGAGCGGGTCGGGTCGAGGTGGTGGTAGCGGCTGGCTAGTCGCGCCAGACGAGATCGAATCGCGTCAGGCCGATGTCGCCCAGTTCCCTGTCCGAGAACCGCTGGAGAAGCCGGGCATCGCGGCGCGCGCGGCGGCGTCGGGCCGAGCGGCCGTAGCC